>SIBH01000017.1 GCA_009695285.1 Pedosphaera sp.
CGTTCTCGTTCCGGTGCTCTCCACCCCGCCTCGCGGCGACGCAGTTCCGGTTCGATACCGCACGGCTCTTCACCGCACAGGAGCGGACTTCCACCGCTCTGTCTTCCCGCCTTCTCAGGCGCACGAGCGCCGGCATCTTTGCCGGCGTGAGGCCGTGGGGCGAGTAACAGGTTAGTGGAAGGGTTCGGAAAGCTCACGCCCGTCGCAATCCCCGGGCCTTAAGCCGGTCGCAGACCGGCGCTCCGCAAGGAAACTGCCCTCACCCGCTTTTAATCACACCCCAACAGCCCCTCCACCGGAATATCATTTGGCATCACCGCGATAAAACTGTAAGCTCGGCGCACAAAAACAGACATGCGACAGTTCATCACCATCGCGATCAACACGTTCATGGAGCTGGTGCGGCAGCCGGTCTTCCTGCTGCTCACCACGGCTTCCGCCGTCTTTTCCGTCTTCCTCGCCTGCGTCCCCTACTTCGGCTTCGGCGACGATCCGAAGCTCGTCAAGGAATCCGTCCTGGCGGTGATGCTCCTGGCCGGACTGCTCGGCGCGGTCCTGAGCGCCTCGAGCACGCTGGCCCGCGAAATCCGCGCCGGCACTGCGCTGGCCGTGCTCTCCAAGCCCGTCGGGCGCGCGCAGTTTTTCCTGGCGAAATTTGTCGGCCTCGCCGCCGTGCTCACGGTCTTGAACTACGTCAACACCATCGCCGCGCTCCTCGCCAGCCGGATGGCCTTCGACGCCTACGGTTCCGCTGATCTGCAAAGCATGGCGATTTTCGGCGGCGGTCTCGTCTTCGCCTACGGCCTCGCGGGCTTCAGCAATTTTTTCCTCCGCCGGCCGTTCGTCTCGGACGCGCTTTTCGCGGTGGTGGTGATGATCACGGTGTCGTTCATCGTCATCGCGTTCACGGCCAAGGCGGACAAACCGCAAGTCTTCGCCGCCGGAGTGGACTGGATGATTGTTCCGGCGTCGGTGCTGGTGCTGTTCGCGCTCTGGATTCTCGCCGGACTCGCGCTGGCCTGCTCGACGCGGCTGGAAATGACCTCGACGCTGGCGATCTGCTCCGGACTTTTCCTGCTCGGCCTGATGTCGAATTATCTGCTCGGCAAACCGGCGGAGCACGGCTCATGGTGGGCCAAGGTGCTTTACCCGCTCGTCCCGAACTGGCAGTTGTTCTGGGTGGGCGACGCGCTCACCGTGGAAGCCGGGACGAACAGAGTGGCGTGGGGCAGTTATCTGGCCGGCGCGTTTGGCTACACGGTGTGCTACGTCGGCGCGGCCCTGGCCGTGGGATTGTGTTTGTTTGAAGATCGCGAGCTGAGCTGAATAATTTGAGCATGGAACAGAACCGACAAAAATTAGGCCTGCTGAATTTGCTGCTGCTGCTGGCGGTCGGCGCGGCGGGGCTGGCCTTGGCGCGGACGGCGCAATCGTTCGCCGTGCAGGTCGCGCTCGTCTTCGTTGCCCTCGGAGCGTGGGTGACGCTGGCGGGGTGGTTTCAGACGCGGCTGGAGGAACGCGAGCGGCTGGAAAAAATGGAGTTCGACGAACTCGCCAAATCGCCCGCCAGCTCGGCGCTCTTTAACGCCGAAGGCGAATCCCTGCCCGCCCGGCACGCGCGCGAGCAGTTCGAGCGGTGGTTCATTCCCGCGCTGACGATCCTGCTCTTCCTCGGCGAGGCCGCCGGTGCGTGGCTGCTCTGGAGCAGGCTGGCCAAAGCCACGGTCGCCCCGCTGCAACAGCCCGTGCTCACCATGTCGGTCTTCGCGCTTTTCTTCCTCGTGCTGTTTCTGCTCGGAAAATATTCCGCGCGTGTCGCGCAGTTGGAGAACCAGCGGCTACTCCGGCCCGGCGCGGCGGGCGTGATGCTCGCGTCCTATCTCTGCTTCGCCGTGACCGCGACGCTCGTGATGGTCGAGATTGGTTTTCCGCGCGTCGATCTGTACGTGGCCCGCGCGCTCTGCCTGCTGCTTGGAGTCGTGGCGGTGGAAACGCTCTTCAGCCTCGTGCTGGAAATCTACCGCCCGCGCGTCAAGGGCCGGCCCGCGCGCCTGCTCTACGAAAGCCGCCTCGTCGGCCTGCTCGGCCAGCCGGACAGCCTCATCTCCACGGCGGCGCACGCGCTCGATTACCAGTTTGGTTTCAAGGTTTCCGACACCTGGTTCTACAAGTTCCTCGAACGCGCGCTCGCCTGGCTGCTGCTCGCGCAGCTTGGCGTGCTGCTGCTCTCGACCACCTTCGTCTTCATCGAGGCGGGCGAGCAGGCGTTGCTCGAACGCTTCGGCAATCCCGTCGCGGGCCGCACAGTGCTCGACCCCGGACTGCATTTCAAACTTCCCTGGCCCATCGACCAGGTGCGCCGTTTCCACACCGAGCAGGTGCAGACCTTCACCATCGGCGTCGTGCCGGACAAGGAACGCGAGAAGGAGAAGACCGTTCTCTGGACCGTCAGCCACTACAAGGAGGAGTTCAATCTGCTCGTCGCCAGCCGCGATCCCGAGGTCAACACCAACCATCCCACCGGCAAGAAAAGTCCGCCGGTCAACCTGCTTTCCGTCAGCATCCCGGTGCAGTTCCAGATCACCAACCTCTCCGACTGGGCCTATCACAACGAGTCCCCCGATGAACTCCTCGAAATAATCGCCACCCGCGAAGTCGTCCGCCACCTCGTCGGCGTGGATCTGAACGACATCATGTCGCGCGGTCGCGCCGCCGCCGCGCAGGCTTTGCGCGAGCGCATCCAGGCGGCGGCGGACGAACGCGTGCTCGGCGCGAAAATCATTTTCGTCGGCCTGCAGGACATTCATCCGCCGGTGGCCGTGGCCGGCGCGTATGAAAAAGTCGTCGGCGCGAGGCAGGAGCGCGAGGCGAAGATTCTGGCCGCCGAAGCCTACCGCACGCGGACCAACTCGCTGGCCGGCGCGGCCGCCTTCACCAAACTTCGCGAGGCCGAGGCCGACGCGCAGCGGCAGGAAGTCAGCGCCTTCGCCCGCGCCGCGCTCTTCACGAACCAGATTCCGGCGTTCCTCGCCGCGCCGAGCGTCTATTCGACGCGCGCCTATTTGCAGACCTTCGCCCGCGCCAGCGCCGGCTCGCGCAAATACGTCCTCGCCACCACCAACACCAGCGACGTCATCCTCATCAACCTCGAAGACAAGGTCCGCGCCGACCTGCTCGATGCCGGCGCCGGAAAATAAATTTCACCATGAAAAAAAGCCCATTCACCTTTGCCATCGGCGTCGTGCTGATGGTTGTGTTCGTCCTGCTAACCTTTGTCTTTCAGGTCCGCAAATCCGAAGTCGCCGTTGTCACCACCTTCGGCAAGCTGACCGGCCAGAAGACCGAGCCGGGGCCGTATTTCAAATGGCCGTGGCCCATCCAGAAAGTCCACAAGCTCGACCAGCGCATCCAAAACTTTGAGGGCAAGTTCGAGGAGACGCTCACGCCCGACGGCTTCAACCTGCTCGTCATGGTTTATGTCGGCTGGAAAATCAGCGACCCCGCGCAGTTCTTTCCCAAGTTCGCCAGCGGCTCCATCACCGAGGCCGAGAAGACGCTCGAAGCCCTCGTCCGCAGCGCGAAGAATGAAATCGTTGGCCAGCATCCCTTCGCGCATTTCATCTCCACGAACGAGAAGGAACTCAAGTTCACCGAGATCGAGGCGGAAATGCTCAAGAAAGTGCAGGCGCAGGTTCTGGCCAACAATTACGGCATCGAAATCAAATTCCTTGGCGTCAAAAAACTCGGCCTGCCGGAGAGCGTGACCCAGGCCGTCTTCGAGCGGATGCATTCCGAGCGGCAGGTGCTCGTCTCGAAAATCCAGTTCGAAGGCGAGGAGCAGGCCATCAAAATCCGCTCCAGCGCCGACCGCGAAAGCGCCCGGCTGCTGAACGACGCCGACGCCGAGGCCACCCGCATCCGCGGCGCGGGCGAGGCGGCCGCCGCCAAGTCGTTCGCCGTCTTCCAGCAAAATCCCGAACTGGCGAATTTGATTTTGAAACTGAACGCGCTCGAACTGACGTTGAAGGACAAGACGACCTTGATCCTCGACCAGGGCACACCGCCGCTCGACCTGCTAAAAGATTTACCGAGGAAATAATCGATGAGCGAAGATCACGATCATCCTCACGGTCACGACCACCAGCATGGGCCGGAAAAGCCCGCGCCCGCGCCGCTGGAGCCGGACGACACCGGTTCGCGGGCGCTCTCTGACGCGCTGCGCAGCAGCTTTTTCATCGTCAAGATCGTCATGGTCGTGCTGGTCACTTTGTTTTTTGGCTCCGGCTTCTTCACCGTGAACCCGCAGGAGAAGGCGGTCATCCTCCGCTTCGGCAAGCCGGTCGGCGAAGGCGAGCAGGCGCTGCTCGGGCCGGGCTTTCACTGGTCATTCCCCGCGCCTATCGACGAGGTCGTGAGAATTCCCATCGGCCAGATTCAGTCCGTCAGTTCCAGCATCGGCTGGTACCTGACCGCGCCGGAACTGGAGGCCGCCAAGACCGAGCCGCCGCCCGGCCCCTCGCTCAACCCCGCGCTCGACGGCTACGTCGTGACCGGCGACGCGAACATCATCCACGCCCGCGCCACGCTCCGTTACCGCGTCACCGATCCGCTGCAAAACACCTTCGCCTTCACCAGCGCGTCGAACCTTGTGCAGAACGCTCTGAACAACGCGCTCTTCTTCGCCGCCGCGCAGTTCACCGTGGACAACGCCCTGACCCGCGACGTGACCGGCTTTCGCGAACGCGTCCGCGAACGCGTCACGCAGCTCATCGAGCAGCAGCAGCTCGGCGTGACCGTCGAGCAGAGCGACGTGCAGGTCATCCCGCCCCGGCAGTTGAAGGACAAGTTCAACGCCGTGCTCGAAGCCGGCGTGAAGCGCGACAAGGCGCTGAACGAGGCGCGCAGCTACGAGAACGAAATTTTGAGCAAGGCCCGCGGCGAAGCCGCCTCGCGCATCAACACCGGAGAAACCGAACGCACGCGCCTCGTGGAATTCGTCGCCGCCGAGGCCAAGAAATTTTCCGACCTGCTGCCTGAATACCGCAAAGACCCGGAGCTGTTCTTCCGCCTGCGCCAGACCGAGACGCTCGCCCGCGTGATGGCGAATGCGCAGGAGAAAATTTTTGTGGCCGCGCGGCCCGACGGCAAACCGCGCGAATTGCGGATCACCATGGGCCGCGAGCCGGAAAAGCGCAGGCTCCCCGAGGCCCCGAAAAAGCCCGACGCCCATTGAACTTTTTATGAACGTCACCACCCACGCCGACCACCAGCACGGCCATCCTCACGAGGGCGATGAATCGTGCGCGTCCTGCGGCCACGAACATTCGCACACACCGATTCGTTTCTGGCAGACCGCCCTTGGGCTGCTGCTCGTGCTGAATTCTTTTCTCGTCGAGTGGATCATGGAGCACGCCGTGGCCGTGGCGGATGTCAGCGCGATGATCGGCGCCTTGCTCCTCGGCGTGCCGATCATTCTGACGGCGATCAAGGATCTGCGGCGCGGCATTCTCAGCACGAACGAACTGGTCGGGCTGGCCATTCTCGCGTCCTTTGGCAGCGGCCATTATCAGGAAGCGGGCGTGGTCGCCTTCTTCATGCTCGTCGGCGAAATCATCGAGACCCGCACCGCCGAGGGCGCGCGCGCCTCCATTGAATCGCTCATCAAACTCACGCCCACCAAGGCCCGCCGGCTCAGAGGCGGCGTCGAGGAGGAAGTGGCTGTGAAGGAATTGTCCGTGGGCGACCTCATCCGCGTCCGGCCCGGCGACAACGTCGCCGCCGATGGCGTGATCACGGCCGGCCAGGGAACTTTCAATCAGGCCAACATCACCGGCGAATCACTGCCCGTGGACAAGAAACCGGGCGACGACGTTTTTGCCGGCACGATCAATCTCAACGGCGTTTTGGAAATCAAAGTCAGCCGCGCCGGCCACGACTCCACGCTCGGCAAAGTCCGCGACCTGATTCTCGCCGCCGAAAAGACCAAGCTCCCGATCATGCGGATCGTGGATCAATACATGGTTTTTTACACGCCGCTGGTGCTGGTCATCGGCGCGCTCGTCTGGGCGTTCACCCAGGACTTGAGCCGCGTCATCGCGGTTTTCATCGTCGCCTGTCCGTGCGCATTCATTCTCGCCACGCCCACCGCGATGGTCGCCGCGCTCTCCGCCGCCGCGCGGCTCGGCATCCTGATCAAGAACGTCGGCGACATCGAACTGGCCGCGAAGATCAACGCCTTCGTCTTCGACAAAACCGGGACGCTCACCACCGGCAAGCTTGCGGTCAGCCGCCTTTCACCGTTGCACGAAACCGCCCCGGCGGAACTGCTGCGCATCGCCGCCTCCGCCGAAAAATACAGCAATCACCCCACCGCCAAGGCGCTCGCCCAGCTTGCCGCCGAAGCCGGCGTGCCGCTTGCCGAGCCGAAAAATTTCACCGAAACCGCCGGGCTGGGCGTGAAGGCGCACATCGACGGCACCGTCGTCCTCGTGGGCCGCGCGCAATGGCTCAAAGACAACGGCGTGACGGAAGATTTTTTCAAATCGGTGGACTTGAACGAGACCGAGGGGTTCAGCCTGATATTTGTCGCGCGCAACGGCCAGTGCATCGGCTGGGTGGGTCTTCAAGATCAGACCCGTGCTGAAGCGCGCGAGGCGCTGGTCGAATTAAAACTCAACGGCGTCCGCCGCATCGCGATGGTCAGCGGTGACCGCACGCCGGTCGCGAAACGCGTGGCGGCCGAGATCGGCTGCGAGGAAGTCGTGGGCGATTGTCTGCCGCAGAACAAGGTGGAGTTCGTCCGCGCGATGAAAGCCAAGGGCTACCGCGTGGCCGTGGTCGGCGATGGCGTGAACGACGCACCCGCGCTCGCCGCCGGCGATCTCGGCATCGCGATGGGCGCGGCGGGCAGCGAAGTGGCGATCCACAGCGCGACGATTGCGCTCATGAACAATGATCTGCGCCGCCTGCCGTTTCTGGTGAAGCTCTCGCGCCAGACGCGTTCGGTGATCAACCAGAATTTTCTGCTCGGCATCCTCTTCGTCATCGGCGGCCTCACACTGGCGGCGATGAAATACATCAACCCCATCACGGCTGCCGTAATGCACGTCGCCGGCTCGCTGATCGTCGTCTTCAACAGTTTTCGCCTCGTCCGCCACGGTGAGGATTTAGAGCCGTATCAGCCCGCCGCGCCGGCTGAACCGGGCGAACACATTCACGGCCCCGGCTGCGGTCATGACCATCATCATGAAGACGGCCATGAGCATTCTCACGAACAGCCCATCGGTTTCAAACCGAAGACCGCATGAACATTGCGGAACTTTACCGCACCGATGCGCGCGAAACCGCTGGCCGCGCGGTTTCGAATCCCAACGGGATTCCATCACTCAGCCCAGGGTTGCGCGCCGGGCGCTACCCTAGGTCAACGTCCCAAACGCGACCCAACCCTGAACGGGTTTCATCCCATCCGGGGACCACGCCCGCCTCCGGCGTTGCAGGACGCGCCCTCGCGGCCTGCGTTGCGCGTGAGAATGAATCGCGCGCTGAATATTCCCCGCGCGTTCGGTTCGACGCGAGGGCGCGTCGCACAGCAGCCGGGGCGGCTGCGCTCCCCCTCGCTCAACGATGCAACCCCTTCAAGGTTGATGATTCATTTTCACACGCACCCAGGGCAGCTCGTTCCTCGCAACCCTGGGCTGGACGCTGCAATCCCTGGGATTGAAACGGAATTTGCGGCGATGAATGAATGATTATGACTGTACCAAATCCGCAATCCGTCCCGCAGGCGCGGGACAATCCACCATCTCCAGAAGTCATCATCGCCGTGCGCGGCCTGACCAAGGTCTTCAAGGATTTCTGGGGCCGGCCCAAGGCCCGCGCGGTGGACAATGTCGATTTTGAAGTCCGGCGCGGCGAAATTTTCGGGCTGCTCGGTCCGAACGGCTCCGGCAAATCGACCACCATCAAAATGCTGCTCGGCCTGCTCCATCCGACCAAGGGGCACATCGAAGTTTTCGGACGTTCGCCGCGCCACGTCGCCACCAAGTCCCGCATCGGTTATCTGCCGGAGGAATCGTATCTCTACCGCTATCTCGATTCGCGGGAGACGCTCGATTTTTTCGGCAACCTCTTCAGCCTTTCCGGGGCCGAGCGCGAGAAACGCTCCGAGCAACTGCTCGACATGGTCGGCCTCAGCCAGACCCGCACGCGCACCGTCGGTGAATTTTCCAAGGGCATGCAGCGCCGCATCGGTCTCGCCCAGGCGCTCATCAACGATCCCGATCTTGTTATCCTCGACGAACCGACCGCCGGCCTTGATCCCATCGGCTGCCGCGAGGTGAAGGACTTGATCATCGCGCTGGCCCGGCGCGGCAAGACGGTCATTCTCAGCAGTCATCTGCTCTCGGATGTCGAGGACGTGTGCGACCGTGTGGTGATTTATTACGGCGGAAAAATTCAGGCGCAGGGCACGCTTAAAGAACTGCTCGCCAAGCCCGACGCCGTGCGCATCACCTCGCCGGTGCTGCCGCGCGAAACGATGGAGCGCGTCCTCGAAATCATCCGCCACGACGCCGCCGCGGACAAAATCTACATCGACACGCCGACGCAAAACTTGGAGAGCTACTTCCTCGAAGTCGTCGCCAAGGCCAAGCAGAGCGACGCCCAGACTTCCGGCGCGACCTCCGGCAGCAAAGTGGCCGCGTATCTGCAAGGCGACGCGGGGGCTGCGCCGTCGTCCGAAAAAGTTTTGGAACGCCTCACCTTGCCCACGGCCGCGAAGCCGGAGCCGGCCAAGCCTGTGCCGGAAACCACGCCACCCGCCGACCAGATAAAACTCGAAGGCCTGACCAAGCCGGTGGAATCACCCCAACCCGCCGCGCCCGCGCCGGAACCGGCGAAGCCGGCGGATTTGGGCAAGGCCAACGAGAAATTGAAAAACTTGCTTAACAAGCCTAAGTGAGAAACGCGCCATCTATAGAAGGACGGAGACATGTGGGTAGAAACAAAGATTTCTCATACCTGCTGGGAATTGCCGCACTGATTGTGGTAATTCTAAACACTCTGCTGGCGATTTTTTATTTCGTTTTCCAATTAATGGGAATTTGGCCATTCGGTGACTTGGCGGTTCGGCTATGGGAATTAGTCAACATTGTGTTCTGGATCTGCTGGCTCGTCGCACTTTACACTTTTTGCCCGCCATTTCGCGCAGTCATGTTTCTGACCTGGAAGGCCGCGTTTCGTTTCCGGCTGTTCTGGGTGCTGGCGGCCTTGCTCATGGGATCGGTCGTGGTGCTGCCGCTGCTGCTCAAGGACGACGGCACGGCGCGCGGGTTCACGCAGATATTGCTGACCTACACCTTGAGCGTCATCACCGGACTGCTCGGCCTCTCCACGCTCTGGCTCTCCTGCGGCACGCTCGCGCGCGACGTGGAGGAGGCGCAAATCCAGATGATCGTGGTGAAGCCGATCGCGCGCTGGCAGATCTGGCTGGGAAAATGGCTCGGCATCATGGCGCTCAACGCCACGCTGCTCGCGCTGACCGGCGGCTGCGTCTATGCGCTCCTACAATGGCGCGCGCAAAAACTTCCGACCCAACCCGTCGATCAGCAGGCCATCCTCCGCAACGAAGTGCTGGTGGCCCGCGCGTCGTTGAAGGAAAAGATGCCCGACATCGAAGGCAACACCGACCGCATCATGGCCGCCCGCCTCAAGGATGCCACCGCCAACCCCGGCAACCTGAAATTCGTCCGCGAGCAGATTCGCGAACAGGTGAAGTCCGTCCATCAAGTCGTCGCGCCCAATCACCTGCGCCGCTTTACCATCGACCTCGGCTGGCGCAAGGACTCCCTGCGCGACACGCCGCTCTTCGTCCGGCTGAGATTCAACGCCGCCAGCACGAACGCGCTCGGCACCTACCGCGTCGTCATCGAGGCCGGCCCGGCCGAGTCGCCCGCCCGCCGTTCGCGCACCGACTATTTTTCCGCCGACACTTTTCACGAGTTTACCATTCCCCCGAACCTGTTCGATGAGGCGGGCGTGCTGACCATCGACGTGCAGAATCGCAGCGGCGTGGCGCTGCTCTTTCCGCTGGAGGACGGGATGGAAGTGCTCTATCGCGACGGCAGCTTCGCGCTGAATTTCGCGCGCGGGCTGGGAATTATTTTCTGTTGGCTGGCGTTGATGGCCTCGCTGGGTCTGGCCTCGGCGAGCTTCCTGTCGTTTCCGGTGGCGGCGTTTTTTTCCATGAGCCTGCTAATCGTCGGGCTTTCCACCGGCACGCTCTCCAGCGCGGTCGAGTCCGGGACGGTGATGGGTGCGAACGAGGAGACCGGCGTGGCCGGAAGCTCGGCGGTGGATTACGTCTTGATTCCGTTTTTCAAGAGCATCGTCGGCGTCTTCAAGCTCGTGCAAAGCTTCTCGCCCATTGACGCCTTGAGCACCGGGCGCAGCATCACCTGGGGGCAGCTTGGCCTGGCCTTCACACAAATCGTCCTGCTGCTCGGCGGCGTCATCTCGCTGGCCGGCATCATCATCTTCACGCGGCGCGAACTGGCTTCAGCTCAGACCAGCTCATGAACTTTACCCGCCACAAATTTTACAAGCCCGGCCTGCTCGCGCTGGCCCTCCTGCTGTTTGCCGGCGCGGGCCAGTTGCAGCATTCGCTCAACCGCGAGCGCGTGCAGATGGGCCTGACCCCGCTGCCCAACGATCCCGCGATGCCGCCGATACTCGCGCTGACCACGCAGGCGCTGGGCGGCTTTCGCGGATTGATCGCCAACGCGCTCTGGATTCGCGCCAGCCAGTTGCAGGAGGAGGACAAGTATTTCGAGATGGTGCAACTCGCTGACTGGATCACCAAGCTTGAGCCACACTTCGTCCAAGTCTGGCTCGTCCAGTCCTGGAACATGACCTACAACATCTCCGTCAAGTTCAGCGATCCCGCCGACCGCTGGCGCTGGGTGCTGCGGGGCATCGAACTGCTGCGCGACGACGGCCTGCGCTACAATCCCAACGAGGCGCTCATCTACCGCGAGTTGGCCTGGTTCTTCCAGCACAAGATGGGGCAGAATCTGGACGAGGCGCAGCTTTACTACAAAGGCGAGTGGGCCAGGGAAATGACCGCCGCGCTCGGTTCCGGCCGCCCGCAGTTCGACGACCTGATCAATCCGCAATCCGCCGAGGCCAAAATCCGCGCCGCGCACCTCTGGGAAAAGTACAAGATAGACGCGGGCAAGATGAAGACCGTGGACGACCGTTACGGCCCGCTCGACTGGCGGCTGCCGGAGGCGCACGCGATCTACTGGGCCAGCCTCGGCCTGGAAAAATCCAAGCCCGACCAGCTCATCACCCTGCGCCGCGTCATTTATCAGTCGATGCAGATGGCCTTCCAGCGCGGCCGACTGGTGCTCAACCCCGACCCAAGAGTCCCGCCGCGCCTCGGTCCGAACCTGGAAATCGTCGGCAAGGCCAACGCCGCCTACGAGGAGATGATCGAGCAGGATGTGGAAAAGCGCGACGCCATCAAGAAGGCGCACCGCAATTTTTTGCGGGAAGCCTGCTACGTGCTTTACGTCAACGGCCGCAATGCCGAGGGCCAGCGCTGGCTGAAATATGTGCGCGAGAAATATCCCGACGCCGTTCCCGCCGACGTCACCCTGACCGACTACGTCATCGCACGCGTCACCGAAGACACGGACAGCGGGAATTCTGCGCGCGTCACCTCGTTGATCCAGGGCTTCATCATCCAGTCCTATCTCCGGCTGATCGAGGATGAGGATGACCTGTCCGCGGAATACGCCCTGCGCGCGCGCGAACTCTGGGAAGCCTACGGGCAGCGGATCAAATTCAATGTCCGCCTCATGCCGCCGCCGCTGGCCGAAATGAAGCCGGAAGTTTTGAAACAACTGCTGGACAAAAAATCCGGCCTTAGCCCGGAAGCGAGAGACCTCCTACGCAAGAAGCTCGGCCTGCCCGCGCCCGCGCCCGTACCGCCCAAACCGTGACCGGCGGAATTGTGGGGCAGGCGTCCCGCCCCTGAACCGTTTCCAAGGTCACGGGCGAGACGCCCGTGAACACAGCCGGGACGGCTCCGCCACTTGCTCACGCCGTCCAGCCCAGTTCCAACAACTGCGCCTCAACCAGCACCGGCACGCCGAGTTGCCGCGCCTGCTCGGGCTTCGAACCGGTCGCTGCACCGACCGTGGGCCGGTCATGTTGCCTGGAAAATCTGGCGCGGTCGAAACGGGAGCGGGCGGTGGAAGTGGAGCGGGTGAAGGGAATCGAACCCTCGTGGCCAGTTTGGAAGACTGGAGCTCTACCATTGAGCTACACCCGCAACGCCGGGACTTTAACGGCCGCGCTTGCGTTGTCAATTCGCGTCCGTGTATCCTGCGCGCATGAGTTCCTTGCTCCTCACCGGCGGGCGCGTCCTTGATCCCGCCAATCGTTTTGACGCCGTCGCCGACGTGCTGATCGTCGATGGGAAAATTTCCACCGTTGGCGCGAACGCCGCGAAACAGGCGCCGCCCGGCACGCCCACGTTCAACGCGCAAGGCAAAGTCGTCTGCCCCGGCTTGATCGATCTGCACGTTCATCTCCGCGAGCCGGGCCAGTCTGCAAAGGAGACGATCAAGACCGGCACCGAGGCGGCGGCGCGCGGAGGGTTCACCTCCATCGCCTGCATGCCGAACACTTCCCCGGCCATCGACAACCCCGGCACGGTCGCGCTCATTCGCGAGAAGGCCGAGAAGGAGGGCATGATCAATGTCTTCGTCACGGGCGCGATCACCAAGGGCATCGCCGGGGAAGAGCTTGCGCCGATCGGTTCGCTCAAACAGGCGGGCGTGGTGGCGATCACCGATGACGGTCATTGCATCCAGAACAACGAGCTGATGCGCCGCGCGCTCGAATACGCGAAGATGTTCGACCTTCCCGTGATGGATCATTGCCAGGATTACGCGCTGGTCAGCGACGGCGTGATGCACGAGGGCTACTGGAGCACGGCGCTCGGCCTGCGCGGCTGGCCGGCGGCGGGCGAGGACATGATCGTGGCGCGAAACATCCTGCTCGCGGAAATGACCGGCGCGCATGTCCACTGCCAGCACTTGAGCAGCGCGGGCGCGGTGGAATTGCTGCGCGCGGCGAAAAAGCGTGGCGTGCCAATTTCCGGCGAAGCCTGTCCGCACCATTTCACGCTCACCGATTCGGCCATCGCGGGCAGCGAGGTGTTTTGGAAGGAGGATGGCAAGGGCGTTTTCGGATTTGCTGCGATGCAGTCTGCGCCGCCGGTGTGGCCGAAGTACGACACGAATTTCAAGATGAATCCGCCGCTCCGCACCGCCGCGGATCGCGCGGCGATTCTCGACGGCCTAGCCGACGGCACGATCGAGATTTTGTGCAGCGACCATGCGCCGCATTGCGACTACGAGAAGGAAGTGGAGTTCGATTACGCGCCGTTCGGCATCACCGGCTTTGACGTGGAACTGGCGCTCTCGCTCATGCAGCTTTATCACGCGAAACGGCTTTCGCTTTCCGACGTGATTGCCAAATTCACCGTCGCTCCGGCGAAATTGCTGCGCATCGCCAAGGGCACATTGAGCGCGGGCGCAGACGGGGACGTGACAGTGCTCGATCCCGACGTCGAGTGGATTTGCGACCGGAACCAGACCGCGAGCAAATCGAAGAACAACCCGTTTCACGACTGGCGGATGAAGGGCCGGGCGGTGACCACGATTGTTGCCGGCAAAATTGTCTGGTCATCCTGAGGGGCCAGACGGGGTGGCGCGTCCGCAACTCAACGAAATCCCGCGCATGTTCAAACTCGTTTCACCCTTTGCCCCCGCCGGTGACCAACCGCAGGCCATTGCGAAGCTCACGGAAGGCGTCCAGGCCGGCGTGAAACATCAGACGCTCCTCGGCGTCACCGGCTCCGGCAAGACGTTCACCATCGCGAACGTGATTCAGAACACGAGCCGCCCCACGCTCGTCCTCTCGCACAACAAGACGCTGGCCGCGCAGCTTTACTCCGAGTTTAAAAGTTTTTTTCCGCAGAACGCCGTCGAGTATTTCGTCAGCTACTTCGATTACTACCAACCCGAGGCCTACATTCCGCGCACCGACACCTTCATCGAGAAGGACTCGGCCGTAAACGAAGCCATCGAGCGGATGCGCCTCTCGACCATGAGCGCGCTCTTCGCCAGGCGCGACGTGATCGTGGTCGCGAGCGTCTCCTGCATTTACGGCATCGGCAGCCGCGATGACTACGAGGCGATGCTGATTCATCTGCACCTCGGGCAGGACATCAGCCGCGAACAATTTCTCCTGCGCCTCATCGACCTCCAATACAACCGCAACGACATCGAGTTTCAACGCGGCCAGTTCCGCGTGCGCGGCGACACCATCGAGTTGTGCCCTGCCTACACCGAGGACGGGCTGCGCCTCGAGTTCTTCGGCGATCAGATCGAGCGGATCACCCGCTTCGAGCCGCTGACCGGCGAGAAAATCGACACGCTCGAATCCGTCACTATTTTTCCCGGCAAACAATTCGTCACGCCGCCCGAAAAGATGAAGCGCGCCACGCTTGCCATCCGCGAAGAACTGACCGACCGCATCGCGTGGTTCGAGAAGGAGGGTAAGCTCATCGAGGCGCAGCGCATCAAGCAGCGGACGGAATACGATCTGGAAATGATGATCGAAATGGGCTTCTGCTCCGGCATTGAAAACTATTCGCGGCACATCGCAGGGCGTCCGCCCGGCTCGCGGCCCAGCACGCTGATTGATTTTTTTCCGAAAGACTCACTGCTGGTCATCGACGAATCACACACGACCGTGCCGCAGATCGGCGGCATGTACGCCGGCGACCGCTCGCGCAAAAGCGTGCTGGTCAACTACGGTTTCCGCCTACCCAGCGCGCTCGACAACCGCCCGCTGAACTTCGAGGAATTCCAGGCGTCGCAGGGCCAGACCATTTACGTGAGCGCCACGCCGGGGCCGAAGGAACTCGAATGGTCGCTGGGCCGCGTCGCCGAACTGATCGTGCGCCCAACCGGCCTGATTGATCCGAAAGTCACGCTCAAGCCGCTCAAGGGCCAGATCGACGACCTCATCAACGAGGCCCGGCTGCGCGTCGAGCAAAAGGAGCGCGTGCTCGTGACCACGCTCACCAAGCGCACCGCCGAGGAGTTGACCGACTACCTGCACGACGTCGGCATCAACGTCCGCTACCTGCACAGCGAGATCGACGCCATCGAGCGCGTGGAAATTTTGCGCGGACTGCGACGCGGCGAATTCGACGTGCTCATCGGCATCAACCTGCTGCGCGAAGGTCTCGATCTGCCGGAAGTCTCGCTGGTGGCGATTCTCGACGCGGACAAGGAAGGCTTTCTGCGAAGCGCGACGAGCCTGATCCAAACGGCGGGCCGCGCCGCACGCCACCTGCACGGCGAGGTCATCCTCTACGCCGACGTGAAGACGCAGAGCATCCAGAAATTTCTGGCCGTCTGCGAGTATCGCCGCGAGAAGCAGACCGCCTACAACACGGCGCATAACATCACGCCGCGCAGCGTCACGCGGGCGATTGAAGAGAGTCTCTCCTCCCGCCATGAAAGCAGCGAGCGGGCGGCCTCCGTGCTCAATGAAACCGCCGGCGACTTCGACGTGACCGAAACCATCCGCGAACTGGAGGAGGAAATGTTGGGCGCCGCGAACGACCTGCAATTTGAGAAGGCCGCGTTGTTGCGGGACCAGGTTCGCGAACTCAAACGCGGGACGGGCGAGGTGTCGTTGCAGCCGCTGAGCTATCGCAAAGGAAAGGGGGCAAGCGGCGTTGACCGAAGCCCTGCCCGCAGCAAATGGGAACCGTGATGAAAACTTTTTTTACACCGATTCTCGGATTTGTTCTCGTCGGCAGCATAGCCTTCGGCTACTTCGGTTGAAATTTCACACATGCCTATTCGGAGGGATTCACCACAATCGTGACACAGTGTGCAATAGCCTTGGCCATCGTAGGCTTGTTTATAGGAAGTATCGCACATCATCGCTGGAAAATGGCGTTCTCGGTGTCAGTCACGCCGTTGGTTGAAGTTACGGCATTGGCAGTGGGGGAAGGAATCGAGCACAACTTTCGGCAGAATCTCCGGCAATACTCGGCGACTGCGTTTTGATGTTGGTCTTTAGCATCAGCTTCTTCGGCGCAGCCTGGCTTTCTTTCAAAATAAAGCCCGATCGAACATTACAGGCCCAGCGATGGTTTTTCCGAAGCGAAGGAATCGCTCGTAATTTCAATTCCACGCCGGATCGTCCGGGCCCTCGGCGAAGGGGCGGATGACTAGCCTTTTCCTCGCGAAGGCCCGGCCACCATTCCATCAGTCCATGGGCATTTCCAAGGGCCGCTCCACCCCGGACAATCGCTGACGAACAATTTCCATTTACCAATCGCCGTTTGACACGCCTTCGCCTGCCGCCTATAAAAGGAATCCGAAACGGTCAAACCAAAACAACTAAAGACTTATGCCCATCGCTGTCGGCTCCCAAGCTCCTGATTTCAAACTCAAATCCAAAACCGCCACCGGCGTCTCGGAAATTTCCCTGAGCGCCCACCGTGGCCAGAAGAACACCGTCCTGCTGTTCTTCCCGCTCGCCTTCACCGGCGTCTGCACCACGGAAATGTGCGATGTCTCCGCCGGCCTCTCCCAGTACGCCGCGCTCAACGCCGAGGTCATCGCCATCAGCGTGGACAGTCCGTTCGCGCAGGAGGCCTGGGCGAACAAGGAAAAGATCACCCTCCCGCTGGCCAGCGACCTGAACAAAAAAACCGCCGCCGACTACGGCGTGCTGCTGCCCGATCTCGGCGGGTTCGGCTCCACCTCCGCGCGTGCGGCCTTCGTCATCGACAAGGCCGGCGTGGTGCAATACAGCGAGCAGACGCCGACGCCGAAGGATTTGCCGAACTTCAATGCAATCAAGGAAACGCTGGCGAAGTTGAAATAAATTTCACGGGTTGTCCAACTCACGAAGGCGGCCGGCAACGGCCGCCTTTTTTTATCCGGTACCCGCACCCCGCGCTTGTCAGGGCGCGAATCCCCGCTACCCTGCCGGCATGAATGACAATCAGCCTCCCTTTGCCCGTGAAGATCCGTGGCGCATTTTCCGGATCATGGCGGAGTTCGTCGCTTCCTTCGAAGCTCTCTCGCAGACCGGCCCGGCCGTGACCATCTTCGGCTCCGCGCGCACCAAGCCCTCCGACCCGCATTACAAGCGCACGGAAAAGCTCGCGCGCGGTCTGGCCCGCCACCAACTCGCCGTCATCACCGGCGGCGGGCCGGGCATCATGGAAGCGGGAAACAAGGGCGCGGCCCGGGCCGGCGGCAAATCCGTCGGCCTGAACATCGAGCTGCCCTTCGAGCAAAAGGGCAACCATTACGCGAACGTTCCGGTGGACTTTCATTATTTCTTCACGCGCAAGGTCTGCTTCGTGAAATACAGCGCCGGCTTCGTGTTCATGCCGGGCGGCTTCGGCACGCTCGACGAATTTTTCGAAGTGCTCACGCTCGTGCAGACCCAGCGCATCCCGAAGTTTCCCCTCATCCTGATGGGCCGCGCCTTTTGGAAGAGTCTCCTGCAATGGCTCAAATCGCTCGAGCAGGGCGGGTTCATCAGCCCCGGCGACCTCGACCTCCTCACCGTGACCGACGACGTCGACGAGGCCATCGAGTGCATCCTGGAATATCAGCGGACCGTCGGCGTGCCGGCCTCGGTGCCCAAGGCCTTCGCCTGATCTGATGTACCGCCTCACACGACTGCAGAACGGGCTGACCGTGGCCACCGCCGAGATGCCCCACATGGCCAGCATCAGCTTGGGCGTATGGGTCGGGGTCGGCGGCCGCCACGAGACGGCCGGGCTGAACGGCGCCTCCCACTTCATCGAGCACATGCTTTTCAAAGGCACGGCGACACGCTCGGCGCGGGAAATTTCCCAGGCGGTCGAGGGGATCGGCGGCAACTCGAATGCCTTCACCGGCGAGGAGAACACCTGTTTTTATGCGAAGGCGCGCCACGACCGCCTGCCGGATCTGCTCGACGTGCTCATGGACATGTTTTGCAACTCCCGCTTCGAGCGCACCGAGATCGACAAGGAGCGCGACGTCATCAAGGAGGAACTGGCCATGGTCCTCGACGAGCCGGATCAGCGCGTTCAGGAACTGCTCAATGAAACCATCTGGCCGGATCATCCACTCGGCCGCCCCCTCACCGGCACGGAAAAAAGTCTCGACGGTCTGGGCCGCGCGGCGCTGCTCAAATATCTTCGCGCCCACTACGTCGCCGGCAACACGCTCATCGTCGGCGCGGGCCGGCTCGGGCACGGCCAGTTGCTCAAGGCCGTCGCGCCCTACGCGCGGCGTCTGGGCCAGGGCCGCCGCCCCGCCTTTCTGCCGGCGAACGGCGCGCAGACCGCCCCGACATTTAAACTGCACACCAGGGACACCGCGCAGACGCAGATCGCCCTCGGTTTCCGTGCCTGCTCGCGTCACGACGACCGCCGTTTCGCCCTGCGGTTGCTGAACGTGATGCTTGGCGAAAACACCAGCTCGCGGCTCTTCCAGGTGATCCGCGAGGACCACGGCCTGGCCTACTCAATCCACAGCTCGACCGCGTTGCTGGACGACACCGGCCTGCTGGCGGTCTCCGCCGGCCTCGACACCGGCAAGCTGCCGCAGTCGCTGCGGCTGATCATGCGCGAGTTGAAAAACTTCACGGAGCAGCCGCCCGGCGGGGCGGAACTGCGACGGGCGCGCGATTACCGCATCGGGCAGCTCGACCTCAGCCTGGAGAACACCGAGAACCAGATGATGTGGATCGGCGAACAGTTGCTCGGCTACGGAAAAGTTTTCTCACCGGCCGAAGTAAAACAAAAACTGGCCGAGGTGACCGCCGGACAGATTCGTGCCGTCGCCCGTGAGTGTTTCCGACCGGAACGGATGAGCCTCGCGGTGGTGAGTCCCCTGAAATCCGGCGAGACCCTGAAGAAGCTCCTCCGGTTTTGATTTTGCGAACCGCAGATGAACGCGGATGAGGACTGGAAGCGTAGATCAGACGGCGCGGAGCCACCGTCAACATTTCTGTGTCAGCCCCGGAACGCCGACTTTAGTCGGCAGAAAGCAGCTCCGACCGGCCGCGCTGGAATCTCCTGAAGCCCCACGGTCACCGCAAGTCGCTGACGGCTGAAGCCGGCGTTCCGCCCCCCTCCCGCCACCATCTGCGGTTTCGACTTCCCTCTCCGGGTTGATCTCGTTGACTCCCTTCCCGCCGCTTCGGTATGCTGCGCAGCCATGATTATCGCACCTTCGCTGCTGGCCGCGAATTTCGGCCGGTTCGCCTCGGAAGCCCAGCGCATCGCCCGCGCGGGCGGCGACTGGCTGCATCTCGACATCATGGATGGACATTTTGTCCCAAACATTTCCTTCGGCCCCGAGCTGGTGCGCGTGCTGCGTCCGCAGAGCAAGCTGGTCTTCGATGTCCACCTGATGTGCCAGCGGCCGGAGATTCTGCTCGAACCCTTCGCCCAGGCCGGTGCGGACCGCATCACCGTCCACATTGAACTCGGCGAGGCCGTCGTCGGCCCGCTGCTCTGGAAAATCAAAAAGCTTGGCAAAAAAGTCGGGCTGGCCGTCAACCCTCCGACCGCCGTCGCGCTCGCCGAGCCGTTTCTGAAACAGATCGACCTGCTGCTGATCATGACTGTAAACCCCGGCTTCGGCGGACAGCCGTTCATCCACGAGGCGCTGCCAAAAATTCAGCAGGCCGCCGCGTGGCGTCGCGAAAAACATCTCAACTACCGCCTCGAAGTCGATGGCGGGATCAATTTCCAGACGGCGGTCGAATGTGCGCGGGCCGGAGCCGACACGTTCGTCAGCGGCACCGGCTTGTTCGGACAGTCCAATTTTAAAAATGCCGTCGCCAAGATGCGGCGGCTCACGGCCAAGGCCGCGCCGAAGGAGAAGGCCGCCCTGCCGGTCTATGAATTCCATGACGACGCAAATTAAGTTTGGCACCGACGGCTGGCGGGCCGTGATCGCGGAGGATTTCACGTTCAAAAACCTGGAGCGCGTGTCCCAAGCCACCGCCGACTACTGGCGGCAGAATCCCGTGCCGGGCACCGCGCCAAAGGTCGTCGTCGGTTACGACCGCCGTTTTCTCTCCGACCAGTTCGCGCGGCGCACGGCGGAGATTTTTCTCGGCAACGGCTTTCAAGTCGTGCTCGGGATTCCCGCCGCGCCGACGCCTTCGGTTTCGTTTGCGGTGAAAGCGGAAAAGGCCGTGGGCGGCGTGATGATCACGGCCAGCCACAATCCGCCGTCGTTCAATGGATTCAAGCTCAAGGCGCATTACGGCGGTTCGGCGGAACCGGCGGTCTGCCAGGCCATCGAGGGATTGCTCGACCGGAATCCCCCGCGCGCGCTCGACCTTGACGAGGCCATCCAGTCCAAACGCGCGGTGGTGCGGGACGTTCGCCCCGCGCATTTCGCGGCGATCAAGCGGCTCGTCGATTTCAAGCTCATCGCCAAGTCGAAACTCCGTTTCGCGCACGAGGCGCTTTACGGCGTGGGCGCGGGCTGCTTCGAGGAACTACTCGCTGGCACCAGTTGCCGCGTGACTACGCTCAACGCGCAGCACGACCCGTTTTTCGGCGGCATCAACCCGGAGCCGATCCCGAAAAATTACACGAAGTCGGCGGCGTTTCTTAAAAAGCACCCGCACGACCTCTGCCTCGTCACCGACGGCGACGCCGACCGCGTCGGCGGCATGGACGGACGCGGCAATCCGCTCTCCACGCACCAGATCATCTGCCTCCTGCTGCGCCATCTCCGCGCCAACCGTGGCGGTGCGGGCCGGGTGGTCATCGCGCTCACGACCACTTCAATGGTGAAAAAAATGTGCGCGTCGCTCGGCCTCGAGTGCGTCGAGACCGGCGTGGGCTTCAAATACATTTGCGCTGAAATGCTCAAGGGTGACGTGCTGCTCGGCGCGGAGGAAAGCGGCGGCATCGGTTTCCCCGGCCACATCCCCGAGCGCGACGGCATTCTCGCCGGCATGATGCTGCTGGAAATGCTCGCGACGGAAAAAACTTCCATCAACAAACTATGCGCGCAGTTGGAGAAGGAGTTTGGCCCGCACCGTTACGCGCGCCTTGACGCCCATTTTCCGCTGGAGAAACGCGCCGCGCTCATGGCGTTCTGCAAAAACAATCCGCCCGCCAAACTGCTGCGTTCGCCGCTCGCGTCCGTGAAATCCTACGACGGCGTGAAATTCGTGGCGGCGGACGGCTCGTGGCTGATGCTGCGCGGCAGCGGCACTGAACCGATCCTCCGCATCTACGCCGAGGCTCCGTCGGACGCCGGCGCGCAGAAGTTGCTGCAACTCGGCGTGGCGCTGACGAAGCGTGTTTGATTGTGCCGGTAGAGCGGAGCGGCCACGGCGCTTTCGGAAGTTGGAGTTCACGCTTTAGCGTGTCCGGCTTTGGACGGGTAGGAAGCACAGACAACCTAAAGATTGAACTCCAGCGGTGTCGCGCAGTAACCTTTCCGCGTCATATTGATTCTTAAAACTCAACCCTTGAATCCACCCATGAGTGTTCGCGTTCGCTTTGCTCCCAGTCCCACGGGTTTTCTGCACATCGGCGGCGCGCGCACCGCGCTGTTCAACTGGCTCTACGCCCGCCACACCGGCGGCAAGTTCATCCTCCGCATCGAGGACACCGACGCCGCGCGCAACTCGCAGGAGGCCGTCGAGGTCATCCTCTCCGGCCTGCGCTGGCTCGGCCTCGACTGGGACGAAGGCCCGATCACCGGCGACGCCACCGGCCCGGGCAAGGGCGATCACGGGCCGTATTTTCAGTCGCAGCGCAAGGCGAACTATCAACAGCGCGTCGAGGCGCTGCTCTCGCACGGCCTCGCCTACGAACACGAGGGCGCGATCAAGTTCAAGATGACGCGCGACCCGATCACGATTCCCGACCTCGTCGTCGGCGACGTGGTGCGACCGCTCACCGATCGCGAGGTGCAAGACCCTGATTTTGTCATCGTCCGCTCCGACGGCCAGCCGGTCTTTCATCTCGTGAACGTGATCGACGATCTGGAAATGGGCATCACCCACGTCATACGCGGCGAGGATCACCTCTCGAACACCGCCAAGCACATCGCGCTCTTCCGCGCGTTCGGCGTGCCCGCGCCGAAGTACGCGCACATTCCGCTCATCCTGAACCAGGACGGCTCCAAGATGAGCAAGCGCGACCGGGGCGCATCGTTGGCGACCTACACCGACGAAGGCTTCCTGCCCGAGGCGGTGAACAATTACCTCTGCCTCCTCGGCTGGTCACCCAAGGACAACATCGAAAAACTTTCCCTCCCCGAAGTCGTCAAACGCTTCGACCTGCCGCAAATTCTCCGGCACAACGCCAAGTTCGACTTCGAGAAACTCACCTGGCTGCAGGGCGAATACTGCCGCGACCTGCCCGCCGACCGTTTCTACGAACTCGCCGTCCACGCCCTCGCCAAGGCCGGCCAGGACACCAACGCGCTGCCCGTCGCCTCCGTCAAAGCCGCGCTCGACACCTGTCGTGGCAAAATTAAAACCTTCGCCGACCTCCCCGCCTACGCCGGATTTTATTTCCGCGACGAAATCATCTGTGACGCCGAAGCCGCGAAGAAAAGCTTCGTGTCCGAAAACAAACCGCGCGTGGAAAAGCTTCGCGACGCCTTCAGCAAACTTGTCACCTTCGACGCCGCATCCATCGAAGCCGAGTTGAAAACCACCGCCACCGAACTCGGCGTGAAAGTAGGCGTGCTCATCCACCCGACGCGCCTCGCCGTCACCGGCCATCCCAACGGCCCGAGCCTGTATCATTTGCTGGAAGTGATCGGAAAAGAGAAGACGCTGGCGCGGATTGAAAAGGCACTGTGCCAGTTCCGATGATGGCGGCTTTCTCCCGAAAGCCGCTACGCCGATCAAGGCGAGAACAATTCTCTAATTGTGTCCAGCACCTCGTCCGCCGGGCCGTTCCATGTTCCATTCCATGTTTAAAATTGACAGCCGGCAAAGGTGTCCGGCAGAACCCGCGGGCATCGACCACCTCAAGAAACCGCACTGACACCATGAAAACCTCATTCCCTTGTTCCTTTGCCTGTCCACCATCCTCGCCTGCGGCTAGCTCGGCCTTTCTTCGGCCACGGATGTCAAATCCCTGCTCCTAGCCAAAGGCCAGGCCTTTGAGCAAACCAGCACCAACGCACCAGTGCTCACCTCCCCCACCCCCCTTCCGGGTCGTTGCCAACATCAATCTGAACGTGAGCGACTCCGTCAGCAGCGCGCTCGTGACCTTCTCCAACGAGGTAGATTCCCTGCACATCAATAGTGAGTTCACCAGCAGGGAATCTTTCTGCGCGACTTTTTTTCCCGTCAGCGAATATCTGGGAGCAGCCGCGCTCAGTTCTAGACCCAGTCAACCAAATTCCCGGCGCAGCACGGAGTAGCAGAGACTGCGGCGGGGTGCGGTGCAGAAGGTGATCGAGGCGCTGGAGCTCCCTCTGGAGCCGGAAGACACGGACGACGAGGAGTCGCCGGTGCGCAATGGCTACCGCTACTTGGAAAATCGACTAGACTGTTTGGCCTATCCGCGCGCGCTCGCACTGGGCCTGCCGATTGGTTCTGGCATGATCGAGAGCGGCCACCGTCATGTGCTCCAAGCCCGCCTCAAACAGGCGGGCACAGCCTGGTTGCCCGACCATGCTGACCAGATCGCCCACTGGCGAGTCCTCAAAGCCAACCGCCCATGGGAGTCGTTGTGGAATTAACCTCACTCATTTTCTAATCACACCCTTGGCCAGCGGGTGTGCTAATTATTTCTGTCGCGGGGTGAGCAAAGCAGGACAAGTTGTGGAGATAGCAAAGCAGGACATTTCCAACGGCAACGGCAGATTTACCATGCCCTGCTTGAGGAAAGTCTGCCCAGATTGGGATTCACTGCCTTTTTCCCCAAAAGCCCAGCACGCGACCACGCCGTCGATTCGCGCAGGCGGGCGAGCGACGGCGACGAGTTTTCGAACTTGAACTTGCGTCGCCGTCGGTCGCCACGCGTAACGGACTCGCCCCGCCTGTGCGAATAGGCGTGCCGAGAATCTCCCGTCAAAAATAATTTGTCCTAGTTTGCTATCTCCAAAAATGTCCTGCTTTGAAAACTATAAGACAGTGCCGTTCATTTGACTTGCCAACTAAAAACTTTTACTTGACGTCAGTTCGGAGTCATGAAAAGTCCTCAATATCCCAAATTAACATGAAGTTGCTCCTGCCCGGTTTGCTGGTTTTTCTGGCGGCACTTGCCACCCACGCGGCCAAGCCCGCAGACGCCCCTGACAAGTTGTTCTTCCAGCAGGGCGTCATTCCAAAGCTCCACATCGAGATATCTCCCGAGGAACTCGCCAAGCTCAACAAAGACCAGCGCAGCTACGTCCGCTGCACGGTGCGCGAGGGCGACAAAATCATCTTCACTGATGTGGGCGTCCACCTCAAAGGGGCAGCCGGCAGCTTCCGTGCCGTGACCGACCGACCGGGCTTGACGCTCAATTTCGATAAATACCAGAAGAAACAAAAGTTCCACGGCCTCGATAAGATTCACCTGAACAACTCCGTCCAGGACGGCACCTACCTTAACGATTACCTGGCCTCCGCCCTCTTCAACGCGGGCGGCGTCCCCGCGCCGCGCATCTCCCATGCCCGGGTCTGGCTCAATGGCCGCGACCTCGGCTTCTACGTGCTCAAGGAGGGCTTCGACACGCAGTTCCTGCACGATCACTACGGCAGCAAGGGTGGGACCTTTTACGACGGCGGCTTCTCCGCGGACATCGACCAGCGGAAGCGGCGTACCATTGGCCAGGGTGAGGACGACCAGGCCTGCCTGAAAGCGCTGGTCGACGCCTGCCGTGAACCGGATTTTGCCAAGCGCGCCGGGCGGTTGGAACAAACGCTGGCCATTGAACACTTTCTTTCGCTCGTTGCCTTGGAGATGATGACCGCGCACTGGGACGGCTATGCCCGCAACCGCAACAATTACCGACTCCTCATTCGCCCCGGCAGCACCAAAGTTTACTTTCTCGCCTCAGGCATGGACCAGCTTTTCAATGACCCCAACTGGCCGGTTTTTGACACCATGGGCGGCCTTGTCACCTCTGCGGTCTGGCTGCTCCCGCAGACCAGGCAGCTTTATTACGATCGCGTCGGTTTTCTACTTACCAATGTCTTCACGGCCCAGTTCCTCACGAACGAAACCGCCAAGGTTCACGCCCGCGTGCGCCCACATCTCGCCGCGATGAGCGAAGGGGCGGCCCAAAACTTCGACAACACCACGCGCGACATCAACAACCGGGTCCTCGCGCGCATCACCGGCATCCAGAGGCAAATCGGCCTCCAGCCCAAACTCGCCGAAAAAGCGGCGGCCGAGGCCGCGTGGAATTGGGCCAAAGCCGCGGCCGACAAGGCGCCGACCGATCTTGCGAACGCGGTGCAGGCGAGCGCGGACCGCAGACAGGCCGCCGAGAAAGCCATCGCCGAGTCGGCCGGAAAAGCGACTGCAGCCATCGAGGCACGGGCCAGCGCCGACAAACTCGCCATCAAAGCCGCCTTAGAAAACACGGCGGCCGAGGCTGCGGTGACCCTGGCCAAGGCCGCGGCCGACAAGGCGGCGGCCGATCTTGTGAACGCGTTGAAGGCAAGCGCCGACAGCAAACTGACCGCCGACAAAGCCACCACCGAGTCGGCCGGGAAAGCGACTGCCGCCGCCGAGGCCCGGGCCAACGCCGACAAGCTCGCCGCCAAAGCCGCCGCGGAAAAAACGGCGGCCGAGGCCGCGGTGAACCTCGCCAAGGCCGCCGCAGAAAAGGCGGCGGCCGATCTTGCGACCGCGCAAAAGGCGAGCGCGGACAACAAACTGGCCGCCGACAAAGCCACCGCCGAGTCGGCCAGCAAAACGACTGCCGCCATCGAAGCCCGGGCCAGCGCCGACAAGCTCGCCGTCAAAGCCGCCGCGGAAAAAACGACGGCCGAGGTTGCGGCGAATCTCGCCAAGGCCGCGGCTGACAAGGCGGCGGCCGATCTTGTGAGCGCGCTGAA
>SIBH01000018.1 GCA_009695285.1 Pedosphaera sp.
CAGCTCCAGCCCAGCCGGTTTAACCACAGATCCATGGTGGAAGTGGGGCGGTCAAACTGCGCGCCCATTTCCGCTAGCGTGGCGTCCGGACGCCGCGCGAGCAGTCGTTGGAGGCGGGTCTTGCGGGCGGCGGTCAGGAGCTGCTTGCGTCCGCAGCGGTCGGTTTGCGGTGGCAGCGTGCCGCGGGCCTTGAAGTGCTGGCGCACTGGCCGCACGGCGGCCGCGCAGTAGCCGAAGCTGGCAGCGATTTCCCCGGTGCTTTTGCCCTGGTCGTAGAGCATGAGAATGCGTTCACGCACGGGGATGGGGATGACTTTCATGGCGCAATCCTGCCAGAACCGCCCACCAGTAAAAGGCTACATAATTTATGGAAACGCTCTGAAGCAAAGAATTGCCCCTATCGAAGAAAATTACAGTGACCGGTACAACTCCGCCGCGCGTTCGAGATTGATGCCGGGCGGATTGCGGTCGAGCAGCCATTTCAAATCTTCCTTCGCGCCCGCCGGGTCGCCGCTTTGCAGGCGGAGCATCGCGCGGGTCCAGCGGTCCTTCGGCTTGTCGGGACTGAGCGCCACCATCACGTCAAGGTAGCGGAGCAGTTCGCCGGAGGATTCGGCGCGCTGGGCGATGCTCGTCAGGTTGCCGACCATGCGGAGGATGATTTCGCGCTTGGTGGCGGCCTGGAGCATCTCGTCGGTGAGCGGCCCGCCGGTGCGGGCCTCGACCAGTTCATCCAGATCGGCCCGCGTCATAGTTTTGCCGCCTTCGAACACGTCGATTACTTGTTCGGCGCCGTTCTTCGGCGTGTGCTTCACCATGAAATGGCCGGGGATCGGCACGCCGGCCACGTTGTCCAGCCCAATGCGGCGCGCCAGTTCGATGAACAGGATGGAGAGCGTGATGGGCAGGCCCTCGCGGTCGTCGAGGACTTCGTTGAGGTAGCTGTTGGCGCGGTTGTAGTAGTCGTGACGGCTGCCGTGAAATCCGTTTTCGGTGAAGAGATATTTTGTGAGCGCGTCGAGCTTGGCGGCATCGGCGGCGCCGGCGGGAAATTTGGCGGCGAGTTCGCGGGCCATTTCATCCAACTGCGCGCGGTAGGCCTCGACATCCAGCTCGGGGTTGTCGAGCTTCGAGACGAGGAGCGCGGCGTGGAAGAGATCGATCTTCGCCTCCGGCCCGCCGAGGACGCGCACGAGATTGGTGTGCACGGACTGGCGATGGACGGCTAGGGCGAGCTGGCGGAGGCGCGCAGCCTCGAGTTCGAGCTGGCGCGCGCGTTCGCCGAGTCGGGCGCGGCTGGCCTCGGCGTTGGCCTGCAAGGACGCGGCCATCTTGGAGTCGGGCTGCGCGGAGTATTCCTGGATCTGCCGGTCGAGCGCGGCGCGCAGCTCCGCCGAAAGAGACGCGGCGGCGAGGTTGGTGCCGATCTGGAAATGTTTGAACTCGGCCTTGGTGTCGCGAAATTTCGCGAGGCCGACGCGGCCGGCGGCGAGGCCGTGATCGTCGGATTCGATGATCAACTGGTCGTTGACGTAGCAGCGGATTTTATCTTTTTCGACGCGCACCCGGAGCGCGTTCCATTCGCCGGGCCGATAGTGGGGGCTGGGGACGGTTTTCAAAATGTCCCAGGTGTAAACATTCGGACCGTCGAAGCGGGTCAGGCGTAACTGGCCGCCGGTCGGATAAAACCCGTAATGCCGGTCGCCCCCGTCGGACGCGAAGACCAGCCCCGCCGCGCCGGCCTCGTCGTCGAGTTTCACGGTGACGGCGATTTCGTAGGGCGCGGCCGGCACGGGTTTTTGCGAGAGGCAGAGCGAGCGGCCGCCGAAGCCGCTGCCCAGACCATCGACCTGAAGCCCGCCGCCGCGCCGGCTCCAGCGCGCGCCGAGGAGCGGCGTCCAGTCCTTGGGATTGAGCGTGCCGATGGTGAGCCAGCGTTCCATCGGCAGCGGATTGGGTTTGGCGAGGAGCGACTGGAGCGCGCTGACCGGCATGGCAAAACCGAGGTTCGCAGTCAGCGCGGATTTCATCGTGAGCAGGCCGTGGACGCGGCCCTGCAAATCGAGCAACGGCCCGCCGCTGTTGCCCCGCTCGATGGGAATGGCGAGTTGGATCATCTCGATGCCGTCGAACTCGCGCTTCGCGGAGACGACGCCCTGCACGACGCTCTGCTCGAGACCGAGTGGATTGCCGATGGCGATGACCGGCGTGCCCGGCTTGAGCGCGTTGGAATCGCCGAGCGGGAGGGGGACCAAGTTCGTGGCGGCGATACGGATCACGGCGAGGTCGAGCTTGCGGTCGGAGGCGAACACTTCGAGGACGGGAAATTTTTTTCCGCCGGGCAGTTCCACCGTGATGAGACGCGCCTCGCCGATGACGTGAAAACAGGTGGCGATGAGTCCATTCGAGGCGACGACGAAGCCCGCGCCGACGCCGTCCGGTTTGCCGTCGCGTCCGTGGTGGGAAATGGTGACGACGGATTTGAGCGCGGCCTCGGCGAGGCTCTCGATGGATTTGGCCGGGGCGTTGGTGGCGGGCGCGGGCCTGGATTTGGTTGACGGTTTTTCCGCTGCGCCGAGGAACAGTGCGGCCAGCAGCAGGCCGGTGAGAAGGGATTTGGAAATTGCGCTAGACACCTGATTCCTTTTGTCCAATCGGACACGCTAAAGCGTGAACTCCAACGTTACGCGCGGGCCGTTTCCGTTGGAGTTCAACCTTCAGGTTGCTCGGGTCTGCATAAAGAAGAATCAAGCGCATCGCCCTATTTGGAAATTCCAAGCATGGAAGTTTAGGGCGGGATCACCGCGCCGCTAGATGTTTTCGAGCAGGCCGGTGCTGTCGCCGAGCTTCTCGGTGCGCGCGCCCATGCGGTCCACCATCGAGAGCCAGAGATTGTTGAGCGGCGTGTTTTTGGGGTAGCGGACATGGCGTCCGGGCTTGAGCGTGCCGCCGCCGTGGCCGGCGAGCAGAACCGGCAGGTCGTCGTGGTTATGGCGGTCGCCGTCGCTGATGCCGCTGCCGTAGGCGATGAGACTGTTGTCGAGCAGCGTGCCGTCGCCTTCCTTGACGGATTTGAGGCGCTCGAGGAAATAGGCGAGCTGGGTGACGTGGAAGTGATTGATCTTCGCGATTTTTTCCTTCTTCACCTTGCTGCCGCCGTGGTGGGAAATCTCGTGATGCCCTTCGGTGACGCCGAACGCCGGATAGGCGCGGTTGTTGCCGTCATTGGCGATCATGAAGGTGGAGATGCGCGTGGCGTCGGACTGGAAGGCGAGCACGAGCATGTCGAACATGAGCCGGATGTGCTCCTGATAATCCTTGGGGATGCCGGTGGGCTTGGTCGCGCCGGGGAGCAGGGCGGCGGAACGCTCGATGCGTTGCAGGCGCTGCTCCAATTCGCGGACGGCGGTGAGATATTCCTCGACCTTGCGCTGGTCGGTGACGCCGAGGCCGGCTTTCAACTGGCGCGCGTCCTCCATCACGAAATCGAGAATGCTCTTCTGATGGCGCTCGCGGCGGAGGCGGCTCTCGGCCTCCTCGCCCTTCACCTCGTTGCCGAAGAGGCGCTCGAAGACCAGGCGCGGATTGACTTCCTTGGCCATCGGGGTCGATTCATTTTTCCAGGACATGTTGGCCGAGTAGGCGCAACTGTAGCCCGAATCGCAGTTGCCGGCGTTCAGGCCGCGTTCGCAGCCGAGTTCGAGCGAGGCGAAACGGGTTTCCTTGCCGATCTTTTGCGCGACCACCTGGTCGGCGGAAATGCCGACGCGGATGCTGGCGCCGTCGGTCTTGCGGGCCTGGGCGCCGGTGAGGAAGGAGGCCTGGGCCCGGGCGTGGTCGCCGGCCCCATCGCCGTTCGGACGGGCCTTGTCACAGGTCAGGCCGGAGAGGACGGAGAAATCTTTTTGGAACGCCTTGAGCGGTTCGAGAATGTAGGGCAGTTCGAACTGGCCGCCGGTGGCGGCGGGCGTCCAGTCGGACATGTTCACGCCGTTGGGGACATAGAGGAAGGCCACGCGCTTCGGAAACGCGGCCGTCCCGGCGGCGGCGGAAAACGCGTGCACCGGCAGCATGGCGTCGAGCATCGGCAGGGCGACGGCGGTGCCGAGACCTTTGAGAAAAGTTCGCCGGGGTATCTGCCATTTTTTGTTCATAAGCTTTTGCTGGTTGTGATGGACGAAAGTAGCGGGCGCGGGCTTCAAAGACAAGCGGGGGATTTCCGGCTGATCCGTCGATTTCCAAGATGGCCTTTTCGCGCGGCGGGCCTACACTCGCCGTCATGAACATTCAAATCGCCGTCTTGTGCGACGCCGCCACGGATTCCGGCGGGAAGCTGAACATCCTCGGCACCTTCGACACGATCAACGCCGCGCACATGCCCGCTACGCATCCGCAATGCTCGATCGCGCTGCGCATGGTCTTCAGCAAGATCGAGGAGGGCCCGCACAAGGTGAAGCTCAATTTCGTGGACGAGGACGGCAAGTTGGTCATGCCCGCCATCGACATGCCGGTGGAGGTGGCCGTGCCGGAGGACGCGAACTTCATCTCGCGCAATTTCGTGGTGAACATCCAGCAGTTGAAGTTTCCGCAGCCGGGGCTGTACTCGATCGAACTGGCGATGGACGGGCGGCACGAGGGCAGTGTGCCGTTGCTGGTGCGGCACACGAAGCCGAAGGGCGAATGATTTGTCCGTGCGTCTGAGCACCCGTATTCTTTATGGCCTTCTCCGATTTTCCCGAACAAGCCGCCGTCGAACTACTTCAGCGCAGTCTGGCGCGCGGGCGGCTCGGCCATGCCTATCTGTTTTCCGGCGCCGATCTCGGCCAACTCGAACTGGTGGCCCGCACCCTGGCCAAGACGTTGAACTGCGAGCAGCGCGCCGTGCCGCCGGACAGTTGCGACGTCTGCGCCAGTTGCCGCAAGATCGACGGTGACTCGCATCCCGACACGCAATGGATCCGGCCCGAATCCAAATCGCGCGTCATCACCATCGACCAGATGCGCGACCTGATGCAGACGATGCATCTCAAGCCGGTCCACGCCGAATACAAGGTGGGCGTGATCGTGGCCGCCGACCGGCTGAATCCGCAGGCCGCGAACGCCTTCTTGAAAACACTGGAGGAACCGCCGCCCAAGTCGATCCTCGTCCTGCTCACCACCGAGCCGGGGAAAATTTTGGAGACGATCATCTCGCGGTGTCTGCGGCTGAATTTCGGCGGGGAGACAGCGCGGTTTCGTGACGAGGCGCTGGTGAACTGGCTGGCGGATTTCAGTCGCACGGCCGTGGAGGAGCAGGGGAGTTTGTTGAGCCGTTACCGCCTGCTCTCCGTGCTGCTGAAGCGGCTTGGCGAACTGAAGGAGTCGATCACCGGGGCGCTGACCGCGCGTTCGCCGCTGGAGCGTTACGACGACGTGGAGCCGAAGCTGCGCGAAAAATGGGAGGAGGAACTGGTCGCCGCCATCGAGGCCGAATACCGCCGGCAGCGCGCCGACCTGCTCACCGGCCTGGAATGGTGGCTGCGCGATGTCTGGCTCCAGACGCTCCCGCAGACCGGGGCGCTGCTCACCTTCCCGCAACTCGCCGAAGCCGGCCAGACGGTCGCGCGCCGCATCTCCGCGCCGGCGGCGATGGAAAATTTGCGCGTGCTGGAGCAGACGCAGTGGCTGCTCGGCTCGAACGTGCAGGAGGCGCTCACGCTGGAGGTGGGCCTGCTGAAACTCAAGCTGTGACGACCCCATCGTGAAGACGCCACCCGACGCGGCCCGCTGGCGGCAAGGGTTGTTCACCGCCGCGCTGGGCCTCTGGCTGGGGCTGGCCCTGCTCAAGTTCGGCAACCCCGTGGTGCTCGATGCGCAGGTCAAGACGCCGGAAAATCTCGAGGAAATGATCGTGGCGGCGTGGCCGGTGGCGTGGGGTTACGGACTGGGCATGGTCGGGCTGGTGCTCGGGATTTTCTCCGGGCCGTGGATGCGGCCCAAGTGGTCGGTGCTTCTTTTCGCGCCGCTGGTCTGGCTGGTCTGGCAGTTCGTGGCCGGCACGCAAACGCTGAATGCCGCGCTGACCGGTGCCACGCTGCGGCACTTCACAGCGTGCGTGGTTTGTTTTTACCTAGGGTATTTCGCCTTGAGCCGGTCGCGCGTGCTGTGGCCGCTCTGGGCAGGCTTGCTGGCGGGATTTGCCATCGTGCTCGCGGTCGGCTGGGAGCAGCATTTCGTGGGACTGGAGCGGACGAGGAGGTTTTTTTACGAGCAGCCCGACTGGCAGACGTATCCGCCAGAACTGCTGAGGAAGCTGGCCAGCAGCCGGATTTACTCGACGCTCTTTTATACCAACACGCTGGCCGGGGTGATTCTGCTGCTGCTTCCGGTGTCGCTGGTCTTCGCATGGCAGATCAATCGGGAAAAGTTCGAGGCCGGAGCCCGCTGGCTGTTGGTCGTCCTGCTGGGCGTGGCGGCATTGGCCTGTCTTTATTGGTCGCAGTCGAAGGCGGGCTGGCTGATCGCGTTGCTGCTGGGCGGAGTGGCGCTGGGGCGGAGTCCGGTTTCCGGGCGATGGAAGCGGACGGTTCTGGCCGGCCTGTTGGTATTCGGGCTGGCGGGATTCGCCCTGAAATATACCGACTATTTTGAGAAAGGGGCCACGAGCGCGGGCGCGCGATTCGATTACTGGCGGGCGGCGTTGCACATTTGGAAGGAGAACCCCGTGGTCGGAACCGGGCCGGGAACTTTTTCCATCGCCTACCGCGCGATCAAAAGCCCGGAGTCGGAAATGGCCCGGCTCACCCACAACGATTATCTGGAGCAGGCCTCGGATTCCGGCACGGTCGGATTCGCCGGCTACCTGTGCCTGGTTTGGGGGACGATGGTTTTCGCGTGGCGACACTCCCTGCCCGGCGGCGATTGGCTAAAATTTTCCGTCTGGCTCGGATTGCTGGGCTGGTCGGTGCAGGGATTGGTGGAGTTCGGTCTCTACGTCCCGGCCCTGGCCTGGCCGGCCTTTCTGTTGCTCGGCTGGCTGCTGGCCGCGCCGGTGAATCGAATCGACAAGCAACCGGAACCGGCTACCCTCGCGCCCGGCAAATGAAAATCCTGTTTCTCAACGGCCCCAACCTGAACCTGCTCGGCACCCGCGAGCCGGAGAAGTACGGCCGCATGACCCTCGCCGAAATCGAAGCGAAGGTTCGCGAACGCGCCGTCCGGCTGGGGGCCGAAATCGACTTCCGCCAGTCCAATCTCGAAGGCCAACTGGTCGATTGGATTCAGCAGGCCAAGGACAAATTTCAGGTCATCGTCATCAACGCCGCCGCCTACACTCACACCAGCATTGCGTTGCGGGACGCCATCGCCGGGGTGGGGGTTCCGACCATCGAAATCCACCTTTCCAACGTCCATGCGCGCGAGGAATTTCGCCATAAATCCCTCATCGCACCCGTCTGCCGGGGGCAAATCACCGGTTTCGGCCCACTCTCATATCTGCTGGCCTTGGAAGCAGCCGTTAGCGGTAATTGACGGCGGCGGTTTGGGGAAATTGCGGTTGAGTTCAGCATTTTTCGGAGATTCTTCACCTGGATATTACTTCTTGACCCTCGAATTCCGTCTCTTTAGTTTCACGTCCGCAATTCGAGCACATTCCCAGAGCATGGTCGGGACACGGTGACAGCTCGCTTGCTTAAATGAACGACACGAAAAACCGACTTTCACTCCGCCAAACCAAGAAACCATCGTGGACCTAAAAGACATCAAAGCCATCATCGACCTGATGAAGAAGAACTCCATCTCAGAGTTTGAACTGGAGCGCGGGCAGGAGTTCAAAATCAAACTCAAACGCGGCGGGGCCGGCCCGGTGCAAATCATCCAGTCGGAGGAGTCGCCGACGGCCTTTTTTCAGCAGATGCCCTCCTCCGCCGCTCCGCAAATCGCCGCCTCGGCGGCGGCTCCTTCCGGCGAGACGGAGATCAAGTCGCCCATGATCGGCACCTTCTACCGTTCCCCCTCGCCCGAATCCGGCCCGTATGTCGAGGTCGGTAGCGAGGTCAACCCGGACACGGTGGTCGCCCTGATCGAGGCCATGAAAGTGATGAACGAGATCAAGGCCGAGGTCAGAGGAGTCATCACCCAGGTCATTGTGGACAACGCCAAGCCGGTCGAGTTCGGCCAGCCGATGTTCAAGATTCGTCCGCTTTAACACCCAGTTTCGAGCCGTCAGTTTCTTGTTTCGAGCCGCCGTAGACCGCACTTGGAAACCAGAAACCGATAACCAGAACCGATTCGACCCATGTTTGAAAAAATTCTCGTCGCCAACCGTGGTGAGATCGCCGTCCGCATCATCCGGGCCTGCAAGGAACTCAACGTCCGCACCGTCGCGGTCTATTCCGAGATCGACGCCAACTCCATGCACGTCCAACTAGCCGACGAGGCCATCTGCATCGGCAAGGCGGCCAGCAGTGAAAGCTACCTGCGCATCGACCGCATCATCAGCGCGGCCGAGATCGCGGACGTGGACGCCATTCATCCGGGCTACGGTTTCCTGAGCGAGAACGCCCACTTCGCCGACGTCTGCGAGAACTGCAACATCCGCTTCATCGGCCCCAGCAGCCGCGCCATGAACCTGCTCGAAGACAAGGCCGTCTCCCGCGCGCTCGCGAAAAAAGCGGGCGTTCCCATCCCGCCCGGCTCGGAAGGCATCGTCGAGAACGAGCAGATCGCTTTGGCCACCGCCAAGAAGATCGGCTATCCGGTCATGATCAAGGCCGTGGCCGGGGGCGGCGGACGCGGGATGCGCGTGGCCCACAATGACATTTCACTGGTGAAGGGATTTCACACCGCGCGCACCGAGGCGGAGAAGGCGTTTGGCAATTCGGGCGTGTACATCGAAAAGTTCATCGAGAACCCGCACCACATCGAGTTTCAGATTCTCGGCGACAATCGCGGGAACATCATCCACCTCGGCGAACGCGACTGCTCCATCCAGCGCCGCAACCAGAAGGTCGTCGAGGAAAGCCCCTCGCCGCTGCTCGAACACAAGTTCAAGGACCTCCGCAAGAAAATGGGCAAGGCCGCCGTCCGCATCGCCGAGTTGGCCCATTACACCAATGCCGGCACCGTCGAGTTCATCGTCGATGACAAGGGCAACTTCTATTTTCTGGAAGTCAACAAGCGCATCCAGGTCGAACATCCCATCACCGAGGAAGTCACCGGCATCGACCTCGTGAAGCAGCAGATCATGATCGCGATGGGCGAGCCGCTGCGCATTTCCCAGAACGACGTTCAGTTCAAGGGCCACGCCATCGAGTGCCGCATCAACGCCGAGGATCCCTTCAATGATTTCCGTCCCTCCCCCGGCCGCATCGAAATGTATTACGCCCCCGGCGGCCGCGGCGTGCGGGTGGACAGCCACGCCTACGCCGGCTACACCATCCCGCCGACCTATGACTCGATGATCGGCAAGCTCATCACCTACGGCAAAGACCGCCGCGACGCGATGGACAAGATGAGCCGCGCCCTCGGCGAATACATGATCACGGGCATCAAGACCACGATTCCGTTCGAGCAGGCGATTCTCCAGGACCCGAACTTCCGGCGCGGCGTGTATTCCACGAACTTCATCGAGCAACTCCTCGGCGGCGCCCGACGGGAGCTGATCGAGGAGAAGGCGTGACGCGAATGGCGTGATACTGAGTTCCCGCCCATGAAACCGCTCGCTGATTGCCGGCTCTACACCTTCGTGGACGCGGCTTATCTCCACGGGCGACGCCCGGCGGAAATCGCCCGGCAGCTTTGTGACGGTGGTTCCGACCTGATTCAACTTCGTGCCAAGAATATCCCGCCGCAGGAAATCCGCCGGCTGGCCGAGGAAATTCTGCCCGTCACCCGCGCCACCGGCGTGGGCCTGGTCATCAACGATCACCTCGACATTGCGCGCGACCTCGGCGCGGACCTTTGCCATCTCGGCCAGGAAGATTTTTTCGACGCCGGTTTCACGCACCGCTCTCAACTCTCAACCCTCAACTCTCAACTCCTCCTCGGCCTGAGCACCCACGCGCCAGCGCAGGCGGAACGCGCCGTGGCGGCGGGCGCGGACTACGCGGCCATCGGGCCGGTTTATGCCACCGGCACCAAGCCGGGCCGCGCGCCGGTCACACTTGATTACGTGCGCTGGGCGGCGGCGAACGTGACCATTCCGTGGTTCGCCATTGGCGGCATCACCCTCGAAAACCTGCCCCTCGTCCTCGAGGCCGGCGCCCGCCGCGTCTGCGTCGTCTCGGCCATTCTCAACGCGCCGGACCTTGCGAAAGCTTGTCAGCAGTTCCACAAACACCTAGCGTGACCGCCGCAACTTGAAATCTGAACCCTGAACTAATCAAAATGAGCGTCCTGATCGTTGGTTCCACCGCCCTTGATTCCATCAAAACCCCCAAGGCCGAAAATCCGAAACTTCTTGGTGGCTCCGCCAGCCACGCCGCCGTGGCCGCGAGCTTTTTCGGCCCGGTCAAAATGGTCGGCGTCGTCGGCGAGGATTTCCCGAAAAAATATCTGAAGCTCTACCGCAAGCACCGGATCAATCTCGACGGCCTGCAGGTCAAACCCGGGAAGACGTTTCACTGGTCCGGCGAGTACGAGGTGAACATGAACAACCGCCGGACGCTCCTCACCGAGCTTGGTGTGTTTGAGACCTTCACCCCGTCGCTGCCGGACGCGCACAAGGCCGCTCCCTTCGTGCTCCTCGCGAACATCGCGCCAGCGCTCCAGCATCACGTCCTCGACCAGATGCGGAAGCCCAAATTCGTCGTCGCCGACACCATGGACCTCTGGCTGAACATTGCGCTGCCCGATCTCCTCCGCCTTCTCCCGCGCGTCGATGGCTTCGTGCTCAACGACAGCGAGGCACACCAACTCACCAAGGAGGACAACGTCTTTGCCGCGCTGAAGAAGATTCACCAGCTCGGCCCGAAATACGTCATCATCAAAAAAGGATCACACGGCTCTATTCTCTCCGGCCCGCAGGGCTTCTTCATCGCGCCGGCCTATCCGCTGCACAAAGTGGTGGACCCGACGGGCGCGGGTGACTCATTCGTCGGCGGGATGATGGGCTACCTCTCGGCGGCCAAAGGCTCGGTGGATGCGAACATTCGCCGCGCGATGATTTACGGTGCGGTGACGGCTTCGTTCTGCTGCGAAGGTATGGGCGTGAAAAAGACCACCACCGTGACGCGCGGCGCTATCGAGCAGCGGGTGAAGGAACTGGCGAAGCTGACGAAGTTCTGAGCGGTGCAAGCCGATCAGGCCTGATCCTCAGGTGCAGGCGGGTTGGTGGGAACTCGGTCAAGAATCTCATTCACGCGCTCCCAGTTCACGCGCCGGGCGCGATCTGCGATGCTGGGCCGGGTGGACGCCGAAGAGATTTGCGCGGTGAGCGCCGCCACCATGACTTGATCCACGTTGACGTGCTGCCGCTCGGCCAGTTCCCCAGCCTGCCGCACCAATGAATCCGGGATGTTTACTTGTAGTGTCATATTACCCTGCGATTTCAGCCGTTAAAAATTCCGTAGAGACCCAATCTCTTTTTGAGCGCGGGCTTCAGCCGGCTTCAAGCCGCCAGCGTGCCGGACGTTGAAGCGGCGTGAACGCCGCGCTCCGGGCGCAGATAATCCGGACATCGCCAAAACCTCGCCCGCTCAAATCTGAAAATCCACCGACGCCTTCTTGTCCGCCTTGTTCAGCACGCGCATATCGAGTCCGTCGTAAACCACGAGCGAATTCGGGGCGACGCTGTCCATGATGAACACGTTGCCGCCGATGGTGCTGCCCGCGCCGATTACCGTTTCCCCGCCGAGAATGGTCGCGCCGGGATAAATCGTCACCTGATCTTCGATGGTCGGATGGCGCTTTCTGCCCTTCAACTGCTGCCCGCCCGCCGTCGAGCGCGCGCCTAGCGTGACGCCGTGATACATCTTCACATGATTGCCGATCACGCAGGTCTCGCCCACCACCGTGCCGGTGCAGTGATCCACAAAAAAATGCGAGCCGATCCGCGCGCCCGGATGCAGGTCCATGCCGGTGCGGACGTGCGCCCATTCGGTCATGATGCGCGGGAGGAGCGCGATCTGATTTTTGTAGAGCAAGTGCGCGAGCCGCTGCACCGCGATCGCCTCGATGAACGGATAGGCGACGATGACCTCCTCCTTGCTGAGCGCGGCGGGATCGCCGTTGTAGGCGGCCTCGGCGTCGGTCTGGAGAATCTCCCGGATAGCCGGCAGTTGGCTGAGAAATTCCATCGTGATCTGATGCGCGGCCTTGCGAAATTCGTTTTTGGCCAGCCCGGCAGGCGGCTGGTATTCGAGCGCCTTGTGAACTTCGTCCTCCAGCCGGCCCAGCACGGAGTCGAGCAGCGCGGTGGTTTCAACCTTTAGCTCCGAGGAATGCATCTGCCTCTCGTCAAAAAATCCGGGAAAGAGCAGACGCAGCAAATCGACCGTGATCAGGGCGATGGCCGCCTTTGACGGGAGATTTTTCCCATCGAGATGGTTGATGCCGCCGACGCGGGCGTAGGAGGCGACGAGTTGGTCGGTGAGGTGCGTGACGTTCATGGCGCTTACAATTTTGTTTCAGGGCAACCGCGCATGAACGGACGTTATACGACCGGCGTCCGGCTGGACATAAAAAAGGCCGGCCGGCCACCCGCACCGTGAAGTGCGGCATGACCGGCCGGCGGAGAGTTCGTCGGCGCGGCGGCCGAATCAGGCTCCTTTCTTGGCCTTCTTTTCCTGAATATCCTTGGCCAACGCGGCCTTTTCGGTGCCATCAAGCTTGCCGTCGCCATTCTTGTCATATTTCTTGATCATATCCGCGTCTTTTTCCATGGCCGCTCTTTCGGTTTCGTCCAGCTTGCCGTCCTTGTTGGTGTCGAATTTATCGAGGACTTCGGCCTTGATCTTGCCACCGCGCGCGGCCTTGGCGGCGGCGTTGGTATTCAGTCCGACCACCAGCAGGAGGGCGGAGACCAGTGAGAATAGTGCAATTTTTTTCATAATGTTAGTTTTGTTGACTGCGTTCGATGTTTATTGACGCCCGGTTCGACAACGTGGTTACAGGGATTATGCAGCGCCTGCCGGCGGCAATCTCGTCATCTGCCGGCGTGCGCGAGCAGCACGGCCTCCACCACCCGCTCGACGCTGATGCCGTTCATGCAGCGGAAATCCATGGGACAATCCCGTAGAAAGCACGGCGCGCAAACCGCGCCGGACTGGAGTAACTGGTGGCGCGGATCGCCCGGCAATCCCGGTCCGGTCATCTCCGGCGACGTGCTGCCGAACGGGACGACGACGGGCGTGCCGACCGCCGTCGCGAGGTGCATCGGGCCGGTGTCGTTGGTCAACACCACGGCGCATGCTTTGAGCACGGCGCACAATTCCCGGAGTGAAGTTGTGCCGGCGAGATTGAAAACGGTGGTGCGTGGTGCGTGGTGCGTGAGCGCGGCGGCGATGGCTCCGGCAAGTTCGACATCCGCGCTACCGCCAAAAATGAGCCAGGCGCAGCCGGTGCGTTTCTGCAATTCGACCGCCGCCGCGATGAACCGCTCGCGCAGCCAGCGTTTAGCCGGGCCGTATTCCGCGCCGGGATTCAGCCCGAAGAGCGGGGTGTTGCCGGGGAGTTGAAACTGCCGTCGAATCGCATCCACTTCCGCCGCGTCCACGACGATGCACGGCGCGAGCGGTTCTGCGTTCGCACCCAGCGCTGCGACGAGGTGGAGATAATGGTGAAGATGATGCGCGGACGTTGGGATTTTTTCCAAGGACGCCGCACCGCTTGCGATCAGCCGCTTGATCTCGGCGACGGAACGCTTGTGCATTGGCACCGCGCCGGGTCGGGCCGGGATGATGCGCGTCAGGAAACAATTGCGCCACGGCTGCGCGCCGCCGATCCGCTCCGGAATGCCGGCGAGAAAAACCTCCAGCGCCGAGCGCAGTGAATTTGGCAGCACCAGCGCGAGGTCGAAATTCTCCGCCCGCACTCGCCGCGCGACCTGGAAAACACTTTCACCGCTGTCGAACGTCATCACCGCGTCAACCGCCGGATGGCCGCGCCACAAGCCGGCCAGCTTGATGTGAGTGAGCAGGGTGAGGTGCGCGCTGGGCCGGGCCTCGCGGAGCCGTTGCAACGCGGGCGTGGTCATCACCGCGTCGCCGAGCCAGTTTACGCCGCGCACGAGGATGCGCTGGGGCTGAACTGGTCGGCCGGTGCCGTTGCTCATGCTCCGTCCTCCGCGTTCGCCGGCTCGCTCTCCGCAATTTTTGACTGGCGGCCTTGGTCCTTGGACTTCCTCGGCTTCCACCGGTTGTGAACCCAGAACCAGTTGGCCGGATCGCGGTGGATGGCGGCTTCAAAGGCGCGGTTGATGTCGCGCGTGATGGCTTCGACCGAACGGGGCCGGCCGTTTTCGAGCGTGGGAATTTCATCTCCGGCCTCGATCCGCCACCGGGCCGGGCCGACGCGATAGCAGATGCCGGTGTGCAGCGGGCAATGATAGCGCAGCGCAAAAATCGCCGGCGCGGTGCTCGCGGCGCATTCGTGTCCAAGAAAAGGAATTCGCACTCCGCCCTTCGCGTTCTGGTCGGCCAGCAGCCCGAGCAGCAATCCAGTGTCGCTCATCGCGGCCTTGAGCGCGGCGGCATCAGTGCGGCGCTCGAAAAACCGGCAGCCGGACCGTTCGCGCAAGGATTGCAGCACGCGGTTGAGCGCGGGCTGGCGCAGACCGCGATAGGTGGTGGCACATTTGAAAACGGGCACGTATTGGCCGAAGCGCGCGTAAAGTTCAAAGTTGCCGAAATGCCCGATGGCCACGATGCGGCTTTGCGGCCCGGCATTGCGCTGATGGGCGAGCAGTTTTTCTGCGCCGACAAACTCGAAGTGCGGACGCAGTTCGTCGGGCGTCATGACGGCGGTCTTGACCGAGCTGGCGAAATTTTCGCCGATGCGGAGAAAGTTTTCCCGCGCCAGCCGGCGGATTTGCGCCGGAGTTTTTTCCGCGCCGAAACACATGGTCAGATTGCGGAGGGCCACGCGCCGATGCCGCCGGTCCAGCCACCAGACGAGGCCGCCGACGAGCCGCCCGAGCCGCGCCACCCACGGCAGTGGCAGGGCCTGGAGAAATTTCATCAGGCCGAGCGCCACGAGATAAAGCACCGGGTCCATCAGCGGAAGCAGATTTGCCGGACGCAGTCCTGAAAGTCCTTCGCGCCGCTCAGGATTTTGATTTCCACGCGCATGAAAAGTATCGTCAGGTCCCGCCGGTCGATTTTGGGGAAGCGCACTGCGTCCTTTTGTGTGGTGATGATGACGCTGGCCTGGCGCTTCTTGCCGCGGTTGATGGCGTTGAGCACTTCCTGCTGCGTAAAGCGGTGGTGGTCGGCGAAGCGCTTCGAGTAAACCAGCTCCGCACCCTGCTTCACCAGGCTCTGCTCGAAACTGTGCGGCTGCGCGATGCCGCTCAACGACGCGACCTTGCGCCCGTGCAAAAATTCCAGCCCGTGCCGCTCACCGGTGAACACGTCCTCGAAATAGAGCGGGTGATGCACGCACTCGATGATGCCGGCGGTGGAATTGTGCTTGGCGATCCGGGCGCGCAGCCGCGCGGTGTTCCCGTCGCTCTTGGTGATGAAAATGGTGGTGGCGCGGGAGAGGTGCGAGGGCGGCTCGCGCAACGTGCCGCGCGGCAGCATGTGCTCGTTGCCGAAGGGCTGCTGGCAGTCGATCAGCACGATGTCGCGACGGCGTCCGGCCAGCCGCCAGTATTGAAAGCCGTCGTCGAGCAGCAGCGTGTCGCAGCCAAACTTCTCGATGGCGTAACGGCCCGCCTTCACGCGGTCCTTGTCCACGAGCACGACCACGTCCTTCAAGTTCGAGGCCAGCATGTATGGCTCGTCGCCGGCGGTCTCGGAATCGAGCAGTAGATTTTTCCCGTCGGAAACGACGCGCGGCGGCGTGCGGTCCTCGCGCAAAAGCAGTTTGTCGATCAGCCGTTTGGTGAGCGGCGGCGGCTTGGAACGGTAGCCGCGCGAGAGAATGGCGACTTTGCGGCCTTCGTCCTGGAGTTCGCGCGCAAATTTTTCGACGACCGGCGTTTTTCCGGTGCCGCCGACCGTGAGGTTGCCGACGGCGATGACCTGCACGCCGAGGGTGGAGTCGCGTATCAGGCGGACGTTGTAGAGAAGGCGGCGCAGCTTGACCGCGAGCGTGAAAATCTTCGATAGCCCCAGCAGAATGAAACGCGCCACCGCCGCGCGTTTGCCGGGACGCTGTTCGAGGATGACTTCGAGAATGAACGTCTCGAAATTTTCCGTCCAGATTCGGAGGTTCTCTCGCATTTAAGGGCGCAGTCTGCCAACCCGCGCGCGGCGCGGCAAGCTCGGGCACCTTGTCTGGAAACAAAAAAGGCGGGCCACCTGGCCCGCCTTGAATTACTTCGGAACGCTTCAGCCTTTGTCGTCGGCGGGGGCCTTGTCGTCCTTGCCGGACATTTCACCGTCACGCTCGGCCATGGCGGCGCGGCGGGAGAGTTTGACGCGGCCTTTTTCATCCACGCCCAGGCACTTGACCCAGATTTCGTCGCCCATCTTGACGACATCCTCGGTCTGCTTGACGCGGAAGTTGGCCAGTTCGCTGATGTGGCAGAGACCGTCCTTGCCGGGGAGGAATTCCACGAACGCGCCGAATTCCTTGATGGTGACAACGCGGCCCTTGTAGAGCTTGCCGATTTCGGCTTCGGCGGTCATGCCTTCGACGGCGTTGCGGGCGACTTCCATACCCTCGGCGGAAACAGAGTAGATGTTGACCGTGCCGTCGTCGTCGATGTTGATCTCGCAGCCGGACTCCTCGACGATGCGCTTGATGTTTTTGCCGCCAGGTCCGATGAGCGCGCCGATTTTCTCGGGGTTGATCTTGATCTGCACGATGCGCGGGGCGTACTTGCTGAGTTCCTTGCGCGGCTCGGCGATGGTCTGGCGCATGTGATCGAGGATGGCCAGACGGGCGACGCGGGCCGCCTCAATCGTCTGGAGCATAATGTCGTGCGGGACGCCCTTGAGCTTGAGGTCAAGCTGGAAGCCGGTGATGCCCTTTTCGGTGCCGGCAATTTTGCAGTCCATGTCGCAGTAGCCGTCTTCCCAGCCGATGATGTCGGTGAGGAGTTGGTAGCGGGAAATGTTCTCGCCGCTGTATTCGGCGCAGATGCCGATGCTGATGCCGGCCACGGGACGAATCATCGGGACGCCCGCATCCATGAGGGCGAGCGTGCCGCCGCAGACGGAGGCCATCGAGGTGGAACCGTTGGATTCCATGATCTCGCTGACGACGCGCACGGCGTAGGGGTAAGTTTCGAGGGGGAGCATCTGGGCGATGCTGCGTTCGGCGAGCGCGCCGTGGCCGATTTCACGGCGGCCGGGGCCGGAGATGCGGCCGGTTTCGCCGACGGAGAAATTCGGGAAGTTGTAGTGCAGGATGAATTTCTTGCTCGTCTCGCCGCCGGTGTAGGAATCAAAATCTTGGGCGTCTTCGCTGGTGCCGAGGGTGACGAGGCTGACGGCCTGGGTTTCGCCACGGGCGAAAAGCGCCGAGCCGTGCGCGCGGGGCAGGATGCCAACTTCACTGAGGAGCGGGCGGATTTGGTCGAAGCCGCGGCCATCCAGACGCTTCTTCTCGTCCAAGATCAGGCTGCGGATGGATTCTTTCTGGATGTAATAGAAGGCGTCCTTGATGACGAATTCGGTCACTTTTTCCGCGCCGAATTTTTCGACGAGCTTCGCGCCGACCTCGTCTTGAATCGCTTTGCAGGCGGATTCACGGGCGAGTTTGCCGGGGGTGAGCAGCGCGGGGACGAAGCGGTTGCCGGCGAGTTTCTTGGCTTCGAGCAGAATTTCGTCGGGGACGGTGTTGAGGGTGATCGCGCGTTTTTTCTTGCCGACTTTCGCGGCGAGTTCCTTCTGCGCGGCGATGAGCGGCTGGCAGGCGGCCTGGGCGAATTGCAGCGCGGCGGCGAAGTCGGGCTCGGTGATTTCCTTGGCGGCGCCTTCATACATCACCACGTCCTTGTCGTTGCCGACATAGACGAGGTCGAGATCGCTCCCGACCTTCTCGGCGTGCGTGGGGTTGGCGATGAACTGGCCGTTGACCCGGGCGACGCGCACCGCGCCGAGCGGACCGGCCCACGGAATGTCGCTGACGGTCAGCGCGGCGGACGCGCCGATGATGCTGAGGATGTCGGGGTCGTTCTCGCCGTCCGCGCTGAGGAGCACGGTCTGGACCTGCACTTCGTTATACCAGCCCTTCGGAAAAAGCGGGCGGATGGGGCGGTCGGTGAGGCGGCAGGTGAGAATTTCCTTCTCAGTCGGACGGCCTTCGCGCTTGAAGTAGCCGCCGGGGAAACGGCCCGCCGCGGCGGCCTTTTCGCGGTAGTCCACGGTAAGCGGGAAGAAATCCTGGCCGGGCTTGGCCTTGGTGGCGGCGACGGCGGCGACGACGATGATGGTTTCGCCGAGTTGCACGGTGACGGCGCCGTCCGCCTGTTTGGCGAGCTTGCCGGATTCGATGATAACCTGTTTGTCGCCCAATTGAGCGGTGATTTTATGTGACATAACTAGCTGGTTTTCTTGCGGAGAGCCGGCCGGCTCCAGAGGAACTTCATTCAATCCCGAATTTTTCGGGGCTGAATGAAATCACCCGGAGACAACAGGCATGGTTCATACGCGATGTTTTTTTTCGAGTTGAAGAGAATCGTTCGCGTGTCCTCGATTCAATCAAAGGGTGGAGCACGCGGCTCCGGCTGGCCGGACGCCGCGCCGCCCGCAAATTACCGGCGAAGCTTGAGCTTCTTGGTCACGGCCACATAGCGGCCGTTGTCGGTGTTGTGCAGGTAGTCCAGCAGCTTGCGGCGCTGGCTAACCATGATGAGCAGCCCACGGCGGGAGCTGTGGTCCTTGAGATTCTTCTGCAGGTGTTCGCTGAGGCTGTTGATGCGCTCGGTGAGAAGGGCGATCTGCACGTCGGCGGAGCCGGTGTCCTTCGCATGCACTTGAAAATTCTTAATCGTTTTGTCTTTCGCTTCCATAATTACGTTCGTCTTTATTTCGTTAATGAGGGGTGGAGCCTAGGCAGCGGCGGGGCGCGTGTAAAGCCTTTTTCTGGGTTTTTGGCTGCCTCGCGGGCAGCGGTCGGCGTGGCGGCGGGCCTCCGGCCTGCCGTGGAGTCGGTGCGTCCCGCCCGGCGGAGGAAACGCCGCGAAGGCACCACGCCGCGCGAACCCCTTCCAGACACCGCGAATCCTCACGGCCCCATCCGGGCGGCGGGATGCCCGCCGCTCCGAATCAGGCTGTCACCGGGCGGAGTTCCTCTGGCCGCGGACCAGCGTCGGCAGGGCAAGAACAGATGCAAGATTGCGTTGGCCTTGGTTTTGGCCGTGGCGTAAGATCATCCCTCTTCCGCGCCAAGATGGCCGGGACTTTGAACATGCGTTTCGGACTGCTCATCTTGATGACGCTGCTGCTCGTCGCGGCGGGTTGCAAAAACAAACCCGCCGCCGCGCGGAGCGTGGACTTTGCCAAGGAGATCAAGCCGGTGCTCGCGAAGTATTGCTACGACTGCCACGGCTCGGAAAAGCAGAAGGGCGACCTCTCCCTCGAAGCCTTCGCCGACGAGGCGGCGGTACTCAAGGATCGCAAAACCTGGGAGAAGGTCATGAAAAATCTCCGCAACCACGAGATGCCACCGTCCAAAAAGCCCCAGCCCGCCGAACCGCAGCGCGCTCTCGTCGCTGACTGGATCGAGGCGAAACTTTTCAACGTCGATTGCGACCATCCCGATCCGGGCCGCGTCACCATCCGCCGGCTCAACCGCGCCGAGTACAACAACACCATCCGCGACCTCGTCGGCATCGACTTCCAGGCGGCGGACGATTTCCCCGCCGACGACGTGGGCTACGGCTTCGACAACATCGGCGACGTGCTCTCCATGCCGCCCGTGCTCCTGGAAAAATATCTCGCCGCCGCCGACAAGATCATGGCCCGGGCGATCATCACGGACAGCACGCCCAAGCCGACGAGCAAACGCTTCGCCGCGACGGAACTCGAAGGCACCGCCCCGGGGGAAGCGGCCGCCGACGGCCTGCGCCGGTTGGGCCGCGAGGGCGACGTGCATTTCGAATTCAATTTCCCCAGCGACGGTGAATATATTTTGCGGGCGCGGGCCTACGGCGAGCAGGCCGGCCCCGATCCCGCACGCCTGGCCCTGTCCCTCGACGGCCGGGAAATCAAACGCTTCGATGTCAAAGCCGTCCGCGACGCACCGCAGGTTTACGAGACGCGCCTCCAGGTCACGGCCGGCCGGAAAAAATTCGCCGCCGCCTACCTGAACAATTACAAGGACCTCAAGACCACCGACCCCAAGCTGCGCGGTGACCGCAACCTCGTCATCGACTATCTGGAAATCGTCTCCACCTCCCTCCAACCGGTCGTCCTGCCCGAATCCCACAAGCGCATCTTAATCTGCCAACCGGCCAAGGGCGCCCCGGAGCCATGCGCCCGCGAGATCATCGGGAGCTTCGCCCGCCGCGCCTACCGCCGCCCGGTCACGCCGTTGGAACTGGATCGCCTCGTCAAGCTCGCCCAGACCGCCGGGGACGCGGAGAAAAATTTCGAGCGCGGCATCCAGGTCGCGCTCACCGCCGTGCTCGTCTCGCCGAACTTTCTCTTTCGCGGCGAACTCATGCCTGAGCCGGACAACCCCGCCTCCGTCCATCCCATCAATGACTTCGCTCTCGCCTCGCGTCTCGCCTATTTCCTCTGGAGTTCGATGCCCGACGAAGAACTCCTGGCCCACGCGGCCAAAGGCCAGTTGCGGAAGAAAAGCGTGCTCGACCAGCAGGTGCGCCGGATGATCCATGATCCGCGCTCCCAAGCGCTCGTGGAAAATTTCTCCGGCCAATGGCTCCAGACCCGCAACCTCGCCCGCGTCACGCCCGACCCGAAGACCTTCCCCAAATTCAACGAAGCCCTCCGCGTCGCCATGGGCCAGGAGACCGAACTCTTCTTCCAGGCCATCCTCCGCGAAGACCGCACCATCCTGGATTTCATCGACGGCAAGTTCACCTACGTCAACGAAACCCTCGCCAGACATTACGGCATCCCCGGTATCACCGGCGATTCCTTCCAGCGCGTCGCCCTCAAGGACGGCCCGCGCGGCGGCATCCTCACCCACGCCAGCATCCTCACCCTCACCTCCAACCCCACCCGCACCTCGCCCGTCAAGCGCGGCAAATGGGTGCTCGACAATCTCCTTGGCACACCCCCGCCGCCGGCGCCGCCGGACGTGCCCGAACTGGTCGAGGCCAAGAAAGGCGAACTCACCGGCACCCTGCGCCAGCGCATGGAACAGCACCGCGCCAAGCCCGCCTGCATCTCCTGCCATGAACGCATGGACCCCATCGGCTTTGGCTTTGAAAATTTCGACGCGGTGGGCGCGTGGCGCGACCGCGACGGGGATCTGCCCGTGGACCCGTCCGGCACACTGCCCTCCGGCAAATCCTTTAAGGAACCGGGCGAATTGAAGCTGATCCTGAAGGCGCAGAAGGAGCAGTTCGCCCGCTGCCTGACCGAGAAACTCCTCACCTACGCGCTGGGCCGCGGCCTCGAATACTACGACCGCTGCGCCGTGGACAAGATTTGCAGCGAACTCGCGCGGCACGACTACAAATTCTCGACCCTCATCCTCGAAATCACCAAGAGCGTGCCCTTCCAGATGCGCCGGGGTGACGGCGGCCAGGTGGCGCAGGGGCCGTAGGGCCGGCGCGGATCGTGAGCGGGCAGCTTTACGACGAAGCCAAGGCCTCTTGGCCATCACGCCCGCCAACACCGCGCGCCGCCTGAAAAACCTCCAAAGCCAGGCCCAAGCACTCAACCAAACCCTTGTTCCCGCGTCACAACTGACCTGGCCTGTCATGCAGGAGGCCGCGTGGTCATCTCACTCTTCTATAACGATCCGGCAGCATGAGTGAAATCAACAACCCCACGCAAGTAAGCAAGCCGACCAGGCCAATCCATTTCGAATGGCCTTTCGCCTCCGCATACATCATGCAGCCGCCAACATGCACCAGCAGTCCCGTCAACCCAAGGACGCCGCCGAGCATGACCCCACCATCTCCGCTCGCCGCCGCCCGCTTGCCGACAACCATCAAGACGTAGCCCGCAACGATGAGAGGAATCCCTGCATTTCGGTTGCTCCTGGTGGGGGCCGCTCTGGAAGGCCGAATGGCGGATGACGAACCGTCCTGCGACCGGGCCAGAAGACGACTGGAATGAGCAGGAAGGAAATCGCCCCACCGACCACCAACCCGACCAGTGCGCGGGCAATCAACTCCTCCACGGTGTCCTTCCAGTTGATGGTCCATGGAATCTGAACAGTCGTTGGGCCCCGGCCCGCAGGCACACGGTTACAACCAGCGGGCGGGGTGGAGGAGCCACTCGGATGGTCGTGATCATTGGCTGTCCCACCCGCAGCCCACGGCGAGCTTTGCAGCCATGTCTTGGTTCATGGAGGCCACCCTACGGTCGGCGTAAAAAGCGTCGAGCTTCGCGTTGCCGCGAGCGGGCAGGGCGCGTCACTCCGCGCGCGCCGTCGGGCGGTTCGGAGCTCTGCGAATCTCCCACCCCGTTTGCGGCGGGCAGAGGACGGCCCGCCCTGCCGACGTCCCGCAGGGACGAAAGAAATCCCACGACTGGTTCTGCCGTCCCTCCGGGACTCGCTTGGTGGTGCCGTGTTACCCAGCGATAAATCGCTGGGCTATTTTCGGTCGTCGCTGCGGGACTGGGGAGACAAATTTTCCAGGCCCGACTATTTCTTCAACAGTGGCGGGGTGGGGGTGAACAGCTTGAAGTTCATGCCGTCGGTGGTGACGGTGCCGGAATAGACGGCCAGATAAAAATATTTCGCGAGGCTGGCGTAGGGCGGCAGGAGCGAGAAATCGAACCATTCCTTGAGAGCCTTGGCGTCGTCGGCTAGGCCCAGGCGTCCGCCGAGCGGTGACCCGCCGAGGAATGCGCCCACGGCGCCGGAATCTTTGCGCAAGGTTTCAATGGCCACGCGGGCGGTTTCAGACTGGTTTTCCATGGCGAAGAAGCCGGTGCCCATGCCGCCTACTTTCTGGGCGGCGTCGTTGAGTCCCGGCAGGTCGCGCAGTGCTTTACCGCCACCCTCGGAACTGCGGAGGTATTCTTCGAGCATGGCGTTGTCCGAGGAAAACACGACGTAGCCGCCGCTGGCCGCGTAGTTGAGGGAGCGTTCGGCGGGTTGGCCGGGCTGACCGCCGCCCTGCTGGGGGAGGGTCAAGGAGTGGATTTTGCGGCCAAGGAATTCGCGCTCCTTGTATTTGGTCATCTGCTGGGGCATCACGCTGGTGATGGCCCGGAGCGAACCGGCGAGTTGCTCGGCATTGCGCGAACCCAGGAGGACGAGCGAGGGCGCGTTGTTCAGTTCGACCACGGTGTTGCCGCGCGAAACTTTTTCGTAGGTGATGATGTCGTCGCCGAGATTGCCGAAGAGACTCTGACGAATGTTGAAGGTGGGATCCTTGTCCTTGCCGGCGTTGTCGAGGACGAGCTTGATGACACCGCTCATCTGCGGGGACATCTCGATGAGCATGGCTTCGAGGGTGGCCCAGCCTTTCTGCAGGTCCAGACGCCAGCGGTTGAACTTCACGGCGTCGGCGGGAATGAACGGTGGCGGGCTGGAATCCTTGGCGTCAGCGGCGAGGATTTTGAAAAGTCCCTTGCGCTGGGCCTCGGGAATGTTTAGCAAAAAATTGACGTGCAAGCCGTCCCCGCTGTCGCGGGCGGTAAAGGTGAGGGACTGCAGCCCGGTCAGGCCCAGGGTGGAGAGGGCCTGGTCCACGGCGAAGGGAGCGTTCGCATTGGGCTTGCCGCCTTTGGCGCGCGCGGTCTCCTTGAGGGCGATATCGACAATTGTCTTTGTGTTCAGCCAGCCAAAGGAAAGCGAGTCGCGCATGGTCGCGGCATTGGCGGCAAAGCCCGCCTGTTCGGCGAGCGGCGGCACGGGACCGCCGGACTGGAGGATCATCACTTTCTCGATGTCCTTGGCGGAACTGCCGACGATGAGCAACGAATCGGACTGGCCGAGGAGCCATTCAATTTTCTCAGCCTTCGTTTTGGGCTTGGGGTCTTCGAGAGTTTCGGCGTTGGCGTTCGAGTCGTTTTTGGCGGCGTCCGAGTTCGGAAATATTTTGCCGATCGATTTGGACAGTTCGTCGGAAGTGAAGATCAGGGTCGTGAATTCCACGTCCCGGATTTTGGAGGTCTTGATCTGCTTGCCGCCATCCACCCATTGCTTGCGCAGGGTGGCGAGGTTGGTGGTGAGCAGCATGCTGTTGGTCTTGGTGTCGATGAGCAGGAGGAAGCCGGGCTTCTGGTTGGGCTTGCCTTCCCAGCCGTTCTGAGTGAGGGCGAAGGTGACCTGGCCCTGGAGCAGGCTGGCATAGTCGGCCAACTTGATGCCTAGCTCCTTTTCCACCGGGGCGAGAAAAGCGCTGGTGAACTTGGCGGTGAACTTGTCGCGGAATGGTTTCATCACCGGGTCGTCCCAGAGCTGGCCTTGCGGCGAGTTGCCGAAGTTCACCTTGGATTTGGCCCAGTCGGGCACGGTGAGGACAGCGAGCGTGTCGGCCGCGAGCAGTTTTTCCGGCGCGGGCACGGCGGCCGGCAGGGCGAGCGCGAGGGAGAGAGACGCGAGGAGGAGGGCGGTTTGTTTCATAAGGTTATTTGTCGGAAGCCGTGGCGGTTTTTCGAAGCCGGCTGGGTGGCGCGAGGTAGCGGTAGGGGTTGCTGGGATTGTCGTTGTCATAGGCGTAGGCGTCGCGGTGGTTGAGGAAATATTTCACGCGGCTGACCGGAATGGCGAAGCCGAGGCCTTCGCCGAAGGCCAGCTTCATGTTGGTCACGCCGACAACTTCGCCGCGCAGGTTGAAGAGCGGACCGCCGCTGTTGCCGGGGTTGATCTGGGCGGTGGTCTGCATGTACAGCTCGCCCTGCAACTGCCGGGTCTTGGTGCTGACGATGCCCTCTGTCACGGTGCGCTCCAAGCCGAGCGGACTGCCGATGGCGAAGACGCGCTCGCCCACGCCCAGCGCGTCCGCGTCGCCGAGCGGCATCCAGGAAAATTTCGGCGCGTCCGCATCGTCAATCTTGAGAAGGGTCAGGTCTTGGAATTTATTCATCGCGATGATTTTGACCTGCTTGTAACTCTTGCGCTCAAGCTGGCCGCCCTTCTGGTGGTAAACCTCCACGGAAATCTGCGTCTCACCCTCGATCACGTGGAAGTTGGTGATCAAAAAACCTTCCTCGTTCAAAATGAAACCGGAGCCGAGTCCGCCCGGCGTGCGGACCTGCACCACCGCGTCGCCGAGTTGGCCGACCAGTTCGAGGACGGAGCGCTCGGGCGGGGGCGGGCTGGCGGAAAAGTAGAGGCCGGTTTTGGCGGGTGCGGCGCTGGCGGCGGCGGGGCGCGTGGTTTGATTGGTCTTCGCGCCGGAGGTCTTGGGCGCGACGGCCTCGTCGCCCTTGGAAATTTTCACGATCTGGCCGCGGGGCACGAGCAGCACGGTGTAGCCGACATCGACCACCACCTGGTCTTTTTTTTCGGCCAGGATCGTGCCGGTGATCGCCGCCTTGTCGCGCAACTGAATGACATCGGC
>SIBH01000019.1 GCA_009695285.1 Pedosphaera sp.
CGAACCTTCCGCCCAACCTCCCGACCGGATCGTCACGTATAAAATCCTGGGCGGCGACCAGAAGGAATACGGCCCGGTCACGGCGGAACTGTTGCGCGAGTGGATCGCCCAGCACCGGGCCAACCGCCAGACACTCGTGCTGCCGGAGGGCACCCGGCTCTGGAAGGCGCTTTCCACCCTGCCCGAATTCAGCGCCGCGCTCGCAGCCGGCCCGACGGCCCCGCCGACGGGCGCGGCGTCGCCTCCGGCCGGCGCCCGTCCCGCCGCCGCCGCCGCCGTGGCCGCCCCGCAAAAAACCAGCGGCCTAGCCGTCGCCTCGCTGGTGCTGGGGATTCTGGGCTTTTGCTCGATGGGCCTCACCGCGCTGGTGGGTTTCGTTCTCGGGCTGGTCTCGCTGCGGAAGATCAAAAAAAGCGGCGGCCGCCTCGGCGGCCGGGGGTTGGCCATCGCCGGCACCTGGGTTTCCGTCTTGGCGATTCTGGCCGTCGTCGGCTTTGGCCTGCTGATTTTTTCTCAGAACAGACAGGACGGACCCAACGGCCCCCGCATCCGAGGCAACGCCCAGCCCCTCCAGTGCATGAACAACCTGAAACAGATCAGCCTGGCCGCGCACGTTTATGCGAGCGACCACCAGCAGACCTTTCCGCCGGCGAAGACCTGGTGCGACGCCTTGCAGGCCGACCTGGGCGGGGCGGTCGCGACGAAAATTTTCAAATGCAACGGAGACACCAGCAGCCAGCGGTGCAACTACGGCTACAACCTCAAGCTCGGCGGCCTGAAGGAGGCCGAGGTGAATCCGCAGACGGTGATGTTTTTTGAAATCAACGGCGGCTGGAACGTGAGCGGCGGGCCGGAGCTGCTGATGAACACCCTCCGGCACGGCGAGATCATCAACGTCGTGCTCGCCGACAGTTCGGTGCGGCAGATTCCGCTGTCCGCCGCCCTGCAACTGCGCTGGAACCCGTGAACGAATTTTTCCACCAACCCTCAACCCCCGACCACCATGTATAAAATCATCGGATCAGACCAAAAAGAATACGGCCCCGTCACCGCCGAACAGTTGCGCCAGTGGATCACCACCGGACGCGCCAACCTGCAGACCAAAGCGCAGCCCGAAGGCGGCACGGACTGGAGGCCGCTCGCGGAATTTCCCGAGTTCGCCGGTGCCGCCGCCGCGCCCGGCCTGCCGCCGCTCACCGGCCAGGCGGTGATCGACAAGGAGCAGATGCTCAAGAACCGCGGCTCGAACAAGCTCGCCGCCGGCATCTGCGGCATTCTGATCGGCGGACTGGGCGTTCACAAATTCGTCCTCGGCTACACCACGGAAGGGGTCATCATGCTGCTGGTGACCGTGCTGTCCTGCGGCATTGCCGGGATCGTCACGGGCATCATCGGGCTGATCGAAGGCATCATCTATCTGACCAAGACCGACGAGGAGTTTGTGCGCATCTACGTGGACGGCCGCAAAGGCTGGTTCTGAACCGGCGATGAAGCTTCCTTCCGCACCCCCCGGCTCGCCCGACCGGAAGAAAGCCTGGAGCTGCCTCCTTTCCAATCTCGCCATGCCCGGCATCGGCTCGCTCACCGGCGGGCGCGGCATCGGCTACGGGCAGTTGATCTTCGGCGCGGGCGGCTTTGCGCTGACCATGATCTTCGGGCTGCACTTTATTTTTTGGTGGCTGGCCAACCGGGACCGGCTGGCAGCATCGTCCGACCCCGCCGCGAACTTGGCGGAGGCGTGGCTGGCCGTCCGCTTCGCCGTGCTCGGCATGGCGGCCTTCGCCGTGGGCCTGCTTTGGGCGCTGTTCACCAGCCTCAGCCTCATTCGGCAGGCGCGACGGGCCGCGTCCCCGCCGCCGCTCCGTTCCGTCCGGCGGTGATCGTAGCGGCGGGCGTCCTCGCCTGCCGTAGAGCCGTGGCTTCCAGCCCGACGGAGAAAAACGTGAGCTGACGAACGCCGTCCAAGTAATCTCCTGCGCCGCTGAAATCCTCACCGCCCTTTCCGGGCGGCGGGACGCACGCCCTCCACGCAGCTCCGCCCGGCTGCACCCCCGCCATTTTCACCACAGCTATTTCGCGTGACCAAACCCGCGCGGTGTGAAATCAACAGGCCATGCCAAAATTGACCGCCACCAAAATCAAGACCGCCCTCCGCACCATCCCCGAGTGGAAACAATCCGGCGCGGCCATCACCCGGGTTTTCGTGTTCAAGGATTTTCCGAAAGCCGTGCAGTTCGTCAACCGCGCGGCCCGGCTCGCGGAAAAGGCGTGGCACCATCCCGACATCGACATCCGCTGGAACAAGGTCGCCCTCACCCTCACCACCCACGATCAGGGCGGCCTTACGGAAAAAGACTTCATCCTCGCCCGGAAGTTCGACGCGCTTTAACCAGCCCGGCTCACCGGAGCAGCCGATGTGAGAAGGCACTGATTTATTTCACCCAGGGGTGTGTCGGGTTTGATTAAATCCGGGTGAGGCACAGGCGGAGCGCCGGTCTGTGACCGGCTTAGGCGGGGCGAGTAACAGGTTGGTGGAAGGGTTCGGAAAGCTCACGCCCGGCGCAGTCCCCGGCCCTTAAGCCGGGCACAGACCGGTGCTCCGCAAGGAAACTGCCCTCACCCGTTTTTAATCACACCCGGGTGTGTCCGCCCGCCAAAAGTAAGCTTGTCACCGCGCGGCGAACGCCTAAAGTCCGCGCACACAAAATCAGATGCGAAAGCAATTCCCCTAGAACTGCCAGGCATCAACAACACAATGTCAGAGCAAACCAATAAACTTATGAACACGACAATGAACAGATGGCGGATGGCGGCGGCACTCTTCGCCTTGGGCGGGATGACGGCCTCGACGGTTTCGGCGGCGGACATCGCCGTCAAAGACGGACAGAAAATTGCCTTCATGGGCGATTCGATCACCCAGGCGGGAGCCGGCCCCAAGGGTTACGTCCGCCTGGTGATTTCGGGCCTGGACGCGAACGGCGTGAAAGCCACCGCCATCCCGGCCGGGATCAGCGGCCACAAATCCAACCAGATGCTCGACCGGCTGGATCGCGATGCGCTGAACAAGAAGCCCGACTGGATGACCCTCAGTTGCGGCGTCAACGACGTCTGGCACGGGGCCAACGGCGTGCCGCTCGACAAGTACAAGGAAAACATCACCAAGATCGTCGAGAAGTGCGAAACCGCCGGCGTCAAGGTGATGATCCTCACCTCGACCATGATCGGCGAGGACCAGCCCAATGCGAACAACCAAAAGCTGGCGCCCTACAACGATTTTCTGAAGGCGCTCGCCAAGGAAAAAAAATGTCTACTCGCCGACCTCAACGCCGACATGCAGGCGTCCATCGCCAAGGCCGGCCCGGAGAAGAAGGGCAATTTGCTGACCGGTGATGGCGTCCACATGAACGCGGCCGGAAATAAAATGATGGCGACCGGCGTGCTCAGGGCGTTCGGCTTGAATGCCGAGCAGATCACGAAAGCGGAGACGGCCTGGTCCACTCCTCCTGCCGCCAAGTAACCCCGGCGCGCGGCGGGATGATGGTCCAGCCGGAACGAGCGCCCCTCAATTACAGCCATGCCCTCCGGGGCATGGCTTTTTTCGCACGCGGGCAATTGGAGTTCATGCTTCAGCAAATCTTCGGCCCTGAGCAGTCTCGCCGCAGAACTGAACTCGAACAACCAACCGCCCAGACCCCCGCCACCCGTAGCGCAGACTTCCCAGTCTGCTGTGTCGCGGGTTTCCAAACCCGCCACCCGTGGAGCGCGCCGCACCCGCTGGCACTTCGCACGCGCCGCCGATTTGGAAATCGGCGAGACAGCAGTTTGGGACACCTGCGCCACGGGGGCAGTTCCCGCCTCCGTCATTGCGCTTGCCACTTCCCCTGCCCTCGCCAAATCATCCGCCATGCGAACGGTCACCTCAGTCGTCTCCATGCAGCGGCTCGCGCTGAAATGGCGGGGCGAAAAAATCCGCACCGGCTTCGTGCCGACGATGGGCTTCCTGCATGAAGGCCACCTGGCCCTGGTGCGCCGCGCCCGCCGACTCGTCGGCCCGCGCGGCCGCGTGGTGGTGAGCATTTACGTGAACCCGACGCAGTTCGGGCCGAAGGAAGACCTCGGTCGCTACCCGCGCGATTTCAAACGTGATCTCAGCCTGTGCCGTGCCGAGGGCGTGGACGTGGTGTTCGCACCGGGCGACGCGGAGATGTATCCCGGCAAGGCGGAAGGACGCTACAGCACCTACCTCATCGAAGAGCAGTTGTCGCGCGGGATGGAAGGCGCGGCGCGGCCCGGACACTTTCGCGGCGTCGCCACGGTGGTCGCGAAACTGTTCAACCTCGTGCTGCCGGACGTGGCGGTGTTTGGCGCGAAAGATTTTCAACAGGCCGCCGTCATCCGGCGCATGGTCTGTGATTTGAATTTTCCCGTAAAAATCATCGTGGCCCCGACGGTGCGCGAACCGGACGGTGTCGCCATGAGTTCGCGCAACAAATACCTCGTCGGCGATTTGCGCGCGCAGGCGACGGTACTGGGGCATTCGATTCGGGCCGTCCGGGCCGCCGTCGCGCAGTCGGCAAAGCCGGTGGCCGCAGCGCGGCTGAGAGCCTTGGTGCGCGAGACCATCAAGCCCGTGCCCGCTGCGAAGCTGGATTACGTCGAGTTCTTCGATCCAATCACGCTCGCGCCCGTGGTGGCCGTGGCACGCGGCACACAAATGGCGCTCGTGGTGTTCGTCGGCGAGACGCGGTTGATTGATAATGGCCTGCTGTAGTTCAAAGAGATGATGAAACCATTCGACTTCCTCATCCTCGGCAGCGGCATCGCGGGGCTTTCCTTCGCGCTCAAGGTCGCACCGCGCGGGCGCGTGGCCATCATCACCAAGAAGAACCGCGCCGAGTCGAACACCAATTACGCGCAGGGCGGCATCGCGGCGGTCACGAGCAAGGAGGACTCCTTCGAGCTGCACGTCCGCGACACGCTCGAAGCCGGCGCGGGCCTTTGCCAGGAGCCGGTCGTCCGCACCATCGTCGAGGAAGGCCCGGCCCGCATCGCCGAGTTGATCGAGCTAGGCATGAAATTTTCCGGGCGCGAAGTCCCCGAAGGCAGCGGGGAAATCGAACTCGACCTCGGCCGCGAGGGTGGCCATTCGCGGCGGCGGATTTTGCACGCGAAGGACGTCACCGGCCGCGAAATCGAAAGCGCCTTGCTCGCCGCCATCGCCGCGCAGCCGAACATCGAGATTTTTGAAAATTATTTCGCCATCGATCTCATCACCACGCAGAAGCTCGGCCAGGCCGGCCCGAGCCGCTGCGTGGGCGTCTATGCGCTCGATAAAAAATCCGGCCGGGTCGAGACCTTCGCCGCGCCGGTCACGCTGCTGGCCACCGGCGGCTGCGGAAAAGTTTATCTCTACACGACCAATCCCGACATCGCGACCGGCGACGGCGTAGCCATGGCCTATCGCGCCGGGGCGACGGTCTCGAACATGGAGTTCATCCAGTTTCATCCGACCTGCCTTTATCATCCCAAGGCGAAATCTTTTCTCATCACCGAGGCGATGCGCGGCGAGGGGGCGGTGCTCAAAAGCCTCGCGGGCGGGGAGTTCATGGACAAATTTCACCCGCTCCAATCGCTCGCGCCGCGCGACGTGGTGGCCCGCGCCATCGACAGCGAAATGAAGCGCACCGGGGCGGATTACGTGCTGCTCGACGCCACGCACCGGCCGGCGCGGTTTCTCATCGAGCATTTCCCGAACATCTACGAGACGTGCCTGCGCTACGGCATCGACCTCACGAAGGAGCCGATTCCCGTGGTGCCCGCCGCGCATTACCAGTGCGGCGGCGTGCGGACGAACGTCGATGGCGAGACGGACATCGCGGGCCTTTACGCCGTCGGCGAAGTGGCTTGCACCGGGCTCCACGGCGCGAACCGACTGGCGAGCAATTCCCTGCTGGAAGCCATCGTCTGCGCCCATCGCGCTGCGCAAAAAGTGGGCGCACCCGCGCCGTTCGCGGCGGCCATTCCCGCGTGGCAGTCGGGCAAGGCAAACAACGCCGATGAAATGGTCGTGGTCTCGCACAACTGGGACGAGATCCGGCGGCTGATGTGGGATTACGTCGGCATCGTGCGGACGAACAAGCGGCTGCAGCGCGCGCAAAAGCGCATCGCAAATTTGCAGGAGGAGATTCAGGAATATTACTGGGACTTCATCGTGACGAGCGACCTGCTGGAGCTGCGCAACATCGCGACCGTGGCCGGCCTGATCGTGGCCTGCGCCTTGGAACGTCCCGAAAGCCGCGGGCTGAACTACAATCTGGATTTTCCGAACCCCGACCCGGCCTGGGGGCAGCGCGACACGCTGTTGCGGAAAGGCTGAAGGCCCAGCGCCGGGAAAGCAGTCATGGCGACCCGATTCCCGGTCTGCGCCGCGCGGCGTTCACGCCGCTTCATCTGGGCGCATCCGCGCACTGCCCCGTTCGCTCAAACTGCTTGCCCGTCTTGGACTGATCGGCTATCAAAATCAACAAAGCCTTAACCCCTGATTTTATGTGTATGTTCTCATATGCAGTGGAAGGCGTCCGTGCCACCAACATCTTTGCCGCTCCGGCCTGATTGCCCATGTGACACCGCAGCTTTTCACCCTCACCCGGCCTCTCCCTCGGAGGGAGAGGGAGATCCATCGTCGCCGCCCTGTGACCCTGGAGGCGTTGAGTTGGCGGGACGCGGACAGCGCGACTCCCTCCCAGCGGGAGAGGACTGGGGTGAGGGAGAACGACCACGAACGCCCAACCCAGTGACAGGAAACTGAGATGCTCATCCTTCGCTCAAACCGCTTGCCCGCCACGCGCAAACCGGCTACATCATGCGTCTCTTTTGAAAAATTTAACTTAACTAATCATGCCCTACACCACCTGCACTGTTCCCGCCGGCGGAAAAATCACCATCAAAGACGGCAAGCTCACCGTGCCGTCGAATCCCATCGTCCCCTTCATCCGCGGCGACGGCACCGGGCCGGACATCTGGGCCGCCAGCGAGCGCGTCTTCAACGCCGCCGTGCAGAAGGCCTACGGCGGCCAGCGGCAGATCGCCTGGATGGAAGTCTTCGCCGGCGAAACCGCCTTCAAACAGTTCAACAACTGGCTGCCGGACGACACGGTCGAGGCCTTCAAGGAATTTCTCGTCGGCATCAAAGGCCCGCTCACCACGCCCATCGGCGGCGGCATCCGCTCGTTGAACGTCGCGCTGCGCCAAATGCTTGACCTCTACGTCTGCCTGCGGCCGGTGCAATACTTCACCGGCGTGCCCTCGCCCGTGAAGCACCCGGAGAAGGTGGACATGACCATCTTCCGCGAGAACACCGAGGACATTTACGCGGGCATCGAATTCGTCGGCGGCTCGCCCGAGGCGCAAAAAGTTTTAGACTTCCTCGCGCAGGAATTTCCGAAAGACTTCAAAAAAATCCGCTTCGGCTCCAAGGAGGCCATCGCCGGCTACATGAAACTCGCCGCGCCCGACCATGACACCGCGCACATCCCGGTGCAGGTCGGCCTGGGCCTCAAGGCCGTCTCCAACGTCGGCACCATCCGCCTGATGAAGTCCGCCGTCGAATTCGCCCTGACGAACAAGCGCAAGAGCGTGACCATCGTTCACAAGGGCAACATCATGAAATACACCGAAGGCGCCTTCCGGGACTGGGCTTACTCCGCCGCCGAACGCATCTTCGGCGACAAAGTTTACACTTGGGCGAAATGGGAGCGGACGAAAAAAGAAAAGGGCGAGGCCGCCGCGAACGACGAGCAGAAGGCCGCGCTCAAGGCCGGCGCCATCCTCATCAAGGACGCCATCGCCGACATCGCGCTCCAGCAGGTGCTCACGCGCCCGGAAGATTTCGATGTCATCGCCACGCTGAATTTGAACGGGGATTATTTGAGCGACGCCCTCGCCGCGCAGGTCGGCGGCATCGGCATCGCGCCCGGCGGCAACATCAACTATGTGACCGGCCATGCCATCTTCGAGGCCACGCACGGCACCGCGCCGAAGTACGCCAACCTCGACAAGGTGAATCCCGGCAGCGTGGTCCTGAGCGGCGAGATGATGCTGCGCTACCTCGGCTGGACCGAGGCCGCCGATCTGATCATCAAAGGACTCAACGGCGCGATCGCTGACAAGCAGGTCACCTACGACTTCGCCCGACTCATGGACGGCGCGACGGAGATCAAATGCTCCCAGTTCGGCAGCGCGATCATTGCGAAGATGTGACCGGGCGGTCGCGGGTGGCAGCCCCCTCTTGGCCCTTCACCACATGGCGGGCCTGCTCCCGGCCGGACGAACGCGATTCCATCCGTGGTCAAAATATTTTCGCAACTGCATGGTTCCGCCTGAAGGCGGAACTCCGACTGAAGCGCCGGGGAAAATTCCGTTTCCCTTTGCTCCCAACACTGTCACCCGATAGTCTGCGCGCGTTCCGAATTCCATGAATAGTTCCCGCGAAAACTCCGCCCCGCGCCTGCCCTATTTGCCGGCGCTGGATGGGTTGCGGGCGCTGGCCGTGCTGGCCGTGCTGCTTTACCACGGCGGCCAGACCTGGCTGCCCGGCGGTTTTCTCGGAGTAGAAATGTTCTTCGTCATCAGCGGCTACCTGATCACCTCGCTGCTCCTTGCGGAATGGAATCAGGACGGCCGCGTTGATTTCAAAAGCTTCTGGCTGCGCCGGGCGCGGCGGTTGTTTCCCGCGCTCATCGCCCTGCTCGTGGTGGTGGTGGGCTATGCGGTCGTGTTTCTGCCGGCGGAAGTCGCGACCTTGCGCGGTGATGTCTTAAGCACCGCCAGCTACGTGAACAACTGGCATCAGATCTTCAGCCACCAATCCTACTTTGACAGCGTAGGCCGTCCGTCCCTGCTGCGGCACATGTGGTCGCTCGCCGTGGAGGAACAGTTCTATCTGGTCTGGCCGCTGGCGTTCAGCCTGCTGATGGGCCGGCTGGGGCCGCGCCGCGTCCTCGTCCTGATCCTGGCCGCGACTGCCGCCTCCATCGTGCTGATGGCCGTCCTCTTTGAGCCCAACACCGATCCCTCGCGGGTTTACTATGGCACGGACACGCGGGCCGCCGGTCTGCTCCTCGGAGTGGCGCTGGCGTACTGGTGGCGGCCCGGCCAGGTGATTGGCGGAAACGGCGGCGGCATGTTGGATGCCGTGGGTGTGATCGCCTTCGCCACCCTCGGGGCGTGCTTCGTGTTTATCAATGAATTCCAATCGTTCCTATACCGCGGCGGTTTCAGCCTGACAGCCCTGGCCACAGCGGAGCTGCTCGCGGTGGCGGTGCATCCGCGCGCCCGGCTCGTGCCGCGCGTTCTTTCGTGGGGAATGCTGAGGTGGGTCGGCCTGCGTTCGTATGGAATTTATCTGTGGCACTTCCCCGTCTTCGCGGTCACGCGGCCGCAACTGGATGTGCCGCTGGATGGCACGTCGCTCCTGGCCGTGCGTCTGGCCCTGACCTTGGGCATCGCAGCGGCGTCCTACCGCTGGCTGGAAACGCCGGTGCGGAACGGCGCGCTCGGGCGCGCGTGGAAAACATGGCGTGAAGCCCAGGGCCGTGAGCGGCTTCGACTGGGCTGGCGCTGGGCGGCGGCGGCTACGTCCATGCTCGCGCTGGGTTCGACGTTGGGCGTGTTGCTGCTCCAGGCCCGTCCGCCCGCGCCGCCGTCTTATCTCGCCACCGCCAGGATCGTCCATGCGACCGCGGCAGTTGCACCGATCAGCAAAACCAGCGTGGCGCCGCCAACGCCACCCGCGCCGCTCGCGATCAATCTTGCGGTCGTGCGCCCCGTCCTGCCCCCGGTATCGACGCCTCCGCCGACCAACCCGCCGACGGTCGCGGCCAAAACCGATCACCCAGTCACGGCCATCGGTGACTCTGTCATGGAAGGAGTGGCCGAGGAACTGAAGCACGCTTTCGGCACCAACACGATCATCGACGCCGCCCAGGGCCGGCTGCCGTGGAACACTCCGGCCATTGTCAAAAATCTGCATGCCACCGGCAAGATTCACGCGACGGTGATCCTGCACATCGGCAACAACGGATTCCTGAGCGCCGAGGTGTTTCACCAGATCATGGCCGAACTCAAGGACGCCCGGCAGGTCGTGGTGATGAACGTGAAAGTTCCGCGCCAATGGGAAAGCCTCAACAACCGGATGCTCGCCGCGGCCATCAAGGCCTACCCCAAGGCGGTGCTGGTGGACTGGCATGGGGCCAGCGGCGCCCGGCCAAAATTGTTTTGGAACGACGGAATGCACGTCCGCCCGGAAGGCGCCCGGCTCTATGCGGGCTTGATCGCGCAGGCCGTCGGCGCGCGGCCGGCGGCCGGCCCTTTGCGTTGAAGCCGCCAGGCCCCGACCGCCTAGGCCGGGCGCGGGAGCGATTCGATGACCTTGGCGAGAATGCCGTTGAACTGCTCGGCGCGCTTGAGGGAAAGCTCGTCCTTGCGCGCCCAGAACAGCGAAAGCTGGAAGCAAAGGAAGGCCAGCGTTTCGTCGTGGTGGCGAAAACTGAGCGAGGCGAAACTCCAATGCAGGCGGAGGTCCAGGTTCAGATTTTCCGCGCGCCCCAGGACCAGTTGGTGGAGGTAATCGTGCGTCTCGGTGACGGCCTTGCAGAGCGGCGCGGTGGGGCCGTCCGGCTGGCTTTGCAGGGAGGAGAGGAGACTCGCGTTGCGGTCGTAGGCGGTCAGCAGATGATTTGACATAAAATTTCCAATAACATTTACCAGCGGTCCCAGTTTACAAATTACGTCCGGCGTGCGCGCAACGATTGCGTGAACGTGGCGTCACAGGGCCGTTGAAGACGGACCGACGACGCCACGGAAGGACGGAAGGATTTTCCGGGGGATTAGGGCGGACGGAGATTTTTTGGTGGGAATTTTTCCTGCTTTATTCCCGTCCGCCCCAAATCTCCGGGGGAAGTTCCTGGCATCTTCCCAGTTCACCTCCTTCCCATGCCACCCGAACCCGCCGGCCGGAGAGCGGCGCTCCGGCAGTGTCCTGATTTGATCTTAGCCAGCGCGCGGCTGTGTCGTCCTCGACCAACCGCAGCAGGTCGCAAGTGCTGCGGTTGGTCTGCGACACAGCCGCGCTCCTTGCAAATTCGAACACCACCGGCGCTCCGGCGGCGTTGCCAAACGGGCGCGACTCCTTTATCTCTGGGCTGCCTTATGGCCGCGCCACACATCGTCAACATCCGGGAACTCTCGAAAGTTTATCAGCAGGGCGAGATCGATGTCACCGCGCTGCACAACATCTCCCTCGACATCGCGGCCTCGGAATTTCTCACGCTGATGGGGCCGTCCGGCTCCGGCAAGTCCACCCTGCTCCACATCATCGCCGGCATCGACCGGCCGACCAGCGGCTCCTGCCGCGTGCAAGGAATCGATCTCACGCAACTCGGCGAGTCGGATCTGGCCGGCTGGCGGAATCAAAACGTGGGATTCGTTTTCCAGACCTTCAATCTCATCCCGGTGTTGACCGCATTTGAGAATGTTGAACTGCCGCTGCTCCTGACCGGATTGAGCGGTCGCCGCCGCCGCGAGCAGGTCAACACCGCGCTGGAACTGGTCGGTCTTGCCGACCGCGCCCGCCATCTGCCACGCCAGTTGTCCGGCGGACAGGAGCAGCGCGTGGCCATCGCCCGTGCGCTCGTCACCGATCCGGGACTGGTCATGGCCGACGAACCGACGGGCAATCTGGACTCCCATTCCGCGCAGGAGGTGCTGGGCATCTTGCAGGCCCTCAGCCAGAACGCCGGCAAGACCGTCATCATGGTCACGCACGATCCGAAGGCGGCGGCGTTCGGCACGCGGTCAATCCATCTGGAGAAAGGAGAGTTGAGCCGTGAAACGTGAGGCATGGGACGTTGGGCGTGAGGAAGGCCGCACGTCGCAAACTTCTTCTCACGCTCCACGCTCCACGCCCCACGCCCCCCCATGACCCTCGCCACTTTCATCGCCAAGAATGCGCTGCGGAACAAACGCCGCGCCGCGCTTTCCATTTTGAGCGTGGCCGTCAGCCTGTTCCTGCTCGTGACGCTGCTGGTGGCGTTGCGTGAACTCACCGTGCCGCCGGAGGACATCGGGGCGGCCCTGCGCATCGTGGTGCGAAATAAAATTTCCATCGCCACGCCCCTACCCGGCCGGCAGCGCGCCATTATCGAGAAGATCAAGGGCGTCGAGGCCGTCTCGCCGTTCAGCTTTTTTGGCGGCAAATACGGCGCCGAGGAGAACATGACCTTCGCGCAGTTCGCCATGGACCCGCATCTCCTGACGAACATTTTCGGCGAGGCCAAACTGCCAATGGAGCAGTATCGCGCGTTCCTAGCCGACCAGCGCGCCTGCGTCGTCGGCCAGATCACGGCCGACAAATACAAGTTCAAGATCGGCGATCGGCTGCCGCTGACGAGCAGCTTTTATCCGAACCCCATCGAACTCAAGATCGCCGGGATTTACGCCGGCTCGATCGACGACCGGAACGTGCTCTTTCACCACAAATTTCTCGAGGAGGCCGAGAACACCGGCGGAGTCGCCGGCACCTGGTGGGTGAAGGCGCGTTCCGCCGAGGACATGCCCCGGGTGCTGGAGGCGATCAACAAAGCATTCGCCAACACCTCGTCCGAAGTGCGCGCGGAGACGGAGCGCGCGTTTCAACTCAGCTTTGTTTCGATGTGGGGCAACATCAAGCTGCTGGTGAACTCGATCTGCACGGTGGTGGTCTTCACGCTCCTGCTCGTCTCGGCCAGCACCATGAGCATGGCCATCCGGGAACGGTTCCGGGAACTCGCAGTCTTGAAGGCGCTCGGCTTCCGGCGGCACGAACTGTTCGCGTTCATCCTCGCGGAAAGTTTCGGCCTGGCGGGACTGGGCGCGCTGGTGGGCGTGGGCGGCGCGTGGCTGCTCTACACGCAGGTGAGCATTTCCAAAATGACCAATGGCATTTTCATCACCTTCGATCCGACGCCACGCATCATCGGCCTAGCGCTGCTGGTCGCGGCGGGGCTGGGCATCGTGGCCAGCATCGCGCCGTCCATCGCGGTCGCGCGAATGAGCGTGGTGAACGGGCTGAAGACGCTGGATTGATCAAGCTCAGTTCACGAACGAAGTCTCGTTGGCCTGGAGGAGCGCGTGGGCGTATTCCTCCCAGGCGTTGAGCGGCTCGCGGGCGGTGAAGGCGGGTCGCCCACCACCGCGCCGGAGCTGCTGTTTGGCGTTCAAGAGCAGCCCCGGTCGGTTGGGGCCGCGCCGCAGGTTGCCGGGGCCGGGGTTCGCCGCGGCGACTTTCTCTTTCGTGGGCAGCTCGGAAAGGAAGGCCAAGCCGAGCTGCAATTCCTCCGGCCGCGGGTCGCGCTGGTAGATGCGCTCGTAAAGAAACTTGATCCGCCCGGCCGCGTCCTTGCGCGCGATGAATTCGTCGAGGGCCACGAGATGCCGGGCCTGCTCGACGACGAGCGGGCTGTTCATGAAGAAGAGCGCCTGCTGCGGGACGGTGGTTTCGTAACGCTTGCCGCTGGTCATATCCGGATTGGCGAAGTCGAAGTGGTTGAGAATTTCCGGCAGATTGCCGCGATCAATCGCGCCATAGACGGTGCGCCGCGTGGAGTATGGTTCCCGGTTGAGATCAAACGGACGCCCGCCCGCTTTGAGGTCGAGCTGGCCGCCAATGGCAAGCAGTGAGTCGCGGAGGGACTCGAATTCCAGGCGGCGGATGTTTGTGCGCCAGAGAAGGCGGTTGGCCGGATCGATCTGGGCGTAGCGGGGATTATTCGCGCTGCTCTGCTGGTAGGTACTGGAGAGCATGATGAGCCGGTGCATTTTCTTAACCGACCAGCCGTCTTCCATGAAGCGGGAGGCCAGCCAGTCCAGCAACTCCGGGTGGCTCGGCGGCGCGGACTGCGTCCCAAAATCATCAGGCGTGGTGACGAAGCCCTCGCCGAAATGATGCAGCCAGATTCGGTTGACCATGACGCGGGCGGTCATGGGATTATTTTTGCTGGCGATGGCTTGGGCGAGTTCGAGGCGGCCGCTGCCGTTTTTGAAAGGCTGGCGGTTGGGACCGGAGAGAACTTCAAGAAACTGGCGCGGCACAAACGGCCCCTTGTTCTCCGCCTCGCCGCGGATGAAGACGGGCGAGTTGAAGGCGACCGGCCTGTCTTCCAAAACCATCGCGCGCGGCGGGGCGCCCGGATGGTTCATTTCCAGATCGGACACCCGGTTGCGAACCTGGACTTCCTTTTGGATCAGCATTTTTTTCGCCTCCTGGGTCGCCGTCTTCGGACGGAACGCCCGGCGCTGGGCTTCGACCGCCGCGACTTCCCTGTCCAGAGCCGTCTTCTGCTTCGTGTAGTCCTGGTATTCGGGAGTGAGCTTGGGCGTAGCCAGCAACGGTTCGATCACCGGTTCAGCACAGCTCGCGAAGACGCCGCGCAGCGAATAATAATCCTTCGTGGGAATCGGATCGAACTTGTGATCGTGGCAGCGGGCGCAGGAGACAGTCAGGCCGAGCAGTCCCTTCGTCACCACGTCGATGCGGTCGTTGATGATGTCATTTTGATTGTTGTTGAAATGGTTTCCCACCGTGAGGAAGCCGAGCGCGGCGAGATTGCTTTTGCCGAGGCCCGGCAGTTTGTCGGCCGCGAGCTGTTCGAGGATGAACCAGTTGTAGGGCTTGTCCTCGTTGAAGGAGCGGATGACGTAATCGCGATAGGTCCAGGCATAGGGGTAATTCGGATCTTCCAGGCGACGCTTCACCTCTCCTTTCGTGTCGGCGTAGCGCGCGGTGTCGAGCCAGTAGCGGCCCCAGCGTTCGCCGTACTGCGGCGAGGCCAGCAGACGGTCCACCACTTTCGCAAAAGCGTCGGAGCTCTTGTCGTTCAGGAGGTCATCGATCTCCTTTTGCGTCGGCGGCAGCCCGGTCAGGTCGAATGTGGCCCGGCGGAGAAGCGTCCGGCGATCGGCGGCGGCGGAAGGTTTGAGCGCGTTCTCCTCCAGTTTGGCAAGGATGAAATTATCGACTGGCGTAGCCGCCCGGTTCGCGGGCGTGATCGCCGGGACGGCGGACTTTTTCAACGGCTGCCAGGCCCAGTGATTTTTGCCCGAGTCGCCGACGTAATTGTGGCCCGCCCGGGCGGTGGCGCTTTTGCGGCGCGGATCGGGCGCGCCCATTTTCACCCAAGCGGTCAGGTCGGCGATCTGGGCGCCGGAAAGTTTTTCGCCCTTGGGCGGCATCTGCAAGTCTTCGTTGGTGTAGCGGACGGCCTCGATGAGCAGGCTCTTCTCAGGATCACCGGGAACGATCGCCGGGCCGGTCTTCCCGCCCTTCAGCAAGTCCTCGCGGGAGTCGAGCAGTAGGCCGCCCTTGACCTTCTCGGACTGCGCACTGTGGCACTTGTAACATTTGTCCGCCAGGACGGGGCGGATGCGACCCTCGAAGAAATCAAGCTGGGCACGGGTCGGGTCGGCTGCGGGGGACGGTGCGGTGAACGCCAGCGCAGCCAGCAGCCAGAAATATTTTTTGATCGGGAGGCGCATGGTGAAAAAGTTCAAGCGATGATGCCTTTGACCACTTTGCCGGACACGTCGGTGAGCCGGAAGTCGCGGCCGTTGTATCGATAGGTCAGCTTCTCGTGGTCGAATCCCAGCAGCGCCAGAATGGTCGCGTGCAAATCGTGAACGTGAACCTTGTTCTCGACGGAGGCCGCGCCGAATTCATCGGTGGCGCCATAAACCGTGCCGCCCTTCACGCCGCCGCCCGCCAGCCAGGTGGTGAAGGCGCGGTTGTTGTGGTCGCGGCCGGGATTGTCATTGCCGTTGCGGTCCTTGGTCGGTTTGCGTCCGAACTCGCCGCCCCAGACGACGAGCGTGGAGTCGAGCAGGCCGCGCTGTTTCATGTCGGTCATAAACGCGGCGAGCGGCTTGTCGATTTCGCCGGCCTGTGTAGGGAGACGGTCCTCGATGTCCTGATGATGATCCCAGCCGCCGGCCCAGACCTGCACAAAGCGCACGCCGCGCTCGATGAGCCGGCGCGTCACGAGCAACTGCCGGCCCTGGCTCGTCGTGCCATACTGTTCGCGTATGAGCGGTGTCTCCTTGCTCAGATCAAAGGCGTCGCTCGCCTCAGTCTGCATCTTGAACGCCATCTCGTACGCCTCGAGGCGCGCCTCCAACTGCGCGTCCTTCTGCAAATTCTGGCTGTGCAGCTCGTTCAACTTGTGGACGAGATCAAGCTGCCGCCGTTGTTCACCCAGGACGGTGTACTGGCTCTTGATGTTCTCGATCAACTGCTCGACGGAGCCGGCCTGGGTGTTGATGCTCATCCCCTGAAAAACGCCGGGAAGAAAAGACGACTGCCAGTTCTGACTGCCGCCCGGCGGGGCTCCACCCGGCCGGAGCGAAATGTATCCCGGCATGTTCTGATTGACCGTGCCCAGACCGTAAACCACCCACGATCCCATGCTCGGTTTCGGCAGGCGCAACGAGCCGGTGTTCATCATTACCGTCGCCACATCGTGCGCGGGAATGTCCGTGTGCATCGAGCGAACGATCGCCATCTCATCGACGTGCCCGGCGAGGTTCGGAAACACTTCGCTGACTTCGATGCCTGACTTGCCGTATTTCTTGAAGGCGAAGGGTGATTTCATCGCCACGCCGCCCGAGCCGGGAATGGCCTTGCCGTCGTACTTGGTGAGCATCGGCTTGGGATCCCAGGTATCGACATGCGATGGCGCGCCCTGGGCAAAAATGTGGACGACCGCCTTCGCCTTGGCGGGCAGCGGCGGGGCCTTGGGCGCGAGCGGAGAAAGATTCACCGCGGCCCCGGCCGAGTCCGGAAAAAATCCCTGACCAAACAAACCGGCCAGGCTGAGCGCGCCAAATCCCATGCCGCAGCGGGTCAGAAACTGCCGGCGGGTCAGGATGAAATCCTCGACGCGCGGCGCCGGCCCGATGAAATGCTGATTAAAGTTGCTCATAAACGTTGCGATGTCGTCACCAGTTCAGGACGCGACCGGTCATGAAAAGGTTTCGTGATGCTGCCAGTATTCACCAGATTGGCGGAAATTTCCAGCGGCAATTAGCCAGGATGTCTTGTGGTGACCGGGGAAACGAATCCGGTTCGCCCTACCAATCGACCGGTTGATAATCCTTCAGAAACTTTCCCCAGATGTGCCCGCCGGTGTTGAAGCCGGCAATGATCGGATCAACGATCCGCGCCGCGCCGTCCACAATGTCCAGCGGCGGATGGAAGCGGTGCTCCTTCACCTTGCGCGCGGCGATCTGCACCGGGTCCTCGTCCGTCACCCACCCGGTGTCCACGCTGTTCATGTGAATGCCATCGACCTGGTAATCCGCCGCCGAGGTGCGGGTCATCATGTTGAGCGCGGCCTTGGCCATGTTGGTGTGCGGATGGCGGGTGGTCTTGAACTTCCGGTAGAACTGCCCCTCCACCGCCGAGACGTTCACGATGTGCTTGTCGCGCTCCGGCGTGCGCAGGAGCAACGGCTTGAGCCGCGCATTCAGGATGAACGGCGCGATGGCGTTGACCAACTGCACCTCCAGCAGTTCGACCGCGGGCACTTCGTCGAGCAGTAGCCGCCAGGAATTTCGCTCGCGCAAATCGACCTGCTGCAAATCCTGGTCGAGCCGGCCTTCTGGAAACAAATCCTTCTGCGCGGCCGGTTCGTCCGGCAACAGCGGCACCTGCGAGAGCGCCGCCGCGTGCGTCAACCCCGCGACCTCGGAGAGGCGATGAGGCGCGACGGCCGCAGGGTTGGCCGCGCCCTCCGGCAGCAGATGATAGCCGCGCAATCCCTCGTAAGCCCCGAGCAGCCGGCGCGTGTGCTCGGGCATTTCGTGCAGCGCCGCCGATTCGCCCGCCATCATGTGCTCATAAAAATCCGGCGGACGACGCACGGTCTGGCAGGCGTTGTTGATGATGAAATCCAGCCGCCTCCGGGTCGCGAGCAGATGCCGGCAAAACGCCTCGACGCTCGGCGTGTGGCGCAGGTCCAGTCCGAAAATTTCCAGGCGATGCCCCCACTCGGCGAAGTCCGGCTCCAGCGCGTAGCGGGCCGCCGAGTCGCGCGGGAAGCGCGTGGTGACGATGAGCTGCACCCCGGCCCGAAGCAGCTTGATGCCCGCCTGGTAGCCGATCTTCACGCGCCCGCCGGTGAGCAGTGCGACGCGCCCGCGCAAATCCGCCGTCTCGGTGCGCTTGCGGAAATTATACTCGGCACACGGCGGACAGAGCTGGTCGTAGAAATGGTGGATCGTCGAATAATCCATTTTGCAGATGTAGCAATTCTGCGGCTCGACGACTTCGCGGAAATCCGGATCGTTCCCGACTTCCTGCTGCTCGAAGCCCAAGGGCGGATGCACGTTCGGCGTGGTGAAAACGGTTTGCCGGCGGAGCCGGCGGATGCCGGTGTCGGCCAGAACGCTTTCGGCGCGCTGCTGTTTGTCAGCCTTGCGCCGGCGCTTGCTGGCCTTGACCAGCCTACGGCGATCCGCCGCGTCGGGACGCGAGACGCGGCCCGCCGCCGAGAGCAGACGGGTCCGCTCCTCCTCCGACATTTCAGCAAGCAGCGCGCGGTTTTCGGCGATGGATTCGAGCAGCTCGGCGGCGGCTTTCAAACGGTCCGAGAGCGCGGCGGCGGCGGCTGATTTTGGTTCGATGCTCAATGCGGGCGGCGCGGGTTAGGGGGAGCGGAACTGGTAGAAGCGCAGGGAGGAATTCGTGGCGGTGGTAGCGGTGAACTCGAAGGCGTTTCCACCGGGCGACGTGGCGGGCCCGAGCACCGTCCAGTTGGTCAGGTTGGTTGAGCCGAGCACGGTGTAGCCGAGGCCGTTCACGCCGGTGAACGGAGTTTGAAATTGCCGTCGCCCAAAACAACTTGGCCGGTGAAGGCAGGCAGTGACGGAATGGTGAACGACTGGTCGCCGCCCAAAACCAAGCCGGAACTGTTTGTCGCGACGAGACGGAAATGATAGCCAGCCCCGGGTGTCAGGCCCCTGATGCTGTTGCTCACCGCCACCACGCCGACTCTGTTGAGCAGTTTGGTCACGTTGACGGTGCTGCCATAGCCGGTCGTGGGACCGTATTGGAAATAGGCGAGCGTCGGCGCGCTGTTGCCGAAGCCGGTGACCGTGACCTGATCATTCACGCCGTCAAAGGACAGCGCCTGTCCCGCCCCGGTCGGCTGGGCTAAACCCACGCCTTGGAACAGTACCGCCACCGCAGAATACACGCCGACCCGGACAATTTTTCTAAATAACACGCCTGACCTGTAGCAAACAAATCCGTTGTCCGCAAGACCGGGAAAATACCGGTTCCAACCAGGGAGATTGCGGAGCAGACAAACAGCCCGGTCCCGCTAGAATGTCCCTGTGAAACCGCCACAACTGGCGCGGCCCGCGCCTTCCCGATTTCGCCGTCTCTGGGCGCTCGCGCCCGGCACGGTGTTTCTCAACCACGGCTCATTCGGCGCGTGCCCCCGGCCCATCCTGAAATTTCAGGCGGAACTGCGCGCGCAGATGGAGGCCGAGCCGGTGCAGTTCCTGTGGCGGCGCTACGAGGAACGGCTGGAGCCGGCGCGCGCGGAACTCGCCAGATTTGTCGGGGCGCAGGCGCGGGATCTCGCCTTCGTCACCAATGCCACGACCGGTGTGAACGCGGTGGTGCGTTCGCTCAAGCTGCGGCGCGGCGATGAACTGCTCACCACCAACCGCGACTACAACGCCTGCCGCAACGTGCTGGTCGAGGCCGCACGCCGCGCCGGAGCGAAGGTGGTCGTGGCGCGCGTGCCGTTTCCATTGCGCCATGCCGAAGACGTGCTGGAAGCGGTGCTGCGCGCCGTCACGAAACGCACACGGCTGGCGATGATTGATCACGTCACGAGCGACACTGGACTGGTGCTGCCGATTGCGCGCGTCATCCGCGCACTGGAAACGCGCGGCGTGGAGACGCTGGTCGATGGCGCGCACGCGCCGGGCATGGTGCCGCTCGATTTGAGAAAACTTCGCCCCGCCTATTACACCGGCAATCTACATAAGTGGGTCTGCGCCCCGAAGGGTGCGGCGTTCCTCTGGGCGCGCGAGGACCGGCAGGACGGCCTGCAACCGGCGGTGATCAGCCACGGCAATAATCGTCCGCGCCGGGGCTGCTCCGCGTTTCAGGACCGCTTCGATTGGGGGGGCACGTTTGATCCGACTGCGTGGTTATGTGTGGGCGAGGCGATCCGCTGGATGGGACGGCTGCTGCCCGGCGGCTGGCCGGAGCTGCGCGCCCGCAACCACGCGCTGGCCGTGCGGGCGCGGCGGATTCTTTGCGACCGGCTGAAGGTGGAGCCGCCTTGTCCAGACAATCTGCTCGGATCACTGGCGACAGTTCCCCTGCCAGGCCAATACCCAGACTCCCGGGAGCCGGGCAAGATCGATGCACAACAGTTGCGGCTTCATGACAAGTTCGGCATCGAGGTGCCGTTCGTGCGTATCGAACAACGCAGATGGTTCCGGGTGTCGGCGCAGATTTACAACTCGCCGGCCGAATACGAATACCTCGCCGACGCCCTGCGGATGCTCTGAACCACGCTTATTCCTGTCTGTCATCGAAACGGGCGAGGATTGGAATTAAGAATTGCCGGTCTCAAAATCCCCTTCCGCCCCCCATCCCCGGAAAAAAATCCGCACAGCCTGTCACTTCGCAAACTCGATGCAGCGGGTTTCGCGCACCACCGTCACGCGAATCTGTCCGGGATACTGCAACTCGTCCTCGATCTTGCGCGTAATGTTGCGCACAAGGGTCTGGGCTTCCTCATCGTTGATCTTGTCCGGCTGGACGAGCACGCGCAATTCGCGGCCGGCCTGGACGGCATAGACTTTTTCCACGCCCGGAAAGGACAGGCCGATGCGCTCCAAATCTTCGACGCGCTTGATGTAAACGGTCATCGTCTCCGAGCGCGCGCCGGGCCGGGAGGCGCTGATGGCATCGGCCGCGCTGACGAGCACGCCCCACGGGCCGACCGACGGCACTTCGTTGTGATGCGAGGCCACGCCATTGACGACCGCCTCGCTTTCGCCACAACGCCGGACGATCTCCGCGCCGACCAGCGCGTGCGAGCCTTCGACTTCGTGGTTCACGGCCTTGCCGATGTCGTGCAGCAGCCCGGCGCGCTTGGCGGTGGCGATGTCGAGGCCCAGTTCGCCGGCCATCAGGCTCATCAGATGGGCGACTTCGACCGAGTGATCCAAAACATTCTGGGAAAAACTGTGCCGAAATTTCAGGCGGCCGAGGAGCCGCACAATTTCCGGATGCATCGGCGGCAGGCCGGCGCGGGCAACGGCATCCTCGCCGGCGCGTGTGATGGTTTCATCCATCTCCTCCTGCACTTTTGCCACCACCTCCTCGATGCGCGTCGGATGAATGCGCCCGTCGAGGATGAGCCGGGTCATCGCCTCGCGCGCGATTTCGCGGCGCACGGGGTCGAAGCCGGAAAGGACGACGGCGTTGGGCGTGTCGTCGATCAGCACGGTCACGCCGGTGGCGGCTTCGAATGAGCGGATGTTGCGGCCGTCGCGCCCGATGATGCGGCCTTTGATCTCGTCGCCGGGCAGCGCCACGGTTGCGCTGCTGTTCCCGAAGGTGTGTTCGCCGGCATACCGCTGGATGGCGGTGCTGATGATCCAGCGGGCCTTTTCCTCGGCGCGCAATTTCGCCTCCTCGACGATGCGACGGCTGAAGGCACCGGCGTCTGCCTGGGCCTCCTGCTCGACTTCCTTCAACAATTGCGCGCGCGCGTCGGCTTCGCTCAAGCGGCCGATGGACTGGAGCTTCTCGCGACGCTCGCGGCCTAGTTCGGCCAGTTCCTGCTGCGCGGCGTCAAGAGCGTTGGATTTTTTTTGCAACTCCGCCTGCTGGGCGTGCAGGGTGCCCTCTTCCTGCATAAGGTTTTCCAACTGGCGGTTGATCAGTTTTTCGCGCTCGGTCACACGGGCCTCGGTCTCGGCCAGTTCGAGGCGGCAGGCGGCGAAGGATTTTTCCGTCTGCTCGCGAAATTTGAGCGCCTCCTCGCTGGCCTGAAGCCGAGCTTCGCGCAGGATGGTCTCGGCCTCGCGCCGGGCGGCGTCGAGCACGGATTCCTTCTGGAGAACGTGGGTGGCCCGGAGGTTTCGATCCTTCCAGACGAGCAGCCAGTAGCCGAGCAAGGCGCCGCCCACAAAAATGGCGCTTCCGATCAGATAGATGTTTGCAGCCAGCAAGATCATTTCAAACCGCGCCCTGGCACTGCCGCCAGCGCGACGGAGTTAAGAGAGAATTCAAACAGACGTCATGAGGTTCCGCCGGAATCGACGCGACCAACTGCCACTCAAAAGCCGCGCCGCATTTGTGGCCCGGAACCCCGGTCAGCAGGCGGTCATAATAACCTTTGCCCCGCCCCAAACGGCGACCACTCGGGTCAAACGATACCCCAGGAACCAGCAGGAAGTCCAGTTGGTTTAACTCCAGCACGGGACAGTCCGGTCCCGGCTCGAGGACGCCAAATTTTCCGGGCTGCAATTCGGCGGGCTTCCGCACCCGGCAGGCCAGATAGGAACCGCTCGCGGCATCGAAGCGGAGAAACGCCACGGTCTTGCCGGCAGCCCAGGCGGCTTCGAACAGCGGACGAACGTCCGGCTCGTCGGGCAGCGGAACGAAGAGCAGCACCGACTGCGCCTCGCGCCAGATGAGTTCCTGCTCCAGCCGCGCGCACAAGCTCGCCGAGGCGGCGGCGCGCTCTTCGGCGGAAATGGTTTTCCCCGTCGCGCGCACTTGTTCGCGCAAGCTGGCTTTCAGGGCGGCGGCGTTCATGGCTGGGCGGTCCTGGCTTTCGCGATCTCGGTCCGCCACCGTTCCACGCGCTCCTTGATTTTTTTCTCGGAGCCCTGGTCGGTCGGCTCGTAATAGCGCCGCGCGGCGCCGAGATGATCCTGCGCGACGAAATGGCCGGGATGATCATGGGCGTATTGGTAGCCCGCGCCGTGACCGAGGCGTTCCGCGCCCGCATAATGTTTGTCTCGCAGATGCTCCGGGACGGCGAGCGTGCGACCGCTCCGCACGTCCTCGAGCGCGGCGTCGATCGCCACGTAGGCACTGTTGCTCTTGTTGGCGGTGGCGATGTAGATCGTCGCCTCGGCGATGGGGATGCGCGCCTCCGGCCAGCCGATGAACTCCGCCGCCTGATGTGCGGAGTTGGCGAGGACGAGCGCCATCGGATCAGCAAGGCCGACATCTTCCGCCGCGCAGATCACGATCCGCCGCGTGATGAACCGCGGGTCTTCGCCGGCGTGGATCATTTTCGCCAGCCAGTAGAGCGCGGCGTCGGGATCGCTGCCGCGCATCGATTTGATGAACGCGGAAATGGTGTCGTAGTGCGCATCGCCGTCGCCGTCATAGACAATGGCCTTGCGCTGGATGCTCTGCTCGGCCACCGCGAGATCAATGTGGATGAAGCCGTCGGCGGACGGCTCGGTGGTGAGCGCGGAGATTTCCAGCGCGTTCAAGGCCTTGCGCGCGTCGCCGTCTGAGATCGTCGCGAGATGCCGCAAGGCCGCCTCGTCGGCGCGGATTTTCATGTGGCCCAGGCCGCGTTCGGCGTCGGCCAGCGCGCGCGTCAGCAGGAGAAACAAATCCTCCTCCGTGAGCGGACGCAGCTCGAAGATCTGCGAACGCGAGACCAGCGGCGAGTTGACGAAGAAAAACGGATTGTGGGTGGTCGCGCCGATCAACCGGATGACGCCGCTTTCGACATCGGGCAGAAGCACGTCCTGCTGGGATTTGTTAAAGCGATGGATTTCATCGATGAAGAGGAGCGTGGACTGGCCGGAGTTTTCGAGGCGGTTGACGGCCCCGGAGAGGACGCGGCGCATGTCGGCCACGTTGGACTCGACGCCGCTCAGGCGCTCGAACTTGTTCTTCGTCTGGCGCGCGATGATCTGAGCAAGGGAAGTTTTGCCAGTGCCGGGCGGGCCGTAGAAAATGAGCGACTGGATGCGGTCCGATTCGATGGCGCGGCGGAGCAACTGGCCGGGCGCGAGAATGTGGGACTGGCCGGCGTATTCGACGAGGGAACGGGGCCGCATCCGGGCCGCGAGCGGAGCGGGGCCGGCGGGTCGAGCGGTGACTGGTTCCGGGCCGGCGACCGGCGGCGCGGCAAATAAATCTTCCAGTGACATGCCTGCCAGCCTAGCAGTTCGCGCCTCGAGCCAAAACAAAAAAACCGGGTGTCAGGGTTTGCGACCGGTTGGCGCCCCGGCCAAAGAATTGATTTCCCCGGCCGGCAAAGGGCGGTTGTAGATTCTCACGTCACCGATCACTCCCCGCGGGTGAGGCCGAAGTTATCGACCGCAAACCACACTTCACCCTTCGTGGCGCGCAGTTCGAACACGAGTTCCACCTCGCCGCCCTTGGTTTCGAATTCATATCCGGCCGACTGTCCGCCGGCTTCGCCTGCATGAAAGCCTCCGTCGCCTTCGAGCACGTTGGAACGCTTCGGCGCACCGGCAATGCAAATGCCCCCGCCGCGCCCGTGCTCGTCCTCCACCGCCTCCACTCCGCGCACGCCCATGATCGAACCCATGCGGTAGCGGCCCGGTTCGAGCTGGACTTTCAGCCGCCACGACGGCACGCCCGCGCCGGTGGCAACAAGGTGCAGGCAGTTGCGGCCGTCCTGTTTCACTTTGTCGCCTTTCCCGCCGGTGCTGGTGTCGAGCTCCCAGGCCTTGCTGATTTTGACGCCGGCCTTCTCGACGAAAAACGGCTTCACCGGATCCTGAAGCTGCCGGCCGACGTTGGCCATCCGGCGCGGAATCCGGAGCATCGCCTGTTTCACCGTGCGGTCATAATAAGCCTTGGCCCGGGCCGGGTCTTTCTCCGCGATGGCGTCGCACAGTCGCGACCCGGCGACATTGACCCGCGCCGCCCAGTCCTCCTTCTTCAGCGCGTCCTCGTAAATTTTCTTCACCGCCGCCCAATACATCGCCGGCCCCTGCGGACAGCTCATCACTGCGGCGCCGACCATTGGCCCGCGCGGGAGCTTGAAGTTCGGCGCGAGCGAAAAGTTTTCATCGCCGAAACAATTGTCCATGCCGTGCAGGATGAAGGAGAACTTGCCGGTGTCCGGGTCGCGGTAGAGGCGATAATTGTTATGATTGAAATAATTGTAGCCGTCCCAGTGGCAGAGAATGGTCTCCATCGCCGTGAACCGCATGTATTTTTCGAGGTCCAAAATTTTCCCCAGCCGCTCCCAGCGCTTCGCCGGGTCGGGGTCCTTGTCCTGGCAGGCGGCGATAAGAACGCGCAACTCCGCATTGGCTCCACCACGGCCTGGGTGACGGACACGCTCGGCGCGACCGCGAGTTTTCTGGAATTCAAGGGCGACGGCCTTTCCACCTTCGAGCG
>SIBH01000020.1 GCA_009695285.1 Pedosphaera sp.
AACGTGGAAACGTTTTAGAGGGCAACGAGCGCGTCCGCACCGCCGCCTGCCCCCCGGCCGGAGGGCAGGCGGCCCCATCTTCCTGTTTGGCTTTCAGCCAAACAAGGAAGATGAAAACAGACATACAAGAGGGCCAGGGTGAGGTGTTCGACGTCCGCCACCGAACCGGCAGTGACTACACCCCACATTGCCGAAACGGAACGCCCTGCGGCCCGTCCGGAAGGACTCTTCCTGCGCTTCGCCGCCCAGTACTCTAGGTCATACCAATCACCTTTCAGCGCATGATCTCCGCCGCTGAACCCACCGCCGGCAACGGCAACGCCCCGATCTACCAGTTGAAGGTCGTCCTGCTCGGCAGCGCGCCGCCCGTCTGGCGGCGGTTGCAAGTGCCCGGCGACGCCACGCTCGACTGGTTGCACGCCGTCCTTCAGGTGGCGATCGGCTGGACCAACAGCCATCTGCATGCGTTCATGGTGGGCGCGGACCGCTACTCCGACACGCGCCATCACTTTGCGAGTATGAGGGCGATCCGGAAATCCTCGACGCGCGCAAGTTCACGCTCCGGCAAATCGCTCCGCGCGCGCAGGACGCCTTCGGGTACGAATACGACTTCGGCGATTCCTGGGAGCACGAAATCACGGTGGAGAAAATCCTGCCGCCCACCGCCGCTTCCGCCACCACCGCGCTCTGCCTCGATGGCGCCCGCGCCTGTCCGCCGGAAGGTTGTGGCGGCGTTTGGGGCTACGCCAACTTGCTCAAGATCCTCAAGAACCTGAAACATCCGGAGCACAAGACCATGAAGGAATGGCCGGGCCGCGCGTTTGCCGCCGTTGCCTTCGATGTGGGGAAAACCAACCTCTGGCTGAAGAAACTGAAATGGCCGCGCGCGACTGAGGCTTAATTGCGCAAGGTGCTCATGGGCCGAGACGACGACCACGAATGAGCGCCCCCGAACAACCTGATCTCCCACCCATCCAAGGGACAGTTCCTCATCTATCAGGCGGAAGATGGACAGGTGAAAATTGATGTCCGGCTGCAAGGCGAAACCGCGTGGCTCACACAGGCCCACATGGCAGCTCTCTTTCAAACCACCGTTCCCAACGTGAACATAGTGAGCGCGGAGGCGCGAATCAATACCAGCACGTCGTCCTCAGCCTCATCCTCCCCAAGGACTACGCCCGCCCGGCCTCGACACGGCCCGGCGCGACCGCGCCCTCTCCCCACGGGCAGTCACACAGCAGAGCCTGAGCGCAACGAAGGGTAACCAGCACTCCCCGAAGTGGCGTGTGCGTGTGCGTCGCCCGCAGGCAGGCGGGCAGTGGATGCAGGTTTTGCAAGAGCTCGAATCGAACGGAGGCTCTACTCAACATGGAAAATCAAACCCCGCCCTCAGTTTAAGGCCCGATAAATGTACAGAAAAACGAATTGCCAGGTCCCGGGATGCTCAACTTTCAATTTGCTGGACGGGCCGAGCAAGTGCCGGAGCCGCCCGATTGTGCCAATATCAAGAACTCATTTATGAGCCACTCCGCTCCCTTGCCAGTCGGAGTAAAAACTTTTTTACTTCTTGGCCGTCGCCACAACTGATTTCGACGTCAACCCGAGGAGGCGTTTGGATTCTGCGAGCAGGAACTTCGTGTCGGTGAACGGCTCGAAGCTGATGTCCTGCCAGCGCACTAGTCCCTGACCATCGATCAAGAATGTCCCGTGCAACGGCATGTTCTCGAAGTCGTCGAAGGCCCGAAAGCTCTTGAACGCCGCGAGCGGCTCATCTGAGAGCAGCGGGAACGGGTAGCCATTCGAACGCTTGCTTTTCGCAAAGGTCTTCTTCAATCCCTCCGCTGAATCTGTGCTGATGGCCACGAGCGAGATTCCAGCTTCGGCAAAATCTTTGGTCGCCGGGCCAAAAGCGTTTAATTGTTCGAGACAATGCACACAGCCGTAGCCCAGATAAAACAGCATCACGATTGGCTTGCCCCGGTATTGCTTGAGCGAAATCTGTTTCCCGGTCGAATCGGCAAGGGTCCAATCCGGAGCCGGCATCGGCTGCCAGCGGAAGGGTCCCAGCGAATCCAACGCGGGCCGTTGACCCACATCCGTCGCCTGCGGCGCAGGCGTCCGCCAGTCGGTAGGTAATTGCAAATGCGTCGCGAGGGGTGCGATCCTCTTTAACACTGGCAGTCCAAGGTCAGCTCCTCCGGCCACCACCCGCAATTGCTCGAACGCTTTTATTGCGGCGTTCGTCTTGCCAAGACGCCAGAGAATATCCACGTAGTTCGCGAGCGGCTGCACTTGATTGGTGGCGCTGTTCGACGCTTCTTTGGCGTAGGTCTCGGCCTTCTCCTTATCCGCGCTCCGCAGGTGAATCTGGGCCAGTTGCTCTTTCGGAACGTCCTTCAGCGCCTCGATCATTTCCTTGGTCACCACGGTCGTCGTCGCCAGGTTTTTATACACCTTCAGCTCCCCGATGGCTTTCTCGGTATTCTTGATGCGACTAGCGTGGGAACGCAGCGCCTCTGTCATGTTGGCCGCCAACTTGTCGTCGGCGACTTTGTCCCTGAGCGCTTTCTCTTCCGCTTCGTCGGCGGCGTTGCGTCGTTGTTCACGCTGGAGTTTTAAGACCACTTCTAGCGCCGCGATCTGCTCTTCACCTTTCTTGACGTCCCCCTTTTCAAAGTGCGCTGTACCCAGCACCACCAGGCGCCGCACCTGTTCGTCAGGAATATCCGTCGGTTCCAGATAAAGCGTGTTCGCCAGTGCGATGGTCTGATCCCAAAGCTCGTAGCGGTTGAGCAGGCCCATCAGGCTGGATCGGCCATGCCTGGCGCTGCTGGTGCGGCGTTGATATAATTGAACGCTGTTGGTCGATAGCTCGTTGGTCGGACTAAGATAAGCCGTCAGCGTGTTGTATTTCGGATGGCGCGGCAACTCGATCAGGTTCTTCGACAGGTCAACGCCCTCCCGGACACGGCCCAGATAGCTCAGGTTTCGAATCAGCCACTCGTTATTGTGAGCGTAATTATGAATCTCATCCGGCAGCACGCGATCGCGCATCAGGTGAGCGTGGTCCACCCGGGCTGACGCCTCCTGTTGCCACGCCGCGTCGGCGAAACGATTCAGCCTCGAATAGATGTGTCCCGGCATGTGCCACATGTGAGCGATGCCCGCGGTTCCTTGGCCACAAAGCGCGGCAGAATTCAACGCGCGCCGCTCCTTCTCTCCATCCCAGAGATGAATCCGGTAATGATGGACGGGGTGCATCGGATCCGCCGCCAGCACGGCATTGGCGAGAGAATCCACGGCGGAATGACTGGTGATGCGCAACCCCTTCCCCTGGTTGTCCCATATTTTCCAGACAAGAAACGCCTTGGCCTCGATGTCCTCCGGATATTCTTCAATGAGCTGTTCCAGACTCCGCACGAATGAACGATTCTGCTCAGGATCCGCCGGGGCGGGAGCAGCGGTCGCAAGCGTGTTTGTTCCGCTCTTCTCGGATTTCCTGGCGGACTTCTTGTCTCCTGGATAAAGCTTGCCCATCGCTTCGATCCAAAGGCATTCCCGTCGGCTCAGTCCATTGGTCAAATCATTCGCCCGTTCCAAGAACTCCCGGGCCCGCCGCGCATTGTTCGCGTTCGCCAGCGCCATGCCCCAATACGCCATCGCGCAGTTCGTATCCAACGCCGCCACCTGCCGAAAAGACCGCTCCGCCTCGAAGTACCAGAACCCGTGCAACTGCCCGACGCCCTGCAAAAAAAACTTTTGCGCCAGCGGAAACTTCGTCGTGATTGGAAAGTGAATTTTCGGCATTCCTTCCATCAGATAAGCAGCCTGGCGCGGCCCTTGGTTGAACGCGTCGCCATGCAGGGAGTGCCCCGCCGCCGTGGCGTCCGCCTCGGCCTTGTCCTCCGGATGGTCCGCCCAAGCAGGCGCCTCCAGCCAGACGGCCGTGCAGAGCAAGAAGAGAGCTGGGTATCGGGGATTAATGAGATTTTTCATGGGCAGTTTCGCGCGTTTCATTTTTTTGCGACCACACTTTTACGTCATAGGTCACCATTTACCGAGAAGGAATTTCGATTTTTTGCATTCCTCCGACCATCCCGATAACGCCACGTTTCGTCGATTGTTTCAACACGGCAATCGAAGACATGCTCCTTAAGGGAGCATCCATCAGTGTGAGGGTGCTTCGAATTGATGAACGGGAAATCGGCGCGGGCCTTGCTGAGGCGAATCAGCTTCTCCAGTTGGGCGCGGATGGCGCCTTTGAGGACTTTGAGATCGTATTTTTGTGTCTCGACTCCTTGAAGGGACTGCGCAGCCCTGCAAAATCCATTTTCGACAAATTCATCACCGGACGGGCGGGAACGCGGCTTGACCTATAATTCAAACTGGCCCACCCTTTGATAACACACCGCATCCATTGAAAACTCCACGGCTCATTCTCCCGGCCTCAGCATACGGCGTGACGGGAAAATCTCGATCGATGGTGTGTGCTGCATTGTCGCTCCTGTTGGTTGCATCTGCCGCGAGCGCGGCCACGGAACCTCCTTCCGGCGCTCGTAACCATTGGGCTTTCCAACCGCCTCGCGCCATCACTCCGCCGGAGGTGAAAGACACCGCGTGGCCAAAGACGGACATTGACCAATTCATACTTGCCAAACTTGAAGCCGCCGGCCTGAAACCTGCGCCACCAACCGACGCGCGCACGTTGATTCGCCGAATGAGCTTCGATCTGATCGGATTGCCGCCGACGGAGCGCGAGGTTGAACAGTTCGTTGCCGTCCGGAATTCGGAAAGTTCAGCGGCGATCACCCCACTCATCGACCAGATGCTCGCCAACCCGCGCTACGGCGAGCGTTGGGGCCGGCACTGGCTGGATGTCGCGCGCTACTCGGATACGAAAGGCTACGCTTACGGTCGCGAGGAACGGCGCTTCGTCCATGCGCCGGCGTATCGCGATTGGGTGCTCGGTGCGTTCAATCGCGATATGCCCTACGACCGTTTTTTGCTTTTGCAAATGGCGGCCGACCAGCTTGTGCCCGCCGATTCACCCGATCTCGCGGCCATGGGCTTTATCACCGGCGGCCGGCGCTTCATCGGCGTGACGCACGACATCATCGACGACCGAATTGACGTGGTGACTCGCGGGACCATGGGGCTGACCGTCGCCTGTGCGCGCTGCCACGACCACAAATACGATCCGATTCCGACGGAGGATTACTATTCGCTCTACGGCGTCTTCCACGGCAGCGACGACCGGCTCGTGCCGCTGGCGAAAATGGACGACGCTGAGTTGAAGAAGCGGCAACTAAAACTCGCGGACACCATGCAGAAGCGGCGCGACGAAGCGGCGGCCCGCCTGCGGACCCGCGTGGGCGACTACCTCGCCGCCCAGTTCGAGCTGAAGAAATATCCCGAGGAGGGGTTCGATCAAATTCTTTCAGCGGACGATTTGATTCCGGGCTCGGTGCGGCGCTGGCGGGATTGGCTGCATACCGCGAAGGATTCGGCGCACCCAATCTTCGCGCCGTGGTACGCGCTGGCCGCGCTCGCGGAGAGTGAGTTTTCCGCGGCGGCCAGCAACGAAATCGCCCGGGTGATCATCCGCCCGAATTTGAACCCCATCGTGGCCGCTGCCTTTGCCACGCCACCGACGTCACCGGCGGAACTGGCGCGGCGCTACGGCCAGATTTTCGTGGAGGCAGAGAAGCAGACCAACGCACCCGGCGCGACGGAACTGCACGCCTTCCTCCGAACCGCGAATTCCCCCGCCGTCGTGCCCGACACGGGCATCGTGAACAACGACCAGTTCTTTCCCTTCGCGGCGATCGAGGAGCTTTGGAAACTGCAAGGCGACGTGGAGCGCAGACTCATCGACCTCGGCACACCCGCCGCGCTCATGCTCACGGAGCGAGCGCCCGAGCCGAATCCCCGCGTGTTCAAGCGCGGCAGCCCGTCGCGTCTCGGCGACGAAGTGCCGCGGCAGTTCATCGAGGCCATTTCTGGCGAGAAGCGCGAGCCGTTTCAGAAGGGCAGCGGCCGGCTCGAACTCGCCCGCGCCATTGCCAGTCCCGCCAATCCGCTCACCGCTCGCGTGATAGTGAATCGCATCTGGCAGCATCACTTCGGCACGGGGTTGGTGAAAACGCCGAGTGATTTCGGTCTTCGCGCCGAGCGTCCAAGCCATCCCGAATTGCTCGACTGGCTCGCGCGGCGTTTCATCGCTGACGGCTGGAGCGTGAAAGCGATGCACCGCTTGATCCTCTCCAGCGCTGTGTATCAGCAGGCCGGCGGGACGTCGGTTTCCGAGCGCGACCCGGAAAACCGCCTGCTCGCGCGCTTCCCGATCCAGCGCTTGGAATTCGAGCAACTCCGAGATGCCATGCTCGCGGTCACGGGCGAACTCGATCTGACGACCACCGGAAAATCCGCCGGAGTTCTCGACTCGGGCAACAAACGACGCACCGTTTTTGCGTATGTGGATCGTCAGTTTTTGCCGGGCGTTCTGCGGACGTTCGATTTTGCAAATCCGGACACCCACGTCGCCGTGCGGCATGAAACCACGGTTCCGCAGCAGGCGCTGTTTTTTCTAAACGGCGCATTCTCCGCCGACCGTGTCCGCGCTCTCGCCGCGAAACTTCCGGGAGGCGACGACAAAGCGCGCGTCGTTCAACTCCATCAATCGCTTTTCCAACGCCGCCCGAGCGATGCGGAGCTCGCCGCCGCGCAAGCGTTCATCGCCACCGCCAACGCGGAAGCCGAGCCGGTCCCGCAGTTCCGGAAAACGCAGTGGCTCTACGGCACCGGCGAATACGATGCCGCGACGAAGCGCCTGAAATCATTCACCGCGCTGCCCCATTTCACGGGCTCGGCGTGGCAGGGCGCGAGCGCATGGCCGGGCAGCAAAACCGGCTGGGCACAACTCACGGCCGATGGTGGCCATCCTGGCAACACGCGCGCCTACGCATCCGTTCGGCGTTGGACCGCGGCAGGTGATGCGATTGCGGATATTACCGGCACGCTGAAGCACGAGCCCGAACAGGGCGATGGCGTGCGCGGATTCATCGTCCACAGCCGGCTCGGCGAGCTGAAAGTCGCGAGCGTGCACCAAGCCAGCGCCGTCATGGCCGTGACCGGCTTGGAAATAAAAGCGGGCGATGTGCTCGACTTCATCGTCGATATTGGCGGCACGCTCGGCTACGACCAGTTCCTGTGGGCCCCCATCATCAAAACCCGCGATGCCACCTGGAACGCGCTCGTCGAATTCGGCGGCAGGGCCTCCCACACGCCGCACCTCACACCGTGGGAGCAATACGCACAAGTGCTGCTCCTCTCCAACGAGTTCGCATTTCTTGACTAAAACCATGAACCTCTCTCGACGCGACTTTGTCACGAAAATGGGCATGGGCATGGGCGCGCTCGGGCTCGGGACGCTCGCGCACGCGGAAAGCTCGTCGCCGCTCGCTGCGCGTGCTCCGCATTTTGCGCCGAAGGCAAAGCGAGTCATCCACTTTTTCCTCAACGGCGGGCCGTCGCATGTGGACACGTTCGACCCGAAGCCGATGCTCGCAAAGTATGCGGGGCAGCCGCTTCCCGGCGAATATCTGCGCACGGAGCGCAAGACCGGGGCAGCGTTTCCGTCGCCGTTTCAGTTTAAGAAATACGGACAAAGCGGATTGGAAATCAGCGATCTGTTTGCCAAAACAGCCGCGCACGCGGATGGCATCGCGGTGGTCCGCTCGATGTATGCGCAAGTGCCGAACCACGAGCCGTCGCTCATGCTGATGAACTGTGGCGACAGCGTGCAGGCGCGTCCCAGCTTCGGGGCGTGGACGCTCTACGGACTGGGAACGGAGAATCAGAATTTACCCGGCTTCGTCGCAATGTGCCCGGGCGGGATGCCGATCAAGGATTCCGAGAACTGGCAGGCGGGATTTTTGCCGGGCGCGTTTCAGGGAACATTTGTGGACCCGCAGAATCGCGAAGTGCAAAAGCTGATCGAAAACATCCGCAGTCCGCACGCTTCCGCGGCGATCCAGCGTCGGCAACTCGACCTCCTCCGCACGCTGAATGCCGAGTATCAGCGCACGCACACTGACCCGCGGCTCGAAGCGCGCGTGCAGTCGTTTGAACTTGCCTTCCGCATGCAAATGGAAGCGAGCGATGCTTTTGACATCTCGCGCGAACCGGCGGGAATCCGTGCGATGTATGGCGACCATGTGCACGGACGGCAGACGCTGATCGCGCGGCGCTTGCTGGAGCGTGGGGTGCGCTTCGTGCAGCTCTGGCACGGCGCGGGCCAGCCCTGGGACCATCACGACAACATCGAAGGCAATATCCGCAAACACTCCGCTGACATCGATGGTCCGATCGCCGCGCTGATGACGGACCTCAAGCAACGCGGCATGTTCGACGACACGCTGATCCTTTGGGGCGGCGAATTCGGCCGAACGCCCACGGTGGAGCTCGGGGACAAGGGCAAATCCAAGCTCGGCCGCGACCACAATCACTACGGCTTCAGTGTCTGGCTGGCGGGTGGCGGCGTAAAAGGCGGTACAGTTTATGGCGCGACTGACGAGTTTGGGTTCAAGGCCATCGAAAAGCGCGCCAGCGTTCATGACCTGCACGCGACCATGCTGCATCTGCTTGGCTTCGATCATGAGCGTCTGACTTACCGCCACGCAGGCCGCGATTTCCGGCTTACCGATGTCTCAGGAGATGTGATGCGGGAGATCATCGCTTAGAAAGCAATGATGCCGCTTGCTCGCACCTAGGATGCCTGCGCTCCCCGAGCTTCCGACAACCGCGTCAAGATGCCCTCGTGTGAATAATTTTGTCGCATCCTTTTGCCTTTTCCCTTGGGCCTTTTTCATTTCTCATGCACCCGTGCGTTCTGAATTATTAAAAAATGTCAGCCGGTTGGTGGTGAAGCTGGGCACGGGCGTGCTCACCGACAGCCGCAAGCAGCCTGATCTCGGGCAGATGGAGCAACTCGTCGCGCAGGTCGCGGCGCAGCGCGCGGCGGGCCGCCAGGTCGTGCTGGTCACGTCCGGAGCCGTCGGCGCCGGCATGGGCGTGCTCGGCCACGCAAAACGTCCGACGGAGCTGGCGGAGTTGCAGGCCTGCGCGGCCATCGGCCAGTCGCGGCTGATGACGACCTACGAGCAGTTGTTCGCCAAATTCAACTTGCACGTCGGACAGGTGCTGCTCACGCACGACGATCTCGAACATCACGACCGCCATCTCAACGCGCGCAACACCCTCGTCACGCTGCTGCAGCACGGCGTCGTGCCGGTCATCAACGAGAACGACGCGATCTCGTTCACGGAAATTAAATTCGGCGACAATGACTTGCTGTCCGCCCTGGTCGCATCGTTGCTGCCGGCAGATTTGCTGGTGATTCTCACCACGGTGGACGGAGTGATCGAAAATTTCGGCAAGGCAAATCCGCGCACGCTGCCGGTCATCGAGAGCGTGGACGAGGCCGTAGAAAAAATGGCCGGCGGCACGGACAGCGCGACGGCGGTCGGCGGCATGGCCTCGAAAATTCAGGCGGCGAAAATCGTGGTGCGCTCGGGCATTCCGCTGGTCATCGCGTCCGGCCGGAAGAAGAACGTGCTGGCGGACATTCTCGCCGGGGCGGAGGAGGGGACGATGTTCGTGCCGCAGCCGAACCGGCTCGCGGGCCGCAAGCGGTGGATCGCGTTCTTCCACCATCCCAAGGGCGCGCTCTACGTGGATGACGGCGCGAAGGTGGCGTTGCGTGAGAAGGGCAAGAGCCTGCTGCCGCCGGGCGTGGCGCGGTGTGAAGGCGAGTTCGCGGCCGGTGATGTGGTCCGAATCTGCGATTTGAACGGCACGGAGTTTGCACGGGCGATCTGCGATTATGATTCGAGGGCGATTCGTGCGAAGCAGTTGCCGCGCGTCGAAGTCGTGCATCGGGACAACCTGGTGATTTTGTGAGGAAGAGAAACATCCAACAACGAACATTCAACATCCAACGCCCAAAGACGGCACCGGATGCTCACCATTGGATGTTCGGCGTTCGATGTTGGTTGTCGGATGTTTTTCCCCAATGAAAAAGAAACCCGCCATCGAAGATTTGCTCAACGTCATGTCACGGCTCCGCTCGCCGACGGGCTGTCCGTGGGATCGCGAGCAGGATCATCGCTCGCTGCGCTTTCATGCGGTCGAGGAGGTCTATGAACTGATGGACGCCATCGAGGCGAGGGACGATCACGAGATGGCGGAGGAGCTGGGCGACTTGCTGTTGCAGGTGGTTTTCCATTGTCAGATGGCGGGGGAACGCGGGGCGTTTGATTTTGAAAAGGTCGCGCGCACCATCACGGACAAATTGATCCGGCGGCATCCGCACGTCTTCGGCGAGGTAAAGGTGAAAAACGTCGATCAAGTCTGGGCGAACTGGGAGCAGATCAAAAAGGCCGAGAAGCACGGCACGAAACACGAGCGCCCCTCCGCGCTCGACGGCATTCCGAAACATCTGCCGGCGTTGCTGCGCGCGGAGAAGCTGGCGAAGAAGGCGCGCAAGGCGAAGCTGCTCGCGGCGAAACCGGGCGCGTCCAAAAAAGCGAAGGCGGCCGTGGCGAAGGAACTGTTCGCGCTCGCGGCCTACGCGCAGGGCCGCGGCTGGTCGGCGGAGGAATTGTTGCGCGGCGAGGCGCGGCGGCGGGAGAAAGCCTGGCGCCAGCAAGAAACGTTGCCAAGGCCGCACGGAAAACTTTAGCCTGACTAAATAACTTATGAACGACCCGCGTTACACCAAACTGGCCAGCCTGCTCATCAACTATTCCACCCGGCTCAAGAAGGGCGAAACCGTCCTGATCGACGCCATCGACATTCCCGACGAGTTCACCGTCGAGCTGATGCGCGCGGCGCGGCGCGCGGGGGCGACGCCGCTGGTGGAGGTGCGCCACAGCCGCGTGTTGCGCGAGGTGCAGCGGGCGACGAATCAAACCCATGCCCGCACCGTCGCGGCCATCGAAATGTTCCGAATGAAAAAAGTGCAGGCCTACATCGCCATCCGCGGCGCGGCCAACGCCAGCGAGAATGCCGACGTGCCGCGCGACCGCCAGCAGCTTTACGCGAAGACGCTCCGGCCGGTGCAGGACTACCGGGTGAACAAGACGAAGTGGTGCGTGCTGCGCTGGCCTTCCCCGAGCATGGCGCAGGGCGCGAACATGAGCACGGAGGCGTTTGAGAATTTGTATTTCGACGTGTGCACGATGGATTATCCGAAGATGTGCCGGGCGATGGCCCCGTTGGAGAAGCGGATGAAAAAGGCGGACCGCGTGCATCTGAAATCGCCCGGCACCGACCTAGCTTTCAGCATCAAGGGCATTGGCGCGCAGATGTGCAACGGCGACCGGAACATTCCCGACGGCGAATGTTTCTCGTGTCCGGTGAAGGATTCGGTGAACGGCATCATCCAGTTCAACACGCCGACGATTTATTCGGGCACGAAGTTCGAAAACGTGCGGCTGGAGTTCAAGGGCGGCAAAATCATCCAGGCCACGGCGAACAACACGAAGCGGCTCAACGAAATTTTGGACACCGACCCGGGCGCGCGTTACATCGGCGAGTTTTCGCTGGGCTTCAATCCGCACATCATGAGTCCGATGTGCGACATCCTGTTTGATGAGAAGATTGCGGGGTCGCTGCACTTCACGCCGGGGCAGGCCTACGAGATTTGCGACAACGGCAACCGGAGCGCGGTGCATTGGGACATGGTGCTGATCCAGCGCAAGGAGTGGGGCGGGGGCGAGGTGTGGTTTGACGGGGAACTGATCCGCAAGGACGGGCTGTTTGTGCCGAAAGATTTGCGGGCGCTCAATCCGGAGAATTTGAAGTAGGGGCGGTTGGGCAGCGGCGGCTGACTTCCGAGGGGGAAGAGATGGGCTGCGCCTTCACAGGTACGGCTACGAGTTCGAGGGGCGGTCCGCTGCTTGGAACAACACGGGGCGGGAAGTTCACGGGAGGGCGCGTTCCGCGGAATGGGTTCCGGCGGAGACGTCCGGTTATTTTTCCGGGCCTTTGAGCACCCTGAGGAACTGCTTCATCGCGGGCGAGAGCACCTTGTTCTTTTTGTAGATGGCGGCGAGCGGGCGGTAGAATTCCGCGTCCTCGATCCGCACCTCGGCGAGGGTGTGCTTGCTCACTTCCTGCGTGATGGTGCCCTGCGGGACGATGGCGATGCCAGCGTCGATTTCCACGGCGCGTTTGACGGTCTCGATGTTGTCGAACTCCATCGCGTGCTGAACGGTGATGTTCTGGTCCTTGAGAATTTTATCGGTGGCGCGGCGGGTCGGGATGTCCGGCTCGAAGCTGATGAATTTCTGGCCGTCGATGGCCTTGAGGCGGACGCTCTTGTTTTTAGCGAACGGATGTTGTGGATGGCAGATGAGGACGAGCATGTCCTTGCGGAGCGGGACGATTTCCAGCTTGGTGTCCTGGGCCGGGTAGGCGACGAGGCCGAGATCGACAATGTTGCCGAGCACGTCGTCATAGACCTGGTTGGAGCGGCGGTACTCGATGTGGACATTCACCGTCGGGTAGGCTTTGAGGAATTTCTTCAGGTAGGGCGGCAGGTCGTGCAGGCCGACGCTATAGATGGTCGAGACGCGGATGGTGCCGGAGATGATGTCCTTGACCTCTTGCAGCTTGTGGAAGAGCGAATCGTAGGTCTGGATCATCTGCTTGCTGTATTCGTAGAGCACCTGGCCTTCGCGCGTGAGGCGGAACTTTTTCTTGCTGCGCTCGATGAGGAGGGATTTGAAGGTGCGTTCCAGGGAGCTGATCTGCTGGCTGACGGCGGACTGGGTGACGTGGTTGATCAGCGCGCTCTTGGTGAAACTTTCTGTCTCGGCCAGGTCACAAAAAACTTTGAGGCTTTCGATTTGCATACGGTTACGGGTGCGAAGCGTAAAGGAGCCGCCGGTGAAGTCAACTGGCGCGGGACTCCCCAAAAGGCCCCGGGGATTTGGGGCGGCGGGGCCACGGAGTGGGGAATGCGGAGTGCCCCACCTGACGATTAAAGAGGCACGTTCGGCATCGCGGTGGTGCTTCCAAGATGCGTCCAGGCGGGGCCTACACGGCCAGGCATTCCTTGACCTTGCGGAGCAGTTGCTGGCTGGTGTAGGGCTTCGAGAGAAAATCCATCTCGTATTCGCCATGCAGCGTGCGCGAGCAGGCGGTGGCGCAGACGACGCGCGTGGCAGGGGAGACCTGGCGGACTTGTTGAATCAGTTCGCGCCCGTTCATTTTCGGCATGACCATGTCGGTGACGAGCAGGTCAATGGCAGTCTTGCTCTGGGCGATGGCTTCCAGGCCCTTTTCGCCGCTGCTGGCAGTCAGAACCTGGTAGCCGTGGGAGCTGAGCACCATCTGCGACATGTTCAAAATCATCTCCTCATCATCCACCAGGAGGATGGTCTGCCGGCCGGACAGCTCGTCGTTCGTGAGGGTTTTTTCCTCGATGATTTTTTTCTGGGCCGGGAAATAAATCCGCACGGACGTGCCGTAGGCGAGTTGGCTCGAGACGGCGCCGCCGCCGCCATGGTTGGTGATGATGCCATAGACCCAGGCCAACCCCAGGCCGCGATGCCCGTATTTGGTGGTGAAGAACGGTTCAAAAATACGCGGCAGCACCGCCGGCTCGATACCGCAGCCGTCGTCGTAAATCTCCACGCACACGTAGGCGCCCGGCATCAGGTGCGCGGTGCGGTCCTGCGTGGGGGCGGACAAATCCATGTTGCGGGTCTAGATCGTGATCCGCCCGTCCGGCTTCACCGCCTGCACGGCGTCTTCGAGGACTTTCACAAAGGCCTGCTGGACCTTTGCCTCGTCAAAGGTGGCGCTGAAAATCTGCTTCTCCAGATGCAGCGACCAGGCCAGGCCGCTGTTTTGTGGCGTCTGAAACAGCTCGGCCGTCCGGCGGAGCAGGCTGTTCAAGTTGCCGGTGGCGTGGGCGTGCGACTCCTTTTCCTCGGCGCTAAACGCCGCGAGCTGGTCGGCAATGACCGCGGCCCGTTCGGCGGCCTTCTCGATTTCATGGAGGGACGCGCGCCAGGGATGGTCGGTGGGGCCCTTGCTGAGGAGGTAGGTCGCGTGGCCCAGAATGGCGGTGAGCGTGTTGTTGAAATCGAGCGCCACGGTCCGCGTGAGCTGCAGCGCGCAGTCGAGCTTCTGCTTCTGCCCGACGTTGCCTTCCACGGCCGGAATTTTGTCCTCCGCGCCGCCGGCCGTTCCGGTGGTTTGAAAAAGCTGGAGCAGGAAAAACTTTTCGCCGCCCGTCGTCACCGGACAGACCGAGGTGGAGAAAGGCACGGGGACAATTCCTTTGCCGCGCAGTTTCAAGGGCTGGGCTGGGGCGGGGGATTTTTCCGTTCGCTCGAGAAATTCTTCCGGGGTGAAGCCGTTTTCCGTCGCCCAGATCGAGGCGAGTGAAACGCTGTCGCCCTCCAGCCTGGGGCCGAAAAAATTCCGGGCCGCCGGATTGACACGGTGGATCGTACCCGCCGTATCGGCCAGCAAGGCCGGCCACGCGGCCTGTTCCAACTGAAAAACATCATCGAACTTCATTTTGTTCTGCCTGCTACATCGGCAGAACGGGTGAAAAACTAATCTCAATTTGGATTCCGAAAGGGCCGGGCCGCAAAAGGAAGCAAAGCGGGCAAAGCAAGGCGCGGCGGTGCGGTTTCAATGTCCGAATGAGATGGCGGAAAATGAACCATCAGCGCCGGAGCTTTCTGCCCGCGCCTCGTCGGAGTTTGGCGGCACTATCCATATGCGCGCCGATACGTGTCGGGAAAAATGTTGCCCCACCTTCCGATTTCGGCTACCACGAGTTCCGTCACCACGAGTTCCGTCACCACGAGTTCCGTCACCACGAGTTCCGTCACCACGAGTTCCGTCACCACGAGTTCCGTCACCACGAGTTCCGTCACCACGAGTTCCGGAACCGAAAAATGCCGGAACAAAAAATGCGGAACTAAAAATACGACGAATATTATGAAAACCTCTAACTCCCTCAAGAATCACGGCCTGCTCGCCGTGGTCACCTGCCTCTTTCTGCTGCTGTCCGGCAGCGTCCTTGCCGCCGGCAACAATGTCGTCATTGGTGGTGAGTTGCTGGTGGATCTCAACATCAACCGTGGCTTGAACCTCCGGCTAAACCCGGTCGGTGGTGCGAACAATGGCGCCTATTATTGGACCAATTACGGCACGGCGGGAGGGGTGTTTCAAAGTCTCCGCAATCCTCCATTTCTGACACTCCGGACAAACCCCTTCACCTACCAGGTTGTCGGCGGTTCCAACGCGCTTTTTACTGCGGGCGGCCAGGGCATGGAATCAACCTTCACGTGCCCTGATGAAATCACCGGGCGGACTTGTGGAGTCGGCAATCCCTACACGGTCGAGGTCTGGTACTGGCCGAATCGGGATCGTGGCACCGATTATGATCGGGTCGTTTGCTGGGGAGCGGATACGGGGAATGCTGGAACCGGCAGCGGGGCGTCAATCGGCTACGGCAGCATTGGCGGACTTGGTTACGGTGACAAGCACGGCGGTCTGGATTTGACTTGGAGTCCGTTCAGCCCAATTCAGAACTGGTACCATATCGTGGAGACGTATGATGGTGCGACGGCAATTTTTTATGTCAACGGTGTGGAAAAATCCAGGGTGACCGGCAATCTGAACATTCAGCCGGGCCGCCGAATACTTCTCGGCACGGGAAATCAGCCGAATGTGAATTACGACAACACCGTTCTCAGTGCCAATGGCGGCTTCAGCGCCACGCGGATGCATACCCAGCCCTTGTCGCCGGCGGCGGTTTCCAATAATTTTGCGGTCGGTCCGGAGGTGCTCCCCGTGATGGAGATTGCGGTGCGGTCTTTGCCTGCCAGTGGCATTGGTGTGACCGGGGCCACCTTGAACGGCGACCTGAAAGTTACGACGGCCCCGGCCTCGACCCAGTTGACCTTCTACTGGGGGACGATCGACCGGGGTAACACAACTGTGGGTTGGGATCACAGTGTCACCCTCGCGGCCCCACATGCGGTGGGAACATTTTCCACTGCCGTCTCAGGCTTGATCGGTGGGGTGGACTACTATTACCGCATTCGCGCCACCAACATCAATGGGGACGCATGGTCCAAGGCGGCCTGTTTCAAAGGTTTCGTCCCTCCGGTCCGGCTGATTGACATCCGGTCCTCGTTTTTGGGGGCTGACGGACCACTGACTTCATGGACCAACAATGGCACGCTGGGCGGCTCTTTCGTGACGAGCGGTCCAGCAAACAAGCCGGTGACGACCGGCACGAATGGCGGGATCAAATCCGCCGGCTTCATCAATTCCGGCGCCTTTGACAGTGGCAGCAGCATGCAATTGAAGAACGGATCCGGAAATTTCATCACGCTGGCTGCGACCAATACCGGTCTGAACCCGTGGACGGTTTCGGTTTGGGCCTACAAGTACAGCAATGGTGTATCTGGAGCTCCGCACGGGATACTTTCCTGGTACCCTCAAAATGACGGCCAAACTCCGAAATTAAGCCCCTCGTTGGGCCTGATGTGGGGCGGATATGACGGCCCGACGGAGGACAGCGCGGTGCGGATTTCCGGCCTGGCACCGGGGTTGAAATTCTTTTGGGATATCACGAAACCTTACGGCGACCCAGTCACCAACACCGGCACCTGGCACAACCTCACCTGGACATACGATGGCGTCACTCTGGCCGTGTACTGGGACGGGGCGTTAAACACCTCCAAGCCTTGGGCCAGCACGACGCCGCCCGGCGGCGAAATTACCCTCGGAGCTTTTGGATGGGACGGATCCTTGCTCGGCAATACCATTTACGCGTCGTTGAATGGCGCGATCGGCAGCCTGGTCTGGCAGTCCGGCGCCTTGGCGGATGCAGCGGCGGTGACGGATCTGATGAATGAGATCAATCCGGCCACGATCATTCCATTCCGGGTGACCCAAGTCCGTTACGACGGGCTCAATGAGCAAATCATACTGACTTGGAACTCCACCCCCGGCGCGACCTACACGATTGAAAACGCTCAGCAGTTCATTGGGAACGGGTCTGGGACCAGTTGGGATAACCTGACGACCGGCATTCCGTCTGGCGGTTCCACGACCACACGCGTGATCGATGCCCCGCAGCCCGGCACCTACTATCGCATTCGCAAAGAGTAGGCCGCGCTCCATTCTTGATCTCATCATGGCCGGGCGGATCCCTTCAAGATCCGCCCGGTCTTTTTTACGGAAAGTGCGGCTGCTCCGAAAAACTCGAAGTGGGGGAGCGTATCGTCCTTCCGGGACTTTCAACCTCAACGCCGGAAAATCCCTGCCCGCAATGCGGCCGATGCATGATCAGTGCCGAAAACATTGGCTGAATCCGGCTTCTCCGGGCCGCCGGAAAATATCCTCAAAATTTTTCAAATATATGTTGCACTGAAAAGTTCGTTTGATACTCTCCGCTCTCCGTTTCGCCGGACATGGCGGACGGACAGCAATTTCAGCGGGCCGATAACCGATCGCCCCTCCGGGCGCGGGATTGATGGTCAGGCTGCTACAAGCTGCTTGAGTTGGATATATTTTTGATTTTATGCCAGTGAAAACATTTAGACCGCTGACGCCATCCACGCGTTATGTCAGCATTGCGTCCTTCGACGAGATTACGAAGAGCCGGCCGGAGAAGAGCCTGATCTTCACCCGCAAGAAAACGGGCGGGCGCAACCATTACGGGCGCGTCACCTCGCGCGGCATCGGCGGCGGTCACAAGCAGAAAATCCGCAACGTCGATTTCAAGCGCAACAAAACCGGCATGGAAGCGAAGGTCACGGCCATCGAATACGATCCCCGCCGCACGGCCCGTCTGGCGCTCCTGCAATATACCGACGGCGAGAAGCGTTACATCATCGCTCCGGTCGGTCTGGGTGTCGGTGCTACCTTGATGAGCGGTCCGACGGCGGCTCCCGAAATTGGAAACTGTCTTCCGTTGAAGTCGATTCCTGTTGGTCTCCCGATTCACTGTGTGGAATTGAATCCCGGTCGCGGCGCGCAGATGGTGCGCACGGCGGGCGGTTCGGCCACGGTGATGTCACGCGATGAAGGTTACGCAGTGGTCCGCTTGCCTTCCGGCGAAATCCGCAAGGTGAATGAAGTTTGTTATGCGACCATCGGCCAGGTTGGCAACACCGAGCATGAAAACGTGGTTCTCGGCAAGGCGGGTCGCAGCCGGCATCGCGGCATTCGTCCGTTGAGCCGCGCCGTGGCGAAGAACCCGGTGGATCATCCCATGGGTGGCGGACAGGGCAAGACGGCCGGTGGCGGTCATCCGGTCACGCCGTGGGGTGTGATCACCAAGGGTTACAAGACGCGCGTCAAACGCAAATTTTCCAGCCGGTTCATTCTCGTGCGCCGCGACGGCCGGCCGATGAAGCAATACTAATTTTATGGGACGTTCGATTAAAAAAGGTCCGTTCGTTGATTTCCACCTGATTGAGAAAATCGGGAAGGCGAAGGCCACGAACCAGAAGACGCCGATCAAGACCTGGTCGCGCCGCTCGATGATCACGCCGGATTTTGTCGGACTCACGTTCAGCGTGCACAACGGCAAGATTTTCAACCCGGTGTTTGTCACCGAAAACATGGTGGGCCATCGCCTTGGGGAATTCTCCCTGACGCGCACCTTTAAGAAACACGGCGCGCACACGGCCAAGGCGGAAGCGAAATAGTTTATGCAAGTCCAAGCCATCACCAAAAATTTTCCGATGTCCGCGCAAAAAGTGCGCGAAGTCGTGCGGCAGATCCAGGGACTGTCCGCGATTCACGCCCAGGCGGTGCTCAAAGTGGTCCCCCGCAAGTCCGCCCGCATCGTCGCCAAGACGCTGAACTCGGCCATTGCCAACGCCGAAAACAACAACGGTGCGAAGATCGAGAATTTGAAGGTCAAAGAGGCGGTCGCGCAGACGGCGGCGACGCTGAAGCGTTTCACCCCGAAGGCGCGCGGTTCCGCCGGCCCGATTCTGAAACGCCGCAGCCACATCAAGATCATTGTGTCGGACGAATAAATTTTTATGGGACAGAAAGTAAATCCAATCGGTTTCCGCATCGCCGTCACCAAGGACTGGCGCTCCAAGTGGTATGCCGGGAAAAAAGATTTCGGCAAGCTGCTCACGGAAGACCGCGTCATCCGCGACCTGCTCAAGAAGCGGCTGGAAGCGGCCTCGGTGCCGAAGATTCTGATCGAGCGCGCCGCCACCCGCTGCCGCATCACCATTTTGACCGCCCGTCCCGGGGTCGTCATCGGCCGCAAAGGCGCGGAGATCGACAAGCTCAAGGAAGAGTTGAGCAAGATGACCGGCAAGGAAGTCTATGTGGACATCCAGGAAATCAAGACGCCGGAACTGGACGCCCAGCTCGTTGCGGAAAACGTCGCGCTCCAGTTGGAACGCCGCGTCTCCTTCCGCCGGGCGATGAAGAAGGCGATTCAGATCGCCATGGATTTCGGGGCGGACGGGATCAAGATCCGCTGCGCCGGCCGTCTCGGCGGCGCGGAAATCGCCCGCGTGGAAAAATATCACGAAGGCCGCGTGCCGTTGCACACCCTGCGGGCGAACATCGACTACGGATTTGCCGAAGCGAAGACAATGTATGGCAAGCTCGGCATCAAATGCTGGATTTGCAAAGGCGAGAGCAAGAAGGTGAAGCCGGCGGCTCCGCCCGCGCCCATTGCCGCTTAAACTGATTTAGATTTTTTAGGAATTTGTTATGCCAATGATGCCCGCAAGAGTGAAGTACCGCAAAATGCACCGCGGCAGCCGCGCCGGAATGGCGACGCGCGGCCAGACGGTCGCTTTCGGCGAGTATGGATTGCAGTCGCTGGAGCGCTGCTGGCTGGACACCAAGCAAATTGAAGCCGCCCGCGTGGCCGTGACCCGTTACATGAAACGGCGCGGCAAGGTTTGGATTCGGATTTTCCCGGACAAGTCCTTTACGAAGAAGCCGCTCGAAACCCGAATGGGCAAGGGCAAAGGACCGCTCGAATCCTGGGTCGCGGTCATCCGCCCGGCCAACGTGCTGTTTGAGGTGGACGGCGTGACGGAAGCCGTGGCGCGCGAGTCGATGCGTCTGGCGGCCACCAAGCTGCCGATCAAGACGAAGTTTATTTCCCGGCACAAAGTCGGTTGATCCATTTTATGAAAATGTCGGAACTGAAAGATATGACGCTGACCGAGCTTTCGGCCAAGAGTCGCGACCTGCGGCAAGAGCGCTTCAACCTGCGCCTCCAGCAGGCCAGCAGCCAGTTGGAAAAGCCGGCCCAACTGCGGACGCTGCGCCGCGACATCGCGCGCCTTGAAACTAAAATTTCCGAACTGCGGAACAAAGCTGCCTGATTTGTTTATGACTGAAGCCAACATCAAACGGGGAATCCGGAAAGAGCGCGTCGGGGAAGTTCTCTCCAACAAGATGACCAAGACCATCGTGGTGCGGGTGGAACGCCGTTTCCCCCATCCCCAGTACAAGAAAGTGGTCACGGCCTACTCCAAATTTTACGCGCACGATGAGAAGAGCGAAGCCAAAGTCGGCGACAAGGTGCGCATTGAGGAAACCCGTCCGCTCTCCAAGACCAAGCGCTGGCGCTTGGTCGAAGTGGTGGACCGCAACACCGACGCGGCCCCGGTCGCGGCTTAATTTTAAGGAACCATGCTGCAAATTCGTTCAATTTTAGACGTTGCCGACAATTCCGGTGCAAAGCGCGCCGCGACCATTGGTGTCATCGGGCGCAATCAGCGCTACGCCGTCATCGGTGATGTCATCAAGGCCCACATCAAAGAAGCCTCGCCCGACGGCACGGTGAAAAAAGGCGACGTGGTGGACGCCGTGATCGTCCGCACCCGCAAGACGATTCGCCGCAGCGATGGCTCCCATCTTCGTTTTGACTCCAACGCCATTGTCATCATTGACAAGGATCACAATCCGCGCGGGACCCGCATTTTCGGCCCGGTGGCGCGCGAACTGCGCGAGAAAAAGTTCATGAAAATCATTTCCCTGGCTCCCGAAGTCGTTTGAAGTTATGCAGAAATTTCACGTTAAAAAAGGCGACGAAGTGGTGATTATCGCCGGTGCCGAAAAAGGCAAGCGGGGCAAGATCATCGAGGTCATGCGCGACAAAGAGCGCGTGCTCGTCGAGGGCGCGAAGATGATCAAGAAGCACGTCCGCAAAAACCAGTCGCAGCCGAACGGCGCGATCATTGAGCGCGAAGGCTCCATCCACGTCTCGAACGTGATGAAGGTGGAAAACTTCGATGCGCGCGCCGCCAAACGCGGCCCGACTCCGGCCACCGCCTGACAATTTTTAAAAATCCCGCTCCGGCCAATCCCGGAAAAAAGCGAAAATGAAACCGAGACTCCAAGAAAAATACGAAAAAGAAGTGCGGCCCGCACTGTTCCAGAAGCGCGGCTACAAGAACATCCATCAGGTTCCCAAGATGGAAAAGATCGTGGTGAACATGGGCGTGAGCGCATCGCTCGAAAAGGGCGCGCTGGAAGACGCCGCCAAGGATCTCTCGATGATCACCGGCCGCAAGCCAGTCATCAGCAAGGCCCGCAAGAGCATTGCCAACTTCAAGCTGCGCGAAGGCCAGGCCATCGGCTGCCGCGTCACGCTGCGCCGCGAAGTGATGTATGAATTTTTCGACCGGTTGGTCGCGGCCACCTTGCCGCGCATCCGTGACTTCCGCGGCGTGTCGCCCCGCTCCTTCGACGGCCGCGGCAACTACTCGCTCGGCCTTGCGGAACAGACGGTGTTTCCGGAGATCGAACTGGACAAGATCAAACGGACGCAGGGGATGGACATCACCATCGTCACCTCCGCGCCGACCAACGCCGAGGCGCTGGACTTTTTGAAAATGATGGGCATGCCTTTCGCGGAGAAATAATTTTATGGCAAAGAAAGCTTGGTTGGAACGAAACAAAAAGAAGGCGGACACGGTCAAGAAGTATGCCGCGTTGCGCGCGGAGCTGAAGGCCAGGAAAGATTACGTCGGTCTGACCAAGCTGCCGAAAAACGCCAGCCCGACCCGCGTGGTGAACCGCTGCTCGATGAGCGGCCGCCGCCACGGTTACCTCCGAAAATTTGCCTGTTCGCGTCTCACATTCCGCGAAGCAGCGCTCAATGGATTGATCCCCGGTGTGACCAAAGCCAGCTGGTGATATTATGACAGACCCGATTTCAGACATGCTCACGCGCATCCGCAACGCCCACCTGGCGCTGCTGCCGGCCATCGAAATGCCGCACTCGAAGATGAAGGAAAGCATCGCCAAGATTCTCAAGCGCGAAGGCTACATCAACGAGTTCGCCGTCGATGGCAAGACCATCAAAAAACTCAAGCTTAAGCTGAAGTACTCCGGCCGCAAAGGCGTGATCGACGGCCTGCGCCGCGTTAGCACGCCGGGATTGCGCCGTTACGTCGGCTCGACCGAGATTCCGAACGTCCGCGCCGGCCTGGGCATCTCCATCCTCTCCACGTCGCAAGGCGTGATGAGCGGCACCGAGGCCCGGAAAAACAAGCTCGGCGGCGAGTTGCTCTGCTACGTCTGGTAATTTTTACCCACTTTTTTATGTCAAGAATTGGAAAACAGCCGATTGCCGTTCCCGCCTCCGTGAAGGTGAATGTCAAAGGCACGAAAGTTTTTGTCGAAGGCCCGAAAGGCAAGCTCGACATGGAAATGCCGCGCCGCACCAGCCTGAAGGTTGAAGGGGCGAACATCGTGGTCAGCCGTGATGGCGAGGACGCCGAAGCCAAGGCGTTGCACGGCCTGAGCCGCGCGCTCCTCAACAACATGGTCAAGGGCGTGAGCGAAGGTTTCGTCAAGAAGTTGGAAATTCAAGGCGTCGGTTTCAAGGCCTCCGTCGTGGGCAATAACGTGAGCCTGAGCCTCGGTTATTCTCATCCGCTCAATTATCCCATCCCCGACCAGGTCAAGGTGACGGTCGAGGAAAACACCAAGGTCACCATCGAAGGGCCGAGCAAGCAGTCGGTCGGTCAGGTCGCGGCGGAAATTCGCGCCTACTATCCGCCGGAGCCGTACAAGGGCAAGGGCGTGCGCTACTCGGATGAAAAAGTCATCCGCAAGGAAGGCAAGACGGTTCAATAATTTATCCCAGGCTGCGGCCAAATCCGCCGCCCGAAAAAAATGCAAATTCAAAAGAAACAAAAACTCTCGCAACTGCGCCGCTGGCGAATTCGCAAGACGGTCATCGGCACCGCGCAGCGTCCGCGCATGGCGGTCAAGTTCACCGGCGAGCACATTTACGTTCAGTTTATCGACGACGCCGCCGGCCGGACGCTGGTCGCGACCTCGACTCAGGACAAGACCATTGCCGACCGCGCCACGCTGGCCGCGAACGTGACGAGCGCCACGCGCATCGGCAAGCTGGCCGCCGAGGCCGCTGTGGGGAAGGGCATCAAGAATGTCGTGTTCGACCGCGCCGGCGCCCGTTATCACGGCAAGGTCAAGGCGCTGGCGGATGCCGCGCGCGAAGGCGGTCTGAAGTTTTAATTTAACCAGAAAAAACTGTGGCTGATATCAAACCAAATACGGGCGGCGGTGCAGGTGGAGCGGGCGGCGGCGGACGCGGCGGTTTCCGTGGCGGCCAAGGCGGCCCGCGCGGCGGCGGCGGCGGCATGGGCGGTCGTGGCCCGCGCCGGACCCGTCCCCCCGGTGACGCACCGCAGGAATTCACCGCCGACGGCCAGAAGGTCGCCGAGCTGGTCGAGAAGGTTGTGTTCATCAACCGTAACTCGAAAGTGGTCAAAGGCGGACGCCGTTTCAGCTTCAGCGCGCTCGTCGTCGTGGGCGACAAGCAGGGCCGCGTTGGCCTCGGTCTCGGCAAATCCAACGAAGTTTCTGACGCCATCCGCAAGGGCGGCGAAATGGCCAAGGTGTGCATGAAGCCGGTGGCCCTCAAGGGCAACACGCTTCCGCACGAAGTGACCAACCGTCATTGCGGCGCGATTGTGCTGCTGCGTCCGGCCTCGCCCGGCACCGGCATCATCGCCGGCAAGACGGTGCGCGCGGTGCTGGAATCCGCCGGCTACAAGGATGTATTGACCAAGTCGCTCGGCTCGAACAACCCGGCCAACGTGGTCAAGGCCACGATCGGGGCGCTGAAACAATTGCGCCTCCGGGAAGACATTTACAAATCTCGCGGCCTTTCCCTGAGGGTGGAGAAAGCGCCAGCAGCCCCCGCCGTCACGGCCTGATTTTCTTATGCGTTTACACGATCTCAAACCCCGTCCCGGAGCCAAGCACCGCCGCAAGCGGCTCGGCCAGGGTGAATCCAGCGGCCACGGCAAGACCAGCGGACGCGGTGGCAAAGGCCAGAGCGCCCGCTCCGGCAGCTCCATCCGTCCCGGTTTTGAAGGCGGCCAGATGCCGCTCATCCGCCGCATCCCCAAGCGCGGCTTCAACAACGCCAGCCACACCACGCGCTACAATGCGGTGAATCTGGATTCGCTCAATCAGTTCGACAACGGCGCGAAGGTGGACCCGACGGCTATTCGCAGCGTGGGCCTGGCCAACGGCCCGGTCAAACTCATCAAGATTCTCGGCGACGGCGAATTGACGAAGAAGCTGACGGTGAGCGCGCACGCGTTCAGCGCGTCGGCCCGCGCTAAAATCGAGGGTCTGGGCGGGGTCTGCGAAGTGGTCGCGGCCCGGAAAACAGCCGCGGTCAAGGCCTGATCCTGCATCCCATGTTTGCCAGCCTTGCCAACACCATCGCGAATTGTTTCAAAATTCCGGAACTCAAGTCGCGGATTATTTTCACGCTCGTCGTGCTGGCGATCTGCCGGCTCACCGCGTTGATCTACGTTCCCGGACTGGACGGCAAGGCGCTGCATGACTTTTTTGAGGAGAATGCCAAGACGGCGGGCGGTTCGCTGCTCGGCATGTACAGCATGTTCACCGGTGGCGCGATGGAGCGGTGCGCGATCGGCTCGCTCGGCATCATGCCTTACATCAGCGCCACGATCATCATCCAGTTGTTGAGCGCGGTCGTGCCGCGCCTGAGCAAGCTGGCCCGCGAGGAAGGCGGACGCGCGAAGATCGTGCAATACGGACGTTATCTGACCCTCTTGATCTGTCTGGGGCAGGGCCTGTTCATGGTCATCGG
>SIBH01000021.1 GCA_009695285.1 Pedosphaera sp.
CTCGAACGGGTGGACATCCTCGGCACGCTCGGCAAGCCCGTGCTCATCTCCAACTATGGCGAGTATCACCGCCTGGCCTCCTACCTGTTCCGGCACACCAAGAAAAAAATCGGCATCGCGATGGGCGTGCCGAGCCTGCGCGAAATTTTCGACGAGAAATATTACGCCGACCTCGAGGGCGGCATCCTCGAATCCTTCGGACGCCTTTTCAAAAACGAACTCAAGCTCTACGTCTATCCGCTCCAGGATGCCGTCACCGGCTCGATCATCACCGCCGGCAACCTGCGCGTCGCGCCCCACCTGCGCCACCTCTACGCCTACCTGCTGGAAAACCATTTCATCCAGAGCCTGCCCGATTACAACGCCGGGCTGCTCCCCATCTTCTCCCGGCAAACCCTGACCAAAATCCGGAGCGGCGATCCGGACTGGGTAAATAATGTTCCGCCCCAGGTCGTCGCCATCATCAAGGAGCGCCGCCTGCTCGGTTACAAAAGCTGACCCGCCGTTTTTGGGGAAGACTCAGTCGGGTGCAATCTGCTTCAACTCCGCCGCGAGCTGCTCACCGAGCTGCACGGCTTCCGGCACGACACGCCTAGCTTCACTCCGCTTCGGCTGGCCGCCGAGAAAGGACACGGCCCGCATCCGCAGTTCGTGGCCGAGCAGCTCCGCATAGGCCGCGACCGCCAACTGGCAGCCGCCGCCCATCCCGCTCAGAAACGCCCGTTCGGCCGTGACCGCCTGGCGCGTCGGAAAATGATCCAGCACCGCGCAAATTTTTTCCAGCCGCTCATCGTCCGCGCGAATTTCAATGCCGAGCGCCGCCTGGCCGATGCACGGCAGCATCTCCTCCACCTCGATCGGCGCGGCCAGCAATCCTGCCGGCACGTCCTGTCCTTTTAGGCGGCCATCGGGAAAAATCACAAAGCCCAGACGGACTAGTCCGGCGGCCGCCAGAATGGTGGCGTCGAGTTCGCCCTGGTCCGCCATTTTCTTCAGCCGCGTGCCGACGTTGCCGCGGATTGGCACGAGATTCACATCCGGCCGCCGCTCGCGCACCTGCGCCGCGCGCCGCGTGCTGCTCGTCGCCACGGTCGCGCCGGGCGGGAGCTTGGCGATGGTCAGGCCGCGCTTGAAGCCGCGCGGTTCGTGCGCTGCTTTCTGGCCGGGTGACCAGTCGGGCGTGGGGCGTGGGGCGTGGGGCGTGAAAGCAGCGTCGCGATAAATCAGCACGTCGCGGACATCGGCGCGCTTGCCGACGGCGCCGAGCTTCAGACCGGCGGGCAGCTCGGTCGGCAGATCTTTCAAACTGTGGACCGCGAGATCAGCCTCGCCCGCGAGCAGCGCCTCCTCGATTTCCTTGGTGAAAAGTCCCTTGGGCAGCTCGGCCCCGGCGAGCGAGGCGGCCTGCATTTTGTCGCCGGTGGTCTTGATGATTTTCAGCTCGAACTTCTGGGAAGGAAACGCCGCGCGGCATTGGGCGAGCACGGCATTGGCCTGGGCGAGCGCCAGCGGGCTGCCACGGGTGGCGATGAAGAGGGGGAGGGGCATGGTGCGTGGTGGCTACTCGTGGCCGAAGGCGGGTTTGGATTTCGGTGTGAGTCCGGGCGGGCCGGGGTGGTTCAGCAAGCCCTTCGCCTTCTCGCGGATGATCGTTTCGCAGCGGGCAATTTCCTCCTGGCGCTGCTTCAGATAGCCGTCGGCGATGGTCTGCAGGTCGTCGATGTTGTAGAGGTAAACATTCTCCAGAAAATTCACTTCCGGTTCGATGTCGCGCGGCACGGCGATGTCGATGAGCAGCAGCGGGCGGTTCTGGCGCAGCTTCATGAGCGGCTCCAGTTTCTTGCGGTCGAGGACGTAGTGGGGCGCGGCGGTGCTGCTGATCACGATGTCGATCTGGTGGAACTCACCCGCCCAGTCGTCGAAATGGACGGCGCGTCCGTTCAGCTCCGCGGCCAGCGCGACGGCGCGTTCGTGCGAGCGGTTCGAGACGATGATGCTGTGCGCGCCGCGCGAGAGCAGGGAACGCGCGGTCTTCTCGCTCGTGTCGCCGGCCCCGATGACCATCACCTGCCGGTCGTTGAGCGAGCTGAAAATTTTCTCGGCGAGTTCGACCGCGACGGAGCCGACCGACGTGCTCCCGCGCTGGATGTTCGTCTCGGTGCGGATGTGCTTGGCGATGTTGAAGGCTTTTTGAAACGCCTTGTTGAGTCGCGCGCCGGTGTGCTGATGCTGGAGCGCGAGGTCGTAGGCTTTTTTCAACTGGCCGAGGATTTCCGTTTCGCCAAGCACCATCGAGTCGAGGCCGGAGGCGACTTTGAACAGATGCTCAAGGCTGTGCGGTTCGGTCAGCATGTAGATTTCGTCGGTCAGCGGCTCACGGTAATCCGCGCAGTTGAGAAGGAACTGCCGCAGTTCGTTGAAGGCCTGTCGTGGTTCGAGCGGCGTGGCGACGTAAAGCTCGACGCGGTTGCAGGTGGAGAGGATCACGGCTTCGTCGGCCAGGCCGGCGTTTCGCAGTGACTGAAGCGCAGTTGGAATTTTCACGTCAGCGATGGCGAACCGCTCGCGCACGTTGACGTGCGAGGTGCGGTGGCTCAGGCCGATGACGATGAGTGGCATGTCAGGAAGTGCGGAACGCGGAGTGCGGAACGTGGAGCAAAAAAATCACACCGCAGGGCAGTTGAGGCTTCGTGCTCGTCATTGGTTGTGGATGTCGGACAAAAGATATACGCCCCAGAAGGTGAGCATGACGAACGCGAACCCGCCGATCGCGCCCCAGGCGAAGCGGCGTCCGCGCTGCGCGAAGCGCCAGCGCGCCACCAGCAACGCGAGGTAAATCAGCCAGACGAAAGCGGAGTAGATCATCTCGGCATCGTTCGTGAAATAAACTCCGCGCGTGCGCTTGAGATAAATCACGCTTACCACCAGACCGGCGCTCAACAGGACCAGACCGGCCAGCAACAACCGGCCCGTCACCAGTTCCAGCCGTTGAATGGGCGGCAGCCGCGAGAGCACCGCGCGCAGTTTGTGAAATTTCAAATCATGCTCCTGCGTGAGATACATCAGCCCGGCCACCGAACTCAGGCCGAACGCGCCGTAGGCCAGCAAAATAAGGGCCTTGTGCAGGCTCGACCAACCGCCAGTGAAAGTCGGTTTGGCCGCGTGAAAATCGAGAGACGGCATGAGCGCAAAAACGCCGATGGCAAAAATCAGCGGCGAGGCGAACGCGCCGAGGAACCGCAACCGCGACCACGTGCCGATGAGCAGGTAACTGGCGACAATGGTCCACGCGATGAAGATGGTGGCCTCGTAGAGGTTGTTGATTGGGCAGCGTTCCAGGGAGAAGCCGCGCTTGAACATGGCGGTGGTGTGAAAGACAAAGCCGGCGAGGAGCAGCAGGTAATTGATCCGGTTGTCTTCACGGAACCCTTTGCGCAGGGCGAAAATCGAGTACGTGGCGCTGAAGCCGTAGGCGACCACGGCGATGAGAAAACTTTGTCTGTCAGTAAACCAAGCCACGTTGGCAGGTTAATGGAGAGCGACGATGGCGCAAGACGCAATTCAGAACGGCCTGGCTCACGGCGCTTTGATTGCCAGCGTTTTCCGGATGGCTGCCTCGACCTCCGCCACGGGCTTGTGGGTGCTGGCGGCGATCCCGGCGGCGAGGCCGCTCACCAGTGCCGTCGAAGTCGAGGTGCCCGTGACGGAGTAGTAGCGCCCGTCAAACTGGACCACGATGGTGCCGGGCGCGGCTACGTCCACGGTCGGGCTGATGTTGGCGTAGCTTGCGATGCCGCCCTTGCCGTCCGAGGAGGTCACAGAAATTACATTGGCGTTGGCCGCTGGTTCCATCGGCGTGGCAATGTGTTCGTTGCCCGCCGCCGCAACAAAGATCACGCCCCGGGCATGGGCCTCGTTGATGATCTTGTCCACGAACGCGCTTTGGCCTTCGCCGGCCAGGCTGAGGTTGACGATGGTGGCGTGGCCGTCGTTGATGACTTTGTAAATGCCGTAGCCCACATCGAACATGCTGGTGGTCGCATTGCCGCCGTAAACGTCCACACTGGCGATGCGCACGGTGCCGTCGTTGGCGCTTTTCAAAATTCCCTCCGCCATCGAGGTGCCGTGCCACGGGCTGCTGCTGTTTGCCGCCGGTTCGCTGGCGGCGACGGAAAATGCGCTGGAAATGAAATCCGCGATGCCCCCCTGCCTCCCCTGCACGGCGGTGTCCACCAGTCCGACGGTGGTGTATTTCCCGTCCGGCGCAACGGTCGGTGACAGGGTAAACGGCGTGCCGCCACCCGTCGCCAGCCGGGGGGTCTCGGGAATCGAGATGGAATAATTCGCGTCCACCGCCTCGACGCCGCTTTCGTTCGCCAGTGCTGCGCTGGCGCTGTCGGCGGCGTCGGCATCGCCGAACTTCAAGCGGTAGGCGTTGAGCGCGTCGGCGCGGCCGATCACTTTCGCCCGATTTCGCCGGGCGAGGCCGTCGATTTTCTGGCCGGGTTTGAGGGTGACGATGAGTTCGTTGTCGATGAGGTTGGCCGGTTTTTTGGGCGGGGCGACGGGCAGCGTGGCGTCGCCCGGCGCGGAGCGGAAGACGAGCAGCTTGGAGGGGCCGTTGGTCTGGGGGATGAGCGCGTAATTCAAATCGCCGAGCAGACGTTCGAGCGCGTCGCCGGCCGGTTTGTTTTTGAACTTGGTGGAGACGACTTCCTTGATGCCGGGGTCCACGAGAACCTTCCAGCCGGTGGCGGCGGTGATTTGCTGGAGCACCTTGGGCACGGGCCAGGTTTGAATCTCGGCATCGACGCGGTCATTTTTCTTGTCCCAATTCAGCCGGTCCACGCCACGAGCTGGCGGGCCCGAGAGCAGTAGCCAGCCCGCCGCCAGAACGATGGCGAAGAGGGACGGCGAGAATTTTTTAATAAGCGGCAATATACCCCCGGGGAACACTGGTGCGATAGAAAAGTTTTTGGGGAAAACGCGCGCGGCGGGTTTAGCACAGTTCAACAAAGTGCATCACGCAATCTCTCACACCCAAGCTCGCGGAATCTGGCGAGTATCTCTAGGTCAGTTCCGCAGTAACGGATGGCATCGACACAAGACCCGCGCGCCGCCTCGATGACGAGTGCCAGTTCGTCTGTCGTCTCGGGCTGACGCTCCACGCGACAATGCTTCGGGCAACCTATGCAACCGGAACGCTAAAACTGTGCGTCCCAAGTGATGTTGAGCGGCGCGGTCTGAGGCGGCAGCCCGCAAATGATGCACCGATCCTTCATCACGTAGAACGGCCCTGGCACGCCATCGGAATCGCGCTCAAAACGAGCTTTGACTATTGGGTATTCGTGCATGGCGTGAGTGTCTTCAAACATTGGCAATGAAGCTAAGGCGAGAGACGGATGCGGTAAAACTGCTGCAGGGCATTCGACTGCGGTTCGGGCCAGTAATAAAGGCCGGCGTTGGTCGGCGTCAGGGTGGCGCGGAGGAGCAGCGGGTTGGTGACCACGGTCGCGCTCATCACGTCGTACCGCCGCCCGGCGACCGCCGGCCAGCCGAGGGTGAGGGGCGGGCGGGAAATCTGGACGGGGAACGGCGCTTCCGGCCCGACGAGCCGGATGTATTTGGTGGCGGTGCGAAACTGCTTGCCGCCGTTGTCCGTGACGACCGCGTAAAACCGATGCAGGCCGAGGCCGAGGTTGGTGCCGCCCACGGAGAATGTGGCGCTGGACTGGTTCGTGACGGCGGCCAGCGAACCGCCGGTGCTGAAGAGTTCAATCCAAGAGATCATGTTGGTGTTCGCGGTGACGGCGAACTGCAGCGTGGCTTCGATGGCCGCGTTGGTGCCACCGACGAGGCAGACGAAGGTCGCGGCCAGCGGACTGTTCGAGATTACGACGGTCTGCGTGGCGCGTGTCTGCGTGCGGATGTGGCTGCCCTCGTAGAAGACGGCGGACAGTTCATGGCTGCCATCGGCGAGCGTGGTCGTGTCGAGCGGAAAGCTGAAGGACAGATTGGTCGCGCCAGCGGCGAGGTAGAGATGATTGCGCGGCTGGAGGTCGCTGAGATTTTCCGTCATGCGCTGCGCGCCCGCAGGGGTGCGAGTAATGGTGCCGGAGGCGGTGAGGTTCGCCTGGATATGAGCGGCCGGCAGGCCGGGGCTGACCGCGCGAAACACCATCTGCACCACGCTGCCGTTGATGTAAATGTCCTCCACCACTAGGCCGTCGGCGGCTTGCAAGGCGGGCGAAATGGTGACAGCGTTGTAGAGTGGTTGCACCAGACTGGCGTAGAGGGTGCCGGAAGGGGAGTTGTTGGTGACGCCGAGGGTGACGGTGGTGCCGTTGGTTTTGGTCACGACCAGCAGCAGATAACTGCCGACGTGGACGGTGCCGGCGAGATTGATGCTCCGGTAGCCCATCGCCATGGAATCGAGAAAATTCGTCCGGCTGCCGCTGATGAAGGTTGTGAGCGCGCCGGCCCCGCCGAGGGCGCTGCCGGCCGTCACGGAATTTTGTGCGCCAGTCAGCGCGGAGTTGGTGGCGGCCAGTTCGAGGCGGTCGCCGTGGGCCTGGGCGGAAATCTTGGTCTGCGGGGCGAGGGCATTGATGCTGGTGGCCAGACCGGTGGCGACGGACTGGAGCGTCGCGCCGGCGGGGACGGAGTAATTGGTGGTCTGTCCGTTCAGCGTAAGGTTGATGACGTTATTGGAAAAGGGCGGGAGGTTGGTGAGCGTTTGCAGCTGGCAACCGTCGAGGAACAAATCCACTTGTTGGAGCGGCAGGTTGGTGGCGGCGGCGTTGCCTTGCAGGGAAAGATTGGTGATACCGCTGAGACGCGCGCCGGCCGGCAGGCCGTTCCAGGATGCGCTCGCGGGTTTCGCAAACGGCGCGGCCAGCGGCTCGCCGACGAGCAGGCCCTGGTAGGGATTGGCCAGGCTTTGGAGGTAACATTCCGCGAGGCTGAAGCCGCGCGCCTGGTAGTAATAATTTTGCGGATCGGGGAATTTTTCCAGGTAGTTGCAGGGTTCTATGACAGTGCCGTAGCTGCCCGCCGCCCCGGCTTGAATGAAGGAAAGCAGATTGGTCTGGCCGGTGAATTCAAACAGATAGCCGCCGAAGGAGGTGAGGTTGTCAGCCATCGCGCCGGGGACGAAGACGCCGGGCGTGACGGGCACGGTGGCGAAGCCGGTCTGGAAACCGAGCAGGTTGGTCTGGCCCGCCACCGGCGCGGTGTTGGTGCGGAGCAGTGAATAATTTCCGCGCAATCGGGTGTTGAAAATGGCGTTGTCGAAACTGAGGTAACGCACATTGCGATCAATGTCGTATGTCTTGGACAGGATGACGGACTGGGTGGGGAACGAGTGGTCGCTGTTCACGCCCTGGTCCACCATGCCTTTGGCCCCGGCCAGTGTGTCGGCGGTGAGCATGACAGCCAGGAAGTTGGTCGGCCCGGTGCCGTGCGCGGTCTGGCGAAAAATTCCCTCGCTGGCGAAGTAGCCGCTCTTGGAATTCGTGGCCAGCGGACACAGATTGGGATCGCGCGAGTCGGGTTTGAAACCGTAGAAGAGCCCGGCGGTGGTGGCGTTGACGCCTTCGAACGCGCTGGTGATGCGATACGGAATGTCCATGGAGAGTGCCACGAAATCGATCTGGTTGGTCAGTCCGCGCGCGGCGAGCATGGACTGGAGCGGGGTGGCCAGGGTGGTCTGGAATTCTGCGACAGTCCACGAGATGCGGCTGCCGGGCCAGTTGATGCGGAGGAGATTTTGCGGGGGCACCTGGCGGCGTTCGCAGTAATAGTTGCCCAGTTCCACCGAGTTGCTGCTGATCTGGTTTACCACAACCACCACGTTCCACCCGCTCCCGCCCGCGAACACCGGTCCGCACGCCAGCAGTCCCAGGCCTAGGGCCAGAACCGCGCGCCGCCCGCTGCCACTGATGTTTCTCATGTCGAAATTCATCTACCACACCCCGGCGGAATTGTCATGCCGCTGGCCGCAGGCTGGAATTGGCTTGCGACCCGCCGTATTCCTTTGCTAGGTATGAGTGCACTTTATGGCAGCTATTGGTCGATTTCAAAAGGGTGACGATATTTTTTACGCCAAGGTGGTGGACGGCGAGCTTTTTCGTCTGCATGGGGATGTTTTTGGATCGCCGTCTTTCGACAAGAAGCCGACGTCCTTCAAAGGCCTCCGCACCCTCACGCCGGTCAACCCCAGCAAGATCATTGCTGTCGGCCTGAACTACGCCGATCACGCGCGCGAATCCGGCAAGCCCCTGCCCAAGGAACCCCTCTTCTGGTTCAAGGCCACCACCTCGCTCATTCCCGACGGCGCGAAGATCGAGGTGCCCTTCGCCAATCACCGCACCGACTACGAGGCCGAGTTGGCCATCGTCATCGGCCGCCGGGTGCGCAACGTCACGCCCGCCGCCGCCGCCCGCTACATTTACGGCTACACCGCCGCCCAGGACATCAGTGATCGCACCATTCAGAAGGCCGAGAGCCAGTGGGCGCGCGCCAAATCCTTTGACACCTTCACGCCGCTCGGGCCGTATGTGGAGACGAAGATCGATCCGCATGATCTGACCATCCAGCTTTTCCAGAACGGCCAGCTTCGCCAGAATTCGAACACCAGCCAGCTCATCTTCAACTGCTACCAGCTCGTGAGCTTCATCTCCACCAACATGACGCTGCTCCCCGGCGACGTGATCGTCACCGGCACGCCCAGCGGGGTCGGGCCGATTGAAAGTGGTGACCGCCTCGAAGTCCGCATCCAGGGGCTGACGCCGCTCGTCAACACGGTGAAGTAACTGGCGGGTTCGGGATTTCGAGCCGTACACCCGCGCTCCGAGCCACCGCCGGTCAAATTCAAACTCAAAATTAAACACTCATAATTTCCCATGCGCTGGACCAACGCCCTGATTCCGACCCTCAAAGAGACCCCCGCCGACGCGGAGATCATCTCCCACAAACTGCTGCTCCGCGCCGGCCTCATCCGCAAGCTCACCGGCGGCCTCTACATCTTCCTGCCGCTTGGCCTGCGTTCGCTCCGTAAGATCGAGCAGATCATCCGCGAGGAAATGGACCGCGCCGGCGCGCTCGAACTCCTCATGCCCGCCCTCCAGCCGCCCGAAATCTGGCAGCAGAGCGGACGCTACGAAACCGCGCGCGACGTGCTCTTCAAAGTCCGCGACCGCTCGAAAAAGGAATGGGTGCTCGGCCCGACGCACGAGGAAGTCATCACCACCCTGGCCGCCGGCGAGATCAACAGCTACCGCCAGATGCCGAAGAATTTTTACCAGATTCAAACCAAGTTTCGCGACGAGATCCGCCCGCGCTTCGGCCTGATGCGCGCGAAGGAATTCATCATGAAGGACGCCTACAGCTTCGATGCGACCGATGACGGCGCGATGGCCAGCTACCAGAAAATGTATGACGCCTACACGCGCATCTTCGCGCGCTGCGGGCTGAAGGCGTTCCCCGTCGAGGCCGACACCGGCGTCATCGGCGGCAGTCATTCGCACGAATTCATGGTGCCCGCCGAGACCGGCGAGAACGAGGTCGCGTTCTGCGAGGCCTGCGGTTACGCGGCGAACATCGAGAAGGCGACCAGCGGCCTCCCGAAAACCGCCGCGCGCGAGATTGGTGCGGCCGTGGAAAAATTTGCCACGCCCGGCGTCGTGACCATCGAGGCGTTGAGCAAGGCGCCCTACAGCGTGCCGGCCAACCGCCAGATCAAGACGCTCGTATATATCGCGGACAGCAAAACGGTTCTCGTCCTGATCCGCGGTGACGACCAGTTGAACGAGACGAAATTCATGGCCAAGACCGGCGCAGTGGAAGTGCGTCCGGCCACGCCGGAAGAATGTCTCGGCACGCTCGGCGCGAAACCAGGTTCTCTCGGCGCGGTGGCGAATGTGCCGGCCGACGTGGAAGTTTTCGCCGACGAGCGACTGCGCGGCGCGAACGACATGACGACCGGCGCGAACGAGGACGGCTTCCATTTGAAAAACGTCTCCATCGAACGCGACCTCAAGGTCACGCAATGGTTTGATCTGCGGACGGTGCGCGCCGGGGAGCCTTGCGCCAAGTGCGCCAAGCCCTTGAAAATCCGCCGCGCCATCGAGGTTGGCCATGTCTTCAAGCTCGGCACCAAATACAGCGAGAAGCTCAACGCCGTGTTCCTCGACGAAACCGGCAAGTCGAATCCCTCCGTCATGGGCTGCTACGGCATCGGCGTCACGCGCACGTTGCAGGCGGTCATCGAACAGTCGAACGACAAGGACGGCATCATCTGGCCGCTGGCCGTCGCGCCGTATCAGGTCATCATCACCCCGCTTGGGGTTGTCGCCGGCAGCCCGATCATGACGCTCGCGGAAAAACTTTACGCCGATCTCACCGCACAAGGCGTCGAGGTCTTGCTTGACGACCGCGACGACCGTCCCGGCGTGAAGTTCAAGGATGCCGACCTTATTGGCATTCCGATCCGCATCGGCCTCGGCGAGAAATCACTGGCTAACGGCGAAGTCGAGATCAAGCGGCGCGGTGGTGAGATGACGCTCGCGAAAACCGGTGAAGCCCTCGCGAACGTTTTGGAACTCGTGCGCGCTGGCGGCTGAGACCGCCTATTTCAACAGCGACTCCGCGTGCTTCAGAGCCGCCGCGCTCTGGCCCCCGAGCATCCGCGCCAGTTCCTCGATGCGGTGCATTTTGTGAATCTGCCCGATCTGCGAAACCGTCCGTCCCGCCTTGATCTCCTTGCTCACGACAAAATGCGCGGTGGCCTGGGCCGCGACCGGCGCGAGATGCGTGATGCAGAGCACCTGATGCTGCGCGGCGATCTGCCGCATCTTTTCCCCGACCGCATTGGCCGTTTCGCCGCCGACGTTCGCATCCACCTCATCGAAGACCAGCACCGGCACCTCGTCTTCGGCGGCGAGGACAGTCTTCAGCGCCAACATCACGCGGGCCATTTCTCCTGAACTGGCAATCGCCCGCAACGGTCGCGCCGGTTCACCGGGATTCGGCGCGAACTGAAACTCAATCGCGTCCGCGCCGGACGCCGTGATCTGCAGCGTGGTCGTCAGCGCCACGTCGAACTGGCTTTGCTGGAAGCCGAGCGCGTTCAACTCGCGGCCCACGGCCTTGCTGAGTTTTGGAATCAGCTTGCGGCGTGCGGCGGAAAGCTCCCGGCCCGCGCGGGCCAGTTCCGCGTCGAGTTTTTGCAGCGCGCCGTTAAGCCGCGCCAGTTCCTCGTCGCGCGCTTCGAGGGTCTGGAGTTTTTCCTTCGCGTCCGCGCCGAACGCCATCACGTCGGCGAGCGTCGCGCCGTATTTGCGGCGGAGCGAGTGCAGCAGATTCAGGCGCTCCTCCAGCTCCTGCAAACGGCCCGGATCGAGATCGATGCGGTCGGCGTAGTCGACGAGCGCGCCGCTCAACTCCCGCAGCGTGGCCGAGGCCTGCTCGTGCAGTTCCACCAGCGGCGCGGCCCCGGCGTCGATGCGCTGCAAGTCATGCAGCACCCGGCCCAGCGCGCCGGTTTGCGTGAGCAATGACTGCTCGTTCTCGCTCAACAGGCCGAGCGCGCCCTGGCTGAGTTCGAGCAGCTTCGCCGCGTTACTGGCGCGGGTGTGCTCCTGTTCGACTTCTTCGGCTTCGTCCGGGCGGAGATTTGCCCCGGTAATTTCTTGAACTTGAAAGCGCAGCAGATCGAGTTGTTGCGCGTAGGTTTTTTCATCGACGATGAGCGCGGATTTTTCCGTCTCCAGCGCGGCGCGGCGGCGGACCAGTTCGGCCAACGACTCGCGTTGCGGATGGAGATTGCCAAAGGCGTCGAGGATGGTGAGCTGCTTCGCGGGATGCAGCAGCGACTGGTGGTCGTGCGGGCCGTGCATGTCCACCAGCCACTCGCCGAGCGCGGCCAGCGTGGCCAGCGTGGTGGGCGAGCCGTTGATGAACTGGCGGTTCGCGCCGGCGGCGGTGAAGACGCGCCTGAGGACGAGCTGCGCGTCCTCGCATGGTTCGACGCCGTTCTCGTCCAGAAAACTTTTCAGCGGCGCGCGCAGTTTCGCCACGTCGAAGACGGCCTCGACGGAGCAGGCATCTTCGCCGCTGCGGATGAGCGTGCGGTCGGCGCGCTGGCCGAGGACGAGGTTGAGCGCGCCGATGATGATGGACTTGCCCGCGCCGGTTTCGCCGGTGATGGCGTTGTAGCCGGGCGCAAGTTCGAGCGTCAGGTCGGCGACCAGGGCGAGATTTTTGATGCGCAGCGTGGTGAGCATGGCAGTTCGGCTGGCGGTGAATTTGGCGGTTGCCGCGCGTCGAGGCAAAAGAAATTTCTTGCGGTCTGCTCAACCATGCAGTTGAAACATCTTGCGAACGGGCGATTCGCGCGTAGGACAGGCGTCGCGCCTGTCTCCATTTTCAGAAACTTTGCACCGTTTAGGACGGTTTGAAGCCGAGGCCAATAGTTCAACAAACTGTATCATTTGAAGTTAGAGACAGGCGCGACGCCTGTCCTACGGATCACCGCCGCAGACGGCTCAGCCGTTTCCCCAGCAGCGCGGTGAACTCGTGGGCGTAGGAAATCTTCAGCCAGTGCGCCACCCCAAAATAAACGAGCGTGGCCAGCGTCATCGGGGCGAAGACTTCGCCGATCTTCATCGGCAGCGTGTCGTGGCCGAGCCGCGTCTCCCAAAACCAGAGCGCGCCCCACGCGGTCCCGCCGGCCAGCGCGCCGGCGATGAGCAGTGAACGCAGGCTGGCGCGCAGACTGGCCAGTTCCAGCCGCGCGAGTTTTTTGCGGAGCGCGAAGAGGAGCAGCGCCACGTTGCAGACCGCGCTCAGGGTGTTGGCCGCGCCGAGGCCGCCCTGCTTGAACCGCCAGATCAGCGCCGCCGCAAAAAGCACGTTGATCATCAGACAAAAAACACTGATGAGCATCGGTGTTTTCGTGTCGCCCAGCGCGTAGAAGGCGCGCGCCAGAATGTTCACCATCGAGAACGCAACCAGCCCCGGCGCCAGACAGGCCAGCGCCGCACTGGCCCGCAGGGTGGCGGAGGCGTCGAACTTGCCGCGCTCGAAGAGCAGCCGCACGATTGGCTCGGCCTCGACCAGGAGCAGCACCGACGCGAGCAGGTTGATGAAGACCAGATAGCCCAACCCCTGCGCGAGCGTGGCGCGAAACTCTGGAAATTTTTTCTCCGCCGCCAGCCCGGAGAGCGTCGGCAGCAGATACGTCGCCAGGGAAATACCGAAGACACCCTGCGGCAGCTCCATCAGGCGCACGGCGGTGTTGAACGAGGAGACGATGCCTTTCTCGAACCAGAAGGCCATGCTCTGGGTGACGAGCACGTTGATTTGAAACGCCGCCACGCCTAGCAGGGCCGGCACCATCTGGATGGCCACGCGCCGCACGGTTGGATCGCTCCAGGGCGTGACCCATTGGTAGCGGAAACCCTCGCGATGGAGCAGCGGCATTTGAAACGCCGCCTGCGCGAGGCCCGCCACCACCACGCCGATGGCCAGGGCGAAGACCTGCTGCTCAAGATTCGCGCCAAACTGCGGGGCCAGCCACCAGACCGACGCGATCATCACGAGGTTCAGCATCGTCGAGCCCATGGCTGGCACGAAGAAATGACCGCGCGCGTTCAACATGCCCATGCAGATTGCCGCCAGGCAGACGAGCAGCAGATACGGGAGCATCACGCGCAGCAATTGCAGCATGAGCAGCGTCTCGTCGGTGAAGTTGGTCGCGCCGTTCAGCTCCTGCCGCCCGTAGGCGATGGCCACCGACACCCCGGCCAGGCCGAGCAGAATGAGCAGCGCGGAGCCGGCGAGCAGGCCGGACACGACGGCGTTGGACGCGCGCCACATTTCCTTTTCGCCCGCCAGTTTTTCCTTCTCCTTGAAAATGGGGATGAACGCCGCCGTGAGCGCGCCTTCCCCGAGCAGTCGGCGGAAAAGATTCGGCACCATGAACGCCATGAAGAACGCGTCCGCCACCCAACCGACGCCCATGAAGCCGGCATAAGCCATTTCGCGCACCATGCCGAGCACCCGGCTGGTGAGGGTGGCCGCGCCCATTGCGCCCGAGGATTTCAACATTTGGGACATCGCGCGGCGCAGTGTTCAAAGTTTAAGGTTCAAAGTTCAAGGTTAAAGCCGGAAGCTGAATTGGAACCGCTGATCTGCGCTCATCTGCGCTGATAAAAAACTGGTGGCGCACCGGGCGGAAAATATTTTCCCGGCGTTTTAATTCCCAGTCCTTCGGATTAGCGTCGATGAGCGGAGATTAGCGGTTTCAATTTGGAAATTCGAGTTGAAGCCGCGCCGTCACGAACTCTTCAGCCCGCGATGGCGGTAGTGAAGGATTTTGAACTCGGCATGGTCGGCGATTTCTGCGGCCAGTTCGAATTGGTCTTCAAACGGCGGAAAGAAAGCGTCGCCCTCGACGACGCGCTTCACGAGCGTGAGATACAAGTCCGAGCAGCGCGGCAGGGCCTGCTCGTAAATCTGCGCGCCACCGCAGATGAAAATATCCGTTGGGAAATCCTCTGGATTCAGGCGGTCGAGCGAGTTGAAGATGAAGATGTCATTCTCGCGCGTCCCCTCGATTTTGGTCAGGTGAAACTGATACGGGCTTTGCAGATGCCGGCCGCCGCGCCACTCCTTGTAGTCGCCGAAGATTTCCTGGTGGGCGTTGATCAAGTGCCGGGGATGACGGGTCAGGATCAGATTTTTTCGGTTGGGCAGCGGTTTGCCCAGGCTCTCAAAAGTCTTGCGGCCCATCACGACGATCTGCCCAGTGGTCGTTTTTTTGAACCATTTGAAATCCTCGGGCAGATGCCACGGGATTTTGTTCCCCGCGCCGATGACGCGGTTCTCCGACATGGCGGCGATGGCTTTGAAGTGTTTCATCGAGGTGCGACCGACGTGAGCACGATCGGTTCGTAGGGGCCGGAAAATTTTGGGCCGCGATGCAGCACGTACAAATCCACGGCGCACCACGCGCGGGCGAAACTTTCACGCGCCTTCACGCGGGCCGACCAGCGGACGCCTAAATCCGGGGCGGCAAACGCCACGGCATCCAACCCTTGGCGACGGGCAATCCACAACGCACGCGGACAGTGAAACTCCTCGGAAACAATCGTGCAGCGGGTCAGGCCGAAGACCGATTGCGCCCGCGCCACTGAATCCAGCGTGCGAAAGCCGGCATAATCACAGGTGATGGCGTTGGTCGGCACGCCGGCGGCGACCAGCGCGTCGCGCATGTCGCTCGGCTCGTCATAACCCACGACGTGGTTGTCACCGCTCACGCGCAGGTGGCGGACCTTGCCCGCGTGATACAGCGCGGCCGCGGCCTTGATCCGCTGGGTGAAATGGAGATTGGTGGAATCGCGCCGCGTCGTCTTGGCCGTGCCGAGCACCAGACCCACCTCCGACGGCGGGACTGTTTCCATCGAGCGGAAAATGCGGCCGGCCGCCGCGTTTTGGCAGGCGCGATCCGCACCGACGAGCAGACCGGCAACCGCCAGCAACGCGATCAGCAACGCAAGAACAAGCCGGGTGCGATGAGCTTTGATCCAACGGCGAATTTTTCCAAACGGACTATTCATACTGACAATTTGGTTCACACCGCAATCGGCGCTTTGATCGCCGGGTGCGGGTCGTAGCCGGTCAGTTCAAAATCCTCGAACTGGAAATCGCGGATGTTCTGCACCGCCGGGTTGAGCTTCATCACCGGCAACGGATGCGGCTCGCGGGTGAGCTGCAGCTTCGCCTGTTCGAGATGGTTTGAGTAGAGATGCAGATCGCCGAAGGTGTGGACGAAAGTGCCCGGCTTCAATCCGCAGACCTGCGCGACCATCAGCGTGAGCAGCGCGTAGCTGGCGATGTTGAACGGCACGCCGAGAAACAAATCCGCGCTGCGCTGGTAAAGCTGGCAGCTCAGCTCGCCGTCTTGCACGAAAAACTGGAAGAGCGCGTGACACGGCGGCAGCGCCATCTCGTCGATCTCGCCGACGTTCCAGGCGCTGACAATGTGGCGGCGGCTGTCGGGCTTGGCTTTGATCTGCGCGATGACCTGGTCGATCTGGTTGATCGAGCGGCCGTCGGCGGTGCGCCAGTCGCACCATTGCGCCCCATAGACGCGGCCGAGCTTGCCCTCGGCATCGGCCCACTCGTTCCAGATGGTCACGCCGTGGTCGGTGAGATATTTGATGTTCGTCTCTCCGCGCAGGAACCAGAGCAGCTCGTAGATGATGGACTTGAGATGGAGTTTCTTGGTGGTGAGCACGGGAAAGCCGTCGGCGAGCGGGAACCGCGCCTGCGCGCCGAAGACGGCGTAGGTACCGGTGCCGGTGCGGTCGGGTTTGAATTTACCCTGTTCCAAAACGAGCCGGAGAAGTTGGTGGTATGGAATCATGCGCGAATCTGCCGACGATGGTTAATGAAAGGTCGAGTAGCCGCCAAGACTTATCCGTAGGGAAAACATTCAATATTCAACATTTAACGCCCAATGACTGGCACGCCGGCGAGTTCGAGGTTGGGCGTTGAATGTTGAATGTTCCTTTCCGAAAAAATTTCTGCCCGCTTCATCATTTCGCTGATGGCACCGCGCCGGGAGCGGCCTGCGCGGCGGGTTCGGCGGGCCGGCCAAACGGCAGCTTGGTCATTTGCTGCCGGCGGGCCAGTTCGTCGAGGAAGGCAATGATGAGCCGCTGGAGATTACGCTTCTCCTGTTCGATGAATGATCCGAAAATCGGCATGGTCAGCAGGAGCAGCCAGAGATACGGCACCGCCTCGCCGACGAAGCCGATGACGAGCAGCTCGAAGCCGAGCAGCGACCAGAAGCAAAGCTTGGCCAGCAGCGACCAGCCGGCGTCGAGGCGGCAGTGGAACAGTTTCTGGGCGCGCTCCATCTCCTCCGCCACGGTGATTAATTGCAGCCGGCTCCAGCGCGTGCCGTAAATTTCCACGTCGTGGCCGCTCCACCCTTCATCGGCGCGGTGCTGCCAGCCCTCCTTGTCGAGGGCGGCGAGGATGGAATGGACGAAGGCCAGCCGTTCGATCCCCGGGCCCGACCAGTAACGCACTTTGTCGAGCGATTCGTTGCGGTCCGGGTTCCGAACGGCGTCGAGCCGGAGGTGGGCCTTTTCCGGCGTGGTGCGCAGGGCCAGCCGCCCGTGGTAGCGCGCCCAGCCGCGGGCGATCGGTTGCAGAAAGAATAGCAGCGCGACGAGCGGACGCGACCAGAAGCGGCGCTTGGTTTTCGGCAGGTCGGCCTGCGCGGCGGCGGCCAGGCAGATGATTATCGAGGTGAGCAGCGTCGCCACGCCCAGCGGCCAGACGGCCCGGAACGGCATCGCGAGCGCGAGCAGCGGGAGCGTGACGAGGACGTGAAATTCCAGCGAGGTGCAGAGCATGAAAGCCAGCGCCGGCTCGCCCGCGTAGAGCGTCTGGAACCACGCGCCGCCGAAGAGGCCGTGATAGATGACCGGCGGCTTGACGATCACGCCCATTTTGGACGCCGTGTAGATGCGCCCCCGCCAGATGCTGCCTCCGGCGGAGTTGAAATATTCCGCGTGCTTGACCGCGAGGAGCGCCTCGGCTTCGCCGTAGCCGATCTGCTGTTTCAGATAGGCCTTCACCGTCGCGCGGCGGTAGTGCCAGACGAAGCCGGACGGGCTGAAGCCGATCTTGCAGCCGCGCTGCTGCAGGCGCCAGCAGACGTCCACATCGTCGCCTGCCTTCCGGTAGATCGGATCGAACCCGCCGATGGAGTCGAGCGCCCATTTATAGAAGGCCATGTTGCACCCGGGAATGTGCTCGGCCAGACGGTCGGTCAACATGACGTGCGCCGGGCCGCCCGGCGAGACCAGCACCGCCGCGGCGATCCAGGAATCTTCCGGCGGCAGAAAATTATGCCCGCCGATGCCGGTGAACTTGCTGCTCAACAAATCGCCGATCAAATAATGTAGCCAGTCCTCGTCCGCGCGGCAGTCCGAATCAGTGAAGGCCACGATCTCGCCGGTGGCGGCGGCGATGCCGGCGTTGCGCGCGACGGACAGGCCTTTGTTCTCCTGATGCAGGTAGCGGACGTTCTTGTAATTCGCGACCAGGCGCGCGGTCTCGTCGGTGGAACCGTCATCGACGACGATGACTTCGTAGTTCGGATAGTTGAGCTGGGCGAGTGATTTCAGGCAGGCGTCGAGCGTGTGCGCGCCGTTGTAGCTGGCCACGACCACGGAGACTTTTGGCCACGACGGCAGCGGAAAATACGGCGCCTGCCGAAATTGTTTCTGGACGACATGGAACGATTCCTTCGGCTGGCGCTCGCGCCTGGTCAGGCCGAAGAACCAGTCGTCGATCTGCATCCCGTTGCGAAACCAGTCGTCAGTGTAGCTGAAGACGACCAGGCCGGCCAGCCCGGCTTGAAAGCCCGCCTCGATCTGCCAGGCGAGCATCCCGCACTTCTGCGCCTCGCCCTCGCGCTGCGAATCGGCGCCTGTCTCGCCGAGCAGGAGCGGCTTGGCGTCCGCGATCATCTGCAGGCGCACGAGATAATTTTCAAACGGCCGACGCTCGTGCAGATAAACATTGAAGCAGAGGAAGTCGATGTTCAGCACCCGCAGAAATTCCGTGGGCGGATAGTTGCCGAAGGTGCAGAGACAGTCCGGGTCGGCGTCCTTGGCCTCGTTCACCAGGTCCTCGATGAACTCGCCCACCGCGCGCGCGCCGCTCCAGCGCACGAGGTCGGCGGCGATTTCGTTCACCACGCTGAAGGCGAAGACCGCCGGGTGTCCGCCGCAGCCCTGGACCGCCTCATGCACGGCGACGCGTGCTTCGGCGCGGGATTTGGCGGAATCGAGGAAGCAGAGGTGCTTGTTCCACGGAATGTCGATCATCACCTTCAGCTCGTGCGCCGCGGCGAGGTCGAGGAACCAGCGCGGCGGGACGTGATAGACGCGGAGGAGGTTGGCGCCGAGTTCGCGGACCTGGTGGAAATCTTTCAGGGTCTGTTCGCACGACGCGAAGTGGTCCCCGTCGGCATTCGGGGCGAATGGCCCGTAGGTGACACCCTTGGGATAAAATTTTTGCTCGCCGAGACGGAAAAATTTTCCGTCCACGCGGACGCGCGCCGAGATGTTGCCGGTGGACATGAGGTTCAGATTGCGCTGCCGGGCCGGAGGCAGACGGGGGCGATGGATAGCAGGGGCGCGGCGGGGTTGGCGATACGAAACTCGCCCCGCTATTTCAGCAACTCCTCGGCGATCTGCACCGCGTTGAGCGCCGCGCCCTTGAGGAGCTGATCGCCGCACACCCAGAAGCAGAGGCCGTTCTCGAGTGCGCAGTCCATGCGGATTCGGCCCACCGCGCAGTTGTCCCGTTCGGAGGTGAAGAGGGGCATGGGGTAACTTCTGTTTTCCGGCTCGTCCACGAGGTCGAGGCCGGGGGCTTTTTTGAGCACGGCCCACGCGGCGGCCACCGTCACGGGCATTTCAAACTCCGCGCTCACGGCGATGGAATGGGAGCGATAGACCGGCACGCGCACGCAGGTCACGCTCGCCCGGAACGACGGGTGATGCATGATTTTGCGGCCCTCGTTTTCCAGCTTCATCTCCTCTTTCGTGTAGCCGGACGGCAAAAATGAATCGACCTGCGGCAGGACGTTGAACGCGATCTGGTGCGGATAGACCTCCTTCGTCACCGGCTGCCCGGCCACGACCTCGCCCACCTGCCGCTCCAGTTCCTCGATCGCCTTCGCCCCGGTCCCGGAAACGGCCTGATAGCTCGAAGCGAAAATCCGCTTCACCCCGAACGCCTGGTGCAACGGAAACAGCGCCATCAGCGTGATCGCCGTCGTGCAGTTCGGGTTCGCGATGATGCCCTGGTGTTTCCGCACATCGGCGGCGTTGATTTCGGGCACGACCAGCGGCACCGAGTCGTCCATGCGGAACGCGCTGGAATTGTCCACCACCACGCAGCCCGCCCTGGCCGCGAGGGGCGCGAACTCCTTGGAAATGCCCCCGCCCGCGCTGAAGAGCGCGATGTCGATGCCGGCGAACGAATCTTTGGTCAGCTCCGTGACCGCGATGTCCTGTCCGCGAAACTTGAGCTTCTTGCCGACGGAACGGGCGGAGGCGAGCAAGGTCAGTTGGCTCGCCGGGAAATTGCGCTTCTCCAGCGTTTTGATCATCTCGAGGCCGACGGCGCCCGTCGCGCCCACCACGGCCACATGCGGATTACGGTTCATAAAGGGCGGGCAATATAGCGGGCGCGTCTGGCGTGTCAACGCGGGCGCAGGCGGGCGCGGCGATTACGCCGCTTCAACGTGCGCACACCCACAGGCTCGTCGTTTCGTCTCTGCACGCGCGGACCTTGAAGCGGCCTGAAGGCCGCGCGCCGGGGGCCTTAGGATGCGCCCCACGCACCAAGATTTCCAACCAGGCCCACGCGTCCGTTTGTACGCCGGGCAAACGTCCGGCCGGGAAAAAGAAAAACCGCAGCCACGGGGTGCCGCTGCGGTTTGTCGAAGGCTTTCCCGGATCAGTTGTTGATGCGGCGCACGGTGGCGGACCGGGTGCCGCCGATGTCGGAGGTCACCGGTGATGCCGGAGGCGAGGTAGGCGTTCGTGGCCGTGGGCGTGACCTCGATGGTGACGCTGTGGGCGTCGCAGCCGAGGTGGTAGCCGCCGCCCGCGCCCCATTCAAGGCGGCCCAGCTCGACCGGCGCGAGCGGGTTGCGCACGTCGTAGATGAGCATGCCGACATGGGGCGTGGGGCTGCCGTTGGGGACTTCATTGGCGAGGTAGGCGATGCCATTGACCACCTGCACGTCGCTGATGTCGGCGTGGGCGAAGGGCAGGATGGTGTTGCGGAGCACGGGCGCGGCGGGGTTGCTGACATCGATGATGGCCAGGCCGGCGGTGCCGCGCGCCACGTAGGCGCGATTGCCCTCGACCAGTTTTTCGCGCGCGGAGCGTCTTCACGCCTCCGGGGTTCAGCTGCGCTCGGCTCGCTCCGCCGAACCCCGGAGGGGTGAAGACGGAGGGAAGAAAGACAATTTACAGAAGCAGGTTTACACCGGCTGTAATTTCGCAGCACCAGTTGCGACGCGCCCACGCGGATCTGCTGCGAGACGCCGCCGCGCAGCCGGTCCGCCGGGCTGTTGATGTTGAAAAAAACGGCCCGATGAACCGGTACAAATCCTCGCCCGCCGCCGTGAGCTGGAAGGGCCGGCGCTGGAAGAGCGTCACGCCGAGAAACTCCTCGAGGTGGATGATCTGCCCGCTCATCGCCGGCTGCTGGATGCCGTAGGGCATGTTCCGCACCGCCTGGCTGATGCCGCCATGCCGCGCCACGTAATAGAACAGTTCGAGATGATGGACGTTCATTGGATCAGTGGATCAAGCGTGGAAATTCTGAAACGCGCCCGCCGCCCAGACCACGCCTCGCACCGGCAATAGTCGGCTATTGATACAGCCGCTCGTTGCGGATGGCTTCGGCGACGGCGGACGGCACGAGGTGTTGTACCGGCCGGCCGGCCTTGAGGCGGGCGCGGATTTGCGACGCGGAAACGCCCAGCGGGAAACCGTCCAGCAGCCGCAGTCGGAACGGCGCGGGCAGCGTGACGACGCTTTTGCCGGGGCGGGGGATGACGACGAATTCGACAAGTTGCGCCAGGGTTTCGGCCTCGCGCCACTTCGGCAAGGTCAGCAGATGATCGGCCCCGATCAGGTAAAAAAGTTCGGCGTTGGGAAAATGCCGCGCGTACTCGCGCACCGTGTCGATGGTGTAGGAGACGCCGCCGCGCCGCAGTTCCTGCCCGTCGATCTCGCAATCGGTCTCGCCGGCGAGCGCGAGGCGCAGCAGACGCAACCGCATTGGCGCGGGCGCGAGTTCGTGCTCGGGCTTGAACGGTGACTGCGCGGCGGGAATGAAAAACAGCCGCGCCAGGCCCAGTTCCTCGCGCGCCGCCCGCGCCACCAGCAGATGGCCGAGATGCACCGGATCGAACGAGCCGCCGTAGAGTCCCAGTTTCATTTTAGCAGCAGCGGTTGACGCTGTTGAATTTTTCCTCCGCCGTCTGCACGTAGGCCTGACCGCGATTCAGCTTTTCACTCGCCGGGCGGCCACCGAGCAGGTCGATGCGCCGGGGCGTGTTCGCGCAGAGCGCGGCGTGCTGCGCGGCGCGATCCACGGCGGCCTCGCCGGAAAGCTCCTTGGCCAGCGCGAACGTGAGAGCGAGGAGACTCACGACTTGCAGTGGCCGGCCTTCGGCCACGGCGTAATCCGGCAGCCACGTCGGCGGCGTCTCGCGCAGGTCGGCGGCTTTTTTCCGCGCGAGCAGTAAAATCCATTCACGAACGCTGATCAAAACAATGAGCACGACGAGCGCAAGAAAAAAGGCGGTGACCAAGGCGTCCAGGCGGAGGTTGAAGACTTGCTTGGAAAGCTGGGTAAGGGCTTTGGTGTGGACCTCCAGTTGTGCGGTGGGGACATCCTGTCTGCCCCGCAGCTCTTCGCGTTTTTTCTGCGCGGCATCGGCCCCGGACATGAATCCAATTTTCGGATTGGAATGCCAAATCTTCTCCACCGCCGCCGTGCCGGTCACGGCCAGCAGCCAGAGCAGGGGAATCAGGGTGACGAGCGCGAACGCGGGCGAGCGCCGCCGAGCGCCGGTCTCCGACCCGCCGGATTGTTTGGACGAAGCCCGCGCCGGGTCGGAGACCGGCGCTCCGAGGGTCATCTTCAAAATGATGGTCGTCGCCAGACAGAGCGCGATGGCGGCGAGGAGCTGGTTGGCAATGCCGAAGATGGGCCAGAGCGCCTTGATACCACCATCGGGATCCCGCACGGCGGCGATCAGGAAATAGCCCCACAACCCGACGATCACTCCGCTGGCCAGGACGCCGGCCCAGAGATTTTTGATGTCGCCGAGCGGTTTCGAGACGTGGCCGAGCGCGTCCTGCAAGAGGTAGCGGCCCACGCGCGTCCCGGCGTCGAGCGTGGTGAGAATGAACAGCGCCTCGAACATCAGCGCGAAATGATACCAGATGCCGAGCCAGTTTCCGCCCAGGCCCTGGAAGGCGCGGTGAAACAAGTTAGCCATGCCGACGGCGAGCGTGGCCGCGCCACCGGTGCGGCCGTAGAGTGTTTCCTCCTTCACGTCGCGCGCCAGTTCGGTCATGCGTTCGGCGGTGAGCGCGAAGTCGGGGCCGTACGAATTCACCTGGGTCACCGTGGCCGTCGCGATGGCGGCGGCATCCGCGCCCGGCGCCTTGATGTTCATGGCCAGATAAACGCCCGGCTCCAGCGTGCAGGCGGCGATGATGGCCATGATGGCGACGAGCGATTCGAGGCACATGGCGCCGTAGCCGACGGGCCGCGCGTAGCTTTCGCGGGTGATGATCTTGGGCGTGATGCCGCTGCTGATGAGCGTGTGAAATCCGCTGATCGCGCCGCAGGCGATGGTGATAAAGCAGAACGGAAACAGCTTCCCCGGCACCACGGGGCCGGAGCCGTCCACGAACTTCGTGAGCGCGGGCATCTGCAAATCCGGCAGCACGAGCAGCACGCCGAGCGCAAGCAGGAAGATGGTGCCCAGCTTCATGAAGGTGCTGAGGTAGTCGCGCGGCGCGAGCAGCAGCCACACCGGCAGCACGCTGGCGGCGAAACCGTAGAGGATGACCGACCACGCGAGGTGCTCGGCCTTGAGCTTGAAGACCGGCCCAAGCGTCGCGCTTTCCGAAACGTATTGCCCGCCCCAGACCGCCGCGAGCAGCAGCACCACGCCGATGATCGAGGCCTCCAGCACGCGGCCCGCGCGCAGCCAGCGCAGGTAGCCGCCCATGAACATCGCGATGGGAATCGTCGCCGCCACGGTGAAGACGCCCCACGGCGAATCAGCCAGCGCGTTCACGACCACGAGCGCGAGCACGGCCAGCAGAATGATCATGATCGAAAGGATCGCGATGGTGCCGATGACGCCGGCCCAGGAGTTGATTTCCTCCTTCACCATCTGGCCGAGCGATTTTCCGTCGCGCCGGATGGAGGCGAAGAGGATCACGAAATCCTGCACCGCGCCGCCCAGCACTACGCCGATGAGAATCCAGAGCGTCCCCGGCAGATACCCAAACTGCGCCGCGAGCACCGGCCCGACGAGCGGCCCCGGCCCGCTGATGGCCGCGAAGTGATGGCCGAAGACGATCCACTTGTTCGTCTTCACGAAATCCTTGCCGTCGTCGTGGACTTCGCAGGGCGTGGCGCGGCGGTCGTTGAGCGCGAGGATGCGGGCGGCGATCCATTTCGAGTAAAAGCGGTAGCCGATGGTGTAGGTGCAGAGCGCGGCGACGAGGATGTAGGCGGAATTGACCGGTTCGCCGCGACGGGTGGCGAGGATGACGTAGGCAAACGCACCGAGGAGGGCGACGAGGAGCCAGAGTAATTTGGACAGGACGTTTTTCATGCGCGGCCCGGCCGCCGGGGCGCGGGGGATTTCTAAACGATGCGCGGATTGATGCCCAGCAGTTCTTGAATGTCTTGTTTCAGGCCGGTGTCCCGCAGCGGTGTCTCAGGCCCGCCGGGGTGGCGGGGACGGGGCGCGTTTCGCCCAAGGCCGGCCGTGGTTTCGGCACGGTGGGCCGTCATTCCAGAATTAGTTGTTTTGGTTGGCTTCACGTTTGCTTTTCAGGGCGTGGCGGATGGCGTGCGTCGTCCGACCGGGTCGAAGCTCAAAACGAAACCATATAACAACGACATGGCCGGCACCTTAAGCCGAATCCATGCAGTAGGAATTAGTTTTTCATGTGGATTGGCCGGTAAAATCGGGATGGTTTTCAACTGCATTGCCGTTGGGCATCGGACTCAAAATCTTCTCCCATAACCGCCGCCACCACTCGCGTTCGCGTTCGGGCACGGCCAGT
>SIBH01000022.1 GCA_009695285.1 Pedosphaera sp.
CGAATCCGTTCTTCAACGCCGGTGACTGGACGGTCATTGTCGCCTATCTCGCGGGGATCATCGCGCTGGGCGTCTGGTTCGGGAAGGACCAGAAGAACACGCGCGATTATTTTCTCGGCAGCAAAAACATTCCGTGGTGGGGCATCGGCTTCTCGATCGTCGCGGCGGAGACGAGCGCGCTGACCATCATCGGCGTGCCGGCCATCGCCTACGGCGGGAACATTCTTTTCATCCAGATGATCTTCGGCTACGTGATCGCGCGCGTCATTCTCGCGGTGGTGATGGTGCCGCATTACCTGAAGGGGGAAATTTACTCGCCGTATCAACTGCTCGAAACGCATCTCGGCGCCGGACCGCGCCAGCTCGCGGCGGCGTTCTTCCTATTCCTCGAAACCCTGGCCGCCGGGGTGCGCGTGTATGTCGCGTGCATCCCCATCCGCCTGATGCTCGGCGAACAGGTGTGCAGCCTCGGCGGCGCGGTCCATCCCATTCTCGGGGCCATCCTGCTGTTTGTCGGCCTCTCGCTGCTTTACACCTACATCGGCGGCGTGAAGGCGGTGATCTGGACGGACGCGGTGCAGTTCGGATTGTTCCTGGCCGGGGGGCTGTTCGCGCTGTTCTACATCCCGACGCTGATGGACGGCGGCTGGAGCGCGGCGCTGGCCAAGGCCGGCGAGGCCGGGAAGCTCCAGTGGTTGAACACGCAATTCACCTTCACCGCGCCGTTCAACATCTGGATGGGCGTGATCGGCGGCACGGTGATGGTGATGTCCACGCACGGCGCGGAGCAACTCATCGTGCAGCGGGTGCTCGCCTGCCGGAACGTGACGGACGGGCGGAAGGCGCTCGCGTTGAGCGCGGTGCTGATCTTCCCGCTGTTCCTGATCTTCCTGCTCGTGGGCGTGATGCTGTGGGTCTTTTACCAGGGTCATCCGTTCCAAATTCCGCTGCCCGAGGCGCAGCCCGGCATCAAGTCGATCGACTTCATCTTCCCGATTTTCATGATGACCGAGGTGCCGCATGTGCTGAAAGGCTTCCTCATCGTGGCGATTCTTTCGGCGGCGATGTCGTCGATCAGCTCGGCCATGACGTCGCTCGCGTCCGTGTCCACGATGGACTTCGTGCGGCAGATGGTGAAAGGCCGGGACGAAGGCTGGTTCCTGCGGTTCAGCAAATACTCGACGGTCTTCTGGGCGGCGGTGCTGGTGTTCATCGCGTGGCTGGCGCGCGAAGTGGAATTCGTCCTGAACGCGGCGTTCTCGTTGCGCGGGCTGACGAGCGGCGCGCTGCTGGGCGGGCTGCTGCTCGCGCTCTTCCAACGGCAGGTCGGGGCGCGCGCCGTGATGGCGGGGATGACCGTGTCGCTGCTGGTGATGAACTTCATCTACTGGCCCGCGAAAATTCCCGCGACGAAGGAATGGTGGATGAAGACTTTCGGCGGCGAAGTCTTCTGGCCGTGGTTCACGCTGATCGGGACGGTGGTCACCATCGGGGTCGCGTGGGGAATGCGCGCGGCTTTCGGACGCGGGACGCCGCCGGGGAAGTGACCGCCCCCCGCCTTTTCCCGGCGACTTGGGGGTTGAGCACGCGCGCCGTTTGCGGCAGCGTGGCGCACCAACATGAATGAAACCTTGTCAGCCGCCGCCGCGTCGCTCGGCCTGGCGCATTATGCCCGGCACATCTTCCTCTGCGCCGACCAGACCGAGCCGAAATGCTGCGCGCGGGAGGAGGGCCTGCGATCCTGGGATTTCCTCAAGCAGCGGCTGAAGGAGCTGAAGCTGTCCGGCCCGCATCCGCTGGTCCAGCGCACCAAGGCGAACTGCCTGCGCGTCTGCACACACGGCCCCATCGCGGTCGTTTATCCCGGCGGCGTCTGGTACCACTCGTGTTCCCCCGCCGTTCTGGAGCGGATCATCCAGGAACATCTGATCGGCGGGCGCGTGGTCGAGGAATTCACCTTCGCGCGCCAGGCCGGGGCCGGGGCGTGAGGAGCGGCGGGGCGAGCTTCAACTGCGGGGTTCGGATTTAAGACTCCGAGATGCCGGGTGCACGAGACCTCTCCCCGGCGGCCAGTTGCCGCTTCGTCCTGCTCACCAGCACGACATTCCAAACCCAGTTGAACCCAATCCAGATCACCGCCATGGGCATCAAATGATCTGGCCCAATCAACAAACCGGAAAATCCCAGGACGACAAAAACGAAAATCCCCACCCAGCCCGGCAGCATCACGCGGGCGAGCGTGACCAGCGTCGCCCGGTGATGCCGCGTCCCGCGCAGACCGGCCAGCATCCCCGCCCAGGCCAGCGCGTAATCAACAACGGGAAACAAAATCAGGCCGCCAATAAACACGACCGTGAAAAAGTGATTAACCCCATGGTCCATGACCTTGTTCGCCAGCAGCAGCAACCCGATGTTCACCGCGCAGACCACGGTGAAGCGCAGGGCAAAACCGCGAGACAGCGCGCGTCGTTGCCCGGCGAGAATAATCGCCGGTGACAGCGGCGTGGAGAGCAGTAGTTCCAGCGCGCCGCTGGCGCGGTCCTCGCTGAAACGGCGCGTGGCCTCGATGGCCAGCGCGCATTTCCAATACAGATACAGCACGTAGGTGGCGACGAAGGCGATGATGAAACAGGCTTCACCACGTGGGGATTGAACGCCAGCAGCGTCGCCAGCAGCCAGATCAGGACGAGCAGCGCCGGGACTGGGCGCGGAGTTCGCGGAGAATGACGGGCCACATAGTCGGTCAGGTCTTCCCCTCGCGTGAAATGATGGGCAGGAGATTCATGGCTGGCGGCCAAAATCCAGATTTACCGCCGCGAAGTCAATCGCCGCCTGCCACGCTGAATGTGATTTGCATTTCACAGGAGCGAACACGGACACGTTTCCGTTGGAGTTCAACCTTTAGGTTATCCCCGGTTTCCCGACTGGCCGCCACCGGACACGCTAAAGCGTGAACTCCAACTTCTGAAAGAGCCGCCCCCTGCCACTGCGGGCTTGATTTCCCCGGCGCGGACGGCAACTTGGGCGCGAATCTTTTCGAGCATCACATGAAACCCGTTGCCTTCGCCATCGGCGCACACCCGGACGACATCGAGTTCCGCAAGGCGGGAACTTTGCGGCTGCTCCAGCAGGCCGGGTGGGAAATCCATTATCTGAACATCGCCAACGGCTGCTGCGGCAGCACGCGGCACAGCGCCGCCACGCTCCGCAAGATGCGCGCCGCCGAGGGGCGCCGTGCAGCGAACATTCTGGGCGCACATTTCCACCCCAGTTTTTGCAACGACATGGAGATTGTCTATGATTTGAAATCGGTGCGCCGCCTAGCCGCGATCATCCGCAAGGTGCAGCCTTCGATCATCCTCACGCATCCCCCGGCCGATTACATGGAGGATCACACCAACACCTGCCGGTTGGTGGTCACGGCGGCGTTCACGCGCGAGATGCCAAACTTCCGCGTCACGCCCGCGCGCCGGCCATACCGCGGCGACGTGACGATCTACCATTGCGTGCCGCACGGCCTGGTCGATCCGCTGCGCCGCCCGATGCCGCCGGAGTTTTACGTCAACACCACGAGCGTCCACGCGGTGAAGCAGGCCGCGCTGGCCGAGCACCGTAGTCAGTTCGAGTGGCTGGAATCCAGCCAGGGCGTGGCCTCGATCACGCAGGCGCTGGACGAGAGTTCGCGGGTCGTCGGCCAGATGTCCGGACGCTTTCAGCACGCCGAGGGCTGGTGGCGACATCTGCATCTGGGCTTCAGCGCGGAGGATCGTGATCCGTTGCGCGAAGTTCTTGGCCCGTTGGTGCGGATGGCGTCGCGGCCTCGGACGAAAAATTTTACGGGCGAGACGGCCGGGGAGACAGGCGGGACGCCTGCCCCACTACAACGCCTCAGCAAGCCCAACCACCGCTCCAAATAATTTTCCACGCGCCACGCACCACGTTCCCATGCCCCGCAAACTCTCCGCCCTCTCGCCCGACTGGTGGGACTACACCACCATTGACTCCGCTCTCGTCGCCGCCGTCGCGCGCCTCACGCCGCGTGATCTCGAAAAGCTGTCGCGCCCCGGCTTCAGGGTTGTGATGTATGACTCGCTGGAGGAGTTTTATCTGGCTGAGGCGCTGGAATACATCGACGCGTGGCGGCAGAGCACCGAGGACAATCCCGTGGGTATCTGCGGCCCCATCGGCCCGACCGAGCAACTCCCGCTCGTCGCGTGCCTGGTCAACTCTCTCGGCCTCGGTCTGCACAGCGCGCATTTCTGGGGCATGGACGAATGGTTTTTGCCGGAACTGGACCGGGAAGCGCCGGTGGATCATCCGCTGAGTTTCGAGAAGGCCGACCGTGAATTGTGTTTTGATCGCATCGCGAAAAAGCTACGGATGCCGGACGCGCATCTGCATTTTCCCAAGGCCGACACCGCGCCGTACCGGAAGTCATGGGACGCGGGGGTGCGCTGCGCGGTGATGCAGGGCGGCCAGGGCGACGTGAAGCATTGGGCTTTCAACGACCCGCTGCCGCGCCGGGGCCGGTTCAAGGAGGCGCCGCCGTCGAAGGAGGAGTTTCGCAAGCTGGCCACGCGGATCGTTGAGCTCCATCCCTTGACCATCGCGCAGAACGCGCGGACCAGCGGCGGCGGAAACATCGCGCTGGTGCCGACGCAGGCCATCACGGTCGGGCCGCTAGAAACGTGGCGGGCGGAAAAAGTTTCCATCTGGCACGCGGGCCGGCACGACAATCCGTTTGGCCAGCGGCTAACGGCCTACATGATTGCGAAGGGGATGGTCGATACGGCGGTGCCAATATCGCTGCTGGCGGATCATCCGAACGTGCAGTTCAATTATTTTCGCGGTGGGCTGGGAACGTGTGACGTGACCATGCACTGAGGTGGAAGGAAACCACGCACGCGCACCGATGGACAAGGTCAGCAGGGGGCCGGCGATGAGGAAAAGCGACCGAAGCGGGTGAATCTGGTGGAACAGCGGGATTTCTTTAACGGTTTCGACTGGGGAATCAGCCGGGGGATTTTAATCCATTGACAATTATTAGGTGCCAACTAAACTTTGTCCACACTTGAGGTTTTCACCTCGGTTCCTCCCGACCCAGTGGTGATTGCGTTATCACCCCTGGGTTTTTTTATGCTCCAGCCCCGCCGGATCATGACGTTCAACAACGCCGGCAAAAACGTCAGGCCCGCGATCATGCAAGTGGTCGTGCCCACGGCCATTACATAGCCCAGGCTCTCGATGCCGCGATGCTTGGCGAGGACCAGACTGCCGAAACCCGCGATGGTCGTCAGACCGGAAATCAGCACAGCCTTGCCCGTGCTTTTGGCGAGGATGCCGGGGTGCCGTTCCTCGGCGAAACGGTTGAGGATGTGAATGCCGTTGGTGACGCCCACGCCGATGATAAGCGGCAGGGTCATGATGTTGGCGGGATTGAAAGGAATGTTGAACAGGCCCATGAAGCCGACCATCCACAAGGCCCCGATCCCGACGGGCAGCAGCGAAAGAATCACGCACGCCACGCTCCGGAAATGGATGAGGACCAGAATGACGATCGCGATCAGCGAGTAGCCGGCCGCCTCCTGATAGCTGCTCTTGAGCAGGGTGGTGTATTCGAGCAACTGCACCGGCGTCCCCGTCACCTTGTCCTCCACCGAGCGCAACTGCTCGACGAACTCCTTTTGGTGGTCGCGCTGCCAGCAGTCTTTCTTCGGATAAACCTGCACGAGATATTTTCCGGTGACACCGAGGAAGCGTTTGCGCAGGGCCGGGGGCAGATCATCGGTGGTGAGGCGAGCGCGGTTATCCTGGGTTTGAATGGTCTCGAAGGTCACGCGCACGTCGTCGAACAGGGCCTGCTGGAAGACGGCCAGTTGCCGGGTCACGACGGCAGGGTCGGCCATGAGCATTTGCCGGCGCAGGCCGGTGATCGTCTGGCTGAGGGAGCGGAGTTGGTGGTAAATGGCGGGGTCTGCGGTTTTGACCTGGGCCATCGCCAGGCTGAGATAGCCGTTGAGTGACCACAGGGTCTGGGTGAAGTCGCGGAGATCGATGGGGCCACGGTCGGCAGGCGCGAAGTGGATTTGTGAAATATCGCGTCTGATCTCGCCGACGATCTGGAGCTTGCGGGTCTGGTCCTCGGTCAGGTACTGGGCCATCTGCTCGATGCCGGCCAGATCCACCGAGGCGACGGAGGAAAGGTTCGTCAACCGGGCGGACACGGCGACGGCTTCGGCCAGGGAATCGGCCATGATCGCGCCGTAGAGGACGGACTTCTTGGCGGAGCTGATGAGTTTCTTTTCCGTGATCACCGAGGGCAGGCCATCGCTCTGCATGTTGAGCAGGTTGTAATCGAAATAAACGTGGCTCGCCGGAATCAGGCACGCGAGGCACAGCCCGATGGTCGTAATGATGGCGGTTCGCGGCCGGGTCAGCCAGAGGTTCTCAATCCACTCACGGCGGTCGAGGGCGGCGCCCAACTTGTGGCCGATGATGTTTTGCCTGCCGCGCAAGAGCATCACGGGGAGAAAGGTCATCATCGGCACCAGGCAGATGATCAGCCCGCTCCCGCAGATCACACCCATTTCCTGAATGCCCTTAAAATTGGTCGCGCCCATCGCCAGAAACGCGCCCGCCGTGGTCAGCGCGCCGGTGAAAATTCCCTGCCCGGTGTAAACCATCGCTTTTTGCAGAGACTCCAGCGGGCTGCGACCGTGGCGCAATTCCTCCTCGTAGCGGGTGATCAGATGAACGCCAAAGTCGATGGCCAGCCCAATGAGGATCGGCGCGAAGGTGATGGTCAAAATGTTCAAGTGGCCCACCGTCCAGGTGGTGAAGGCCATGGTGTAGGCCAGTCCCAACAGGAGGCTGACGGTGGCCTTGAGGGGGCGTCCCGTTTCGTGGTAGCCGTACACAAAAATCAACGCCACCAGCGCCAGGGAAATGATCGTGGCCAGCATCGAGTCGGTCTGGGACTGCTCCATCTCGTCGATTTCCAGGATCGGCCCGCCGGTCACGCCGACATTGAGGCCGGGGACTTCAGACTGGGTTTGCGCCACGAGCGAGCGCAAGGTCCGCAGCGCCCCCTCGTTCGAGGCCTCGTCCTTCGCGCGGGCCGTCACCAGATAGATGTGGTCGTTCGCGTAGGTGATGTACATCTTGTTTTCCGCCTCCGCGCCGCCGCCGAAGAGGGCGGTGATGCCGGGGGAAGGCGGGACGCCGCGCCGCTGCAGACTGTCACCAGCCTGGGCGAGGATGCGCTCCAGCGCGGGCAGCGCCTTGACCAGGGAATCGTTCTGCGCGTTCTGCTCGGCCTGGGCGTTGAGAAACTGGCGGTTCACCAGGTTGAACAGCGCCGGCAGGTTGGTGGCCTGCGTGAATTGTTCGAGGAACGGACGGTAATCCCGCAGCGTCTGGCGCATCTCGGTCAGATCGCCTTCCGGCACGAAGAGCAGCGCCTTGGCCCCGAGCATTTTCAAATCGCCCTTGAAAACCACGTCGGTGAAAAGGTTCGTCTCCAGCTCCAACCGCGCGCCCAACCGCTCGACGAACTGCCGGTTCTTCTCCTTGTCCTCGCTTTCCACCACCACCACCAGGTCGTCCTGGAGCGGGAATTCCTTTTTGTATTTCAGGAAATTCTGGTGGTACTTCTTGTCGCCGCCCACGAGATTGTCGCGGTTGGTGTCGAACTCCAGATTCTTGATCGTGTAGTAAACACATAAGCCCGCGAGGATGATCTGCGGATAAAGGAACCAGCCCGGGTGCCGACAGACGACGCGGGCCAGCCATTGCAGCAGGCGCACGGTGAGTTGTTCCTTGGGCTGGGACATGGCGGCTTAAGAACGAGCCGGGGTCATGCGGCTTCGGGAAATTCAGCGTTGCTGTAAACGTCCTTCACGTCATCGTGCTCCTCCAGCAGGTCGATTAACCTCAGCACCGCCTTCGGCTCCGCCACCGGCACCAGCACCGTCGGCAGCCAGGTCACCTCGGCCACGGCGCACCGGATCCCTTTGGCCTCGATCTGCCGGTGGACCGCCTCGAAATGCGCCGGGTCGGTGAGAATCTCGAACCCCTCCGGCTCGGCCTTGAAATCCTCCGCGCCCGCCTCCAGCGCCAACTCCATCAACTGATCCTCGCCGGCCGCGTCGCGCGGGACGATCATCTGCCCCTTGCGCTGGAAGAGCCGCGTGACCGCGCCGGGCGTGGCGATGCTGCCGCCGTTCTTGGTGAGCAGACTGCGGATTTCGGCGGCGGTGCGGTTGCGGTTGTCGGTGCTCAACTCCACGAGGAGGGCCACGCCATGCGGCCCGTACGTCTCGTAGGCTAGGTCTTCATAGGTGGCGCCTTCCCCCGTGCCGGCGCCTTTGTGTATCGCCCGCTCGACATTGTCCGTCGGCATGTTGGCGGCGCGGCCCCGGAGCAGCGCCATGCGCAGCCGCGGATTCATGTCCGGGTCGCTGCCGGCGATTTTGACGGCGATGCTGATCTCCCGGCCGAGCTTGGCGAAAATGCGGCCGCGCTTGGCGTCAATCGCGCCCTTGAAAGTTTTGACCTTCGCCCATCTGCTGTGTCCTGCCATAATTTCGGCGAAATTGAACACCACGCCCTGCGCAAGCAGAAGCACAAATTTCCAGCGGCGGAAAATCCAGATGCACCCGCCGCCACCGGGCCGACCAGATAAATCGAAGCGCCTTTCCGCCGCTTCGTCTCTTGTGTTGCACGCCGGATTTGGAAATCATTTCTCATGCAATCAAAACGAACTCACTGGAAAATCACCTGGGCCGCGCTGCTCGGCGCCGGCACGCTCTTCGCGGCCGGCGCGGACCAACCCGCCGACCCCGAAGCCGAACGCCTCGCCACCGCCGTCGAGGCCTTGAGCCGTCTGCAGGATGTGAACCTCGAGGAGAAGCCCGCCATCAAGGCCGCCGTCCTCCGCGTGCTCGAAAAGACCCGCGGCACCGCGAACTTCGTCAAGCTCGTCCAGCAGTTCAAACTCACCGATCAGAACCCCGGCCTCCTGGAAGTCGCGCAAAAGGAACCAGCCGGCGAGGCAGGCGTCGCCGCCATGCGCCTGATTCTGGCCGCGAAAGATTTCCCGCTGCTGAAAAGCGCGCTCGCCGGCACCAACGCGCCGGCCGCCGCGAAAACCGCCGAGGCGCTCGGCCACGCCGGCGACAAGCAGACCGTGCCGCTGCTCGAACCGCTCGTCACCGACGCTGCCCGTGACGCCGCCGTCCGCAAGCAGGCCGTGCGCGCGCTCGCCCAAACGCAGGAGGGAGCGACCGCGCTGCTCGCCCTGGCCCGCGCCGACAAGCTGCCGGATGATTTGAAATACACCGCCAGCTCCGAGTTGAACGCCGCGCGCTGGCCGGCGATCAAGGTCGAGGCCGCCAAGCTCCTGCCCCCGCCCGCCGCCCAGGGCACCGAGGCTCTCCCGCCCGTGACCGAATTGCTCAAGATGAAAGGCGACGGCGCGAACGGGGCGAAAATCTTCACGCGCGAAACCACCGCCTGCAGCAAATGCCATCAGGTGCGCGGCCAGGGCGTCGATTTCGGCCCGGCCCTCACCGAGATCGGCACCAAGCTCGGCAAGGACGCCCTGATCGAGTCGATTCTTGACCCCAGCGCCGGCATCTCGTTTGGCTACGAGGCATGGCAGATCGACTTGAAATCCGGCGACGAGGCGTTCGGCCTCATCGCCAGCGAGACGGTGGACGAACTCGCGGTCAAGGCGCAGGGCGGCATCATTACGCGCTACAAGAAGAGCGACATTGCGAAACGCGAGCAGCAAAAACTCTCGATCATGCCCTCCGGCCTGCAGCAGACCGTGACCACGCAGGAGTTCGTCGATTTGATAGAGTTTCTTTCCTCGTTAAAGAAGCCGTGACGCACCGCCCCAGGCGTCTCACCGCGCCGCCGTCACCAGTTCGCAAACGACTCCGTTGGTCCGGCCTTCGAACGTCAGCACGTAAATTTCCCCGCGCGCGTCCTCGGCGAAACTGGCGACGTTGCGCGGCGCCGTTCCCGGCGGCGGGACGTAGAGCGCCGCGTTCTGGGTGATCCGTCCCTTTTCCTGGCGCAACGCCCAGATCGTGCCCATCGCAAAGTCGGCGTAGAGATACGCGCCGCGCAGGGCCGGGAGTTTTTCCCCGCGATAGACATGACCGCCGGTGATGCTCAAGCCCGGGCGGTGAGTGTTTTTTTTATCCAAGGCTGGGTGGTGCGGATACTCGAGGATCGGATCGGTGAACTTCACGCCGGCGGGCGCGGGTTCCTTGAACGGATGGAAGCCCTCGCGCCGGTTCCAGCCGTAGTTGCCGCCTTTCGTGATGATGTTCACTTCCTCCCATTTGTTCTGGCCCAGGTCGGCGGCCCAGAGCTGGCCGGTGCGCCGGTCGAAGCTCATCCGCCAGGGATTGCGCAGGCCGTAGGCCCAGATTTCGCCGCGCGCCGCCACGCCCCGGCCGAGGAACGGGTTGTCGGGCGGAATCCGGTAGGGCTGCCTGCCCGTCTGGGCATCGACATCGAGCCGGATGATCTTGCCGAGCAGCGACTGCAAATTTTGTCCATTGTCATGCGGATCGTCCGCGCCGCCGCCGTCCCCGAGGCTGACGTACAGATAACCGTCCGGGCCGAAGATCGTGCAGCCGCCGCAGTGGTTCCCGTACGGCCGGGCCACTTCCAGCAGGATGCGCTCGCTGTAGAAGTCGGCGCGGGCCGGGTCTTTCTTGGAAACGACAAATTCGCTGAGCACGTTGCGGCGAGGGTCGTGTTGCGTGTAATAGACGTAGAATTTTCCGTTCGTCCGGTAGCGCGGATGAAACGCGACCCCCAGCAACCCCTCCTCGTTGTCCCGGTAAGGCTGGCGGAAGGTGAGGTCGAGGAAGACGCTGCGGGCATTGGTTTCCAAGCCCTGCCGGTTCTTCGGCAAAATCAGGATCGTTCCCGGCTGCTCGGCGAGAAACATCCGCCCCGAGCCGTCCGGCGCCTCGCCCAGCCAGACCGGGCGTTCCACCACGAGGCTGGGCCAGAGCGGACGCAGATCCAATTTCGGCAGCGCCTCCGCCGCGCCCGACCAGCCGGGCACCACGCACAGCGCCGCCCAAACCAGCAGGGCGCGCCGAAGGAAATTCGCGGTGGTCATCACGCCCAAGGAATAGAGGAATGACGGCCATTGTCAAAGCCGGCGTGATTTAGTGCTAGTGAACCGGCCGCCGTCCGGTATATTCGCCGCCAATTGAAAGGCTTTCCGATCATGAAAAAAACATTGCTGACCCTGCTGTTGTCCGTTTTTGGCGCCACGGTTTTTGCCCAGCCGGCCGGGCCGGGCGCTTCCGGTATCAATGCCGCCCTGCTCAGCTTCTTTGGCGATGCCAAGGCGTTTTCCTCGAAAGCCGACGTGCGCGTCATCGACAGCGCCGGTAAGGAAAAGGTCCGGATACCCATGCAGATGTTTGTGCTGGACGGAAAAATGCGCGCCGAAATGGATTTGTCCCAGATGAAGGGTGGAGACATGCCGCCGGAAGCGGTCTTCATGCTCAAGCAGACCGGCATGGATAAAATGGTGACCGTGGTCCGCCCGGACAAGCAGCTCACCCTCATCCTCTACCCCGGCCTGCAAGCCTACGCCGAGGTGCCGATGAGCCCGGAGGAAGCCTCGGCCAAGGATTTGAAAGTTGAGAAGACGGCGGCCGGCAACGAAATCATCGACGGCCATCCCTGCTCCAAGAACAAAATCACGGTGACCGCCGCCAAGGGTAAAAAACAGGAGGCGACCGTCTGGAACGCGAGCGACCTGAAAGATTTCCCGATCCAGGTGCAAATCCAGGAGGCCAAAATGACCACGACCATTCTCCAGTCCGAACCAAAATTCGAGAAACCCGCGGCCAGCCTGTTCGACGCCCCGGCCGGCTTCACCAAGCACGCGAACATGCAGGCGTTGATGCAGGCCGCCATGTTGAAAATGATCGGTGGCGGCAAATGACCCTGCGCCCGTTCATGGCCAAAAAAATAAGCGGGCGCCTTGCGGCGCCCGCCCAACCCAAACAACCAAACAACCCCCCTTTTCGCCCAAAACCGAGGGCGCAAATTCTGTCATGTCGTCCCATTGGACGGACATTTTTGTTCCGTGCTCCCCAAGGGCTGGGAAGCGTCACGCAAAATCAGACGCAGCCGTCCCGAATCTGTTCAAATCTTTTTCCTATTTCCCGGACGGGCCGTCCGCGTCTTTCGTGACCCCAGGTTCAACAACTCTCGTCCCCAAAAGTTCTGCTGAAATTTTTATCCTATGCGCATTGCCAACTTAAATCCCGACTCCGCCATCGGCGCGAGCGCCTGGTTCGTCGAGCTTGAAGGCCACCGTCTCCTCATGGACGCCGGCACCCATCCCAAACGGGAAGGTCGCGACAGCCTGCCCCTCTACCAGCAGATCCTCCGCGAGGAGCTCGACGCCGTGGTTCTTTCCCACTGCCATCACGATCACGTCGGCTCGCTGCCGGTGGCGCTGCGGCATTTTCCCAAGGCCCACGTGCTGATGACCGAGCTGAGCTACTTCATCGCCGAGCGCGTGCTGCACAATTCCGTCAACGTCATGACCCGCCAGCGCGACGAACTCGGCATCAAGGAATATCCGCTCTACACCCACGACGAGGTGGACGAAATGATGCCGCGCTTCCAGGGCTTCAAATACAATCGTGAAGTGGCCTGGGCCTCGTTCCACAAGACCCGCGCCGGCCTCACCTCGCCGACGCTGGAATTTTTCGACGCTGGCCACACGCTCGGTTCCGCCGGCATCATGGTGCGCGGCCAGAAGGAAACGCTTTTCTACACCGGCGACGTCTGCTTTCACGACCAGACGATTCTGCGGAGCGCGCGCTTCGAGGACGTGAAGGCCGACGTGCTCATCATGGAAACAACGCGCGGCAACCGTGCCACCCCCGCCGGTTTCACCCGCGAGTCCGAGATCGAGCGCCTGGCCGCTGCCATCACCCGCGTGATCAAACGCGGTGGCTGCGTGCTGCTCCCCGTCTTCGCGCTCGGGCGCACCCAGGAAATTCTCGCCATGCTCGCCCTGCTGATGGACTGCGGAAAACTCAAGAAGCAGCCGATCTACATCGGCGGACTGGGCCGCGTCTTCACGGAGATTTACGATCTGCAGGCCCATCGCTGCCATCGCCAGCACAGCAACCTCAAGCTCACCGAGGCCTTGAACTTGCAGGTGCTGGAAAAGGGGCAGCCGCAAAAAATGAAGCTCACCGGCGGACGCATCTTCGTCGTCACCGCCGGCATGATGAGCGAGAACACCGCCGCGCATGAACTCGCCGCGCGCATGGCCGGTGATGAACGCCAGGCGATCTTCTTCGTCGGCTATGCGGATCCCGAAACGCCGGGTGGACGCCTCAAGGCCGCCAAGCCGGGCGAGACCTTTGTCTTCAGCGCCAGCGCGGGCCAGATCACGAAGAAATGCGAAGTGCTGGATTTCGATCTCACCGCCCACGCCAACCGCGAGGAGCTTTTGGATTTCGTCGGGCAGGTGTCACCGCGCACCGTGCTGCTCGGCCATGGCGATGCCGACTCCCGGCAGTGGTTCGAGGAACAAATTCGCACCCGCCATCCCAAGATGAAAATCATCCAGCCGGAGCCGGGCAAGACCGTGGAAGTCTAGCCGCCCTTGAATAACGTAGCAGCCCAAGTCACGAGGCTCTGGTTTGTTGGATGAGGGACGGTCTCCCGCGCCACTAGGCGATAATCTTCTTCACCACGTATCCAGCCACGTCGGTCAGGCGGAAGTCGCGGCCGTTGGAGCGGTAGGTGAGCTTCTCGTGGTCGAAGCCAAGCAGGTGCAGAACGGTCGCATGCAGATCGTTCACGCTCACCTTGTCCACGGCGGCCTTGAAGCCGACTTCGTCCGTCTCGCCGTGATGCACGCCGCCTTTCACGCCCCCGCCAAACATCCACGCGGTGAAGGCGTGCGGGTTGTGGTCGCGGCCCGGCTTGGCGCCCTTTTGCGCGATCGGCAGCCGTCCAAATTCGCCGCAGCAGAGTACAAGCGTGGAGTCCATCAGCCCGCGCTGTTTCAGATCGGTGAGCAGCGCGGCGATCGGTTGGTCCGTCTCTTGCGCGAACCCGCGATGGTTGCCGGCGATGTCGGAATGGCCGTCCCAGCTCAGTTGATTGTCCATGCCGCCACTGTAAATCTGCACGAAGCGCACGCCGCGTTCGACCATGCGCCGCGCCATCAGGCATTGCTTCGCGAAGTGCGAGCACTTCTTGTCGTCCAGGCCGTAGAGCGCGCGGATGGATTCCGGCTCCTTGCCCAGATCAAGCGCCTCGGGCGCGGCCATCTGCATCCGGTAGGCCATTTCAAAACTCTCGATGCGCGCGGCCAGCTCGGCCTCCTGCGGATTCTGCTGCTGATGCCGCCGGTTGAGCTTGTTCAACAGATTCAACTGCGCCCGCTGCTGGTCGTCGGTCATGGACGCGTCGCGCGCGAGGTTGTTGATCGGCGCGCCCTGCGCGTTTAGAGCCGTGCCCTGGAAGACGCCCGGCAGAAAACCCGCGCCCCAGTTCGACGCGTGGCCTTTGGGAATGCCGCGCCCGAGCGTGTCGTACATGACGACGAACGCCGGGAGATTCTGGTTCACCGTGCCGAGGCCGTAGGTGACCCACGAGCCCATGCAGGGCAGGCCCATCCGGCTCGATCCAGTGTTGATCTGGAAGAGCGCGGGCGAATGATTGTTCGTCTGCGTGAAGCACGAATGGATGAATGCCATGTCGTCTACGTGCCGCGCGAGGTTGGGGAAAATTTCCGTGGCCCACGTCCCGCTCTGCCCGTGCTGCGCGAAGGCGAACGGCGACTTCATCAGCCCGCCGACTTCGCCGGGAAAAAATCCCGTCTTCGGGTCGAAGCCTTCGATGGCCTTGCCGTCGCGTTTGGCGAGTTCCGGCTTGTAATCCCAGGTGTCCACCTGGCTCTGCCCGCCGTTCATGAACAGCCAGATCACCGACTTGGCCTTCGTGGGAAAGTGCGCGGGATGCGGCGCAAGCGGATTCAGCGCGAGCTTCGTGGCGGTGCCCTCTGCCGCCTGCAACAGCCCGGCTTGGTCGAGTAACGACGAGAGCGCGAGTAGGCCCATGCCGGAACCGGTGCGGCGGAGAAAATCGCGGCGCGAGGTGAAGAGCGGCGAAGGCGAGGCAATGAAATGAGGATGCAGGTTCATGGCAGGTTCAATCAATGTAGGAAAATTCGTTCAGCCCGAACAGCGTCTGGCAGAAATCCGCCAGGGCCCGCTGGCGCGGCTCCGGCTTGTTGTCCGTCTGATAGGCGGCGATTTGGGATTGGAGAAATTGGAGCGTGTCCGCGAGTTCATCCTTGTCCGGGGTGCGGCCCAGGGCCTGCCGGTAGGCGGTGGTCACGGCATCCGGGTCTGTTTTCTGCGATGACAGCAACTGTTTCGCAAAGACGGCGGCCGCAGTGCGAACATGGGCGTTGTTCAAGAGCAGCAGCGCCTGCGGTGCAACCGTCGTCTGCGGGCGGCGGCCTAGGCCTTGCAAGCTATCGGGTGCGTCGAACGAAAGCATCATCGGGATCAATTTGCTGCGCTTGACCGTGAAGTAAATGCTGCGCCGCAACATGCCCTCGTCGAGGGTGCCGGGGCCGAACTGTTTTTTGTCGAGCCGCCCGCTCACCGCGAGGATCGAATCACGAATGATCTCCCCTTCAAGCCGTTGCGGAGGTCGATGCCAGAAGAGGCGGTTGTCCGGATCGGCCGTCAGGCGCGCCGCATCCGTCTCATTGTTCTGGCGGTAGGTCGCACTGGTCATCATCAACTTGTGAACCGGCTTCAACTGCCAGCCGTTTTTGATCAGTTCGCCGGCGAGCCAGTCGAGCAGTTCGGGATGCGAGGGCTTGTCACCCTGCACACCAAAATCGCTCGGCGTCGAAACCAGGCCGCTCCCAAAATGATGCTGCCACAACCGGTTCACGATGACGCGCGCCACGAGTTGTCCCGCGCCGGCCTCGGTGTCGGTGATCCAATTGGCCAGGGCGGTACGATGAAACGGCGTGCGCGCTTTCGCCGCCGGAGCCACCTGCCAGCGCTTTTCCGCGTCCGGCGCGCGCAGCAGCACTTGGAGAAAACCGGGCGCGGCCTCCTCCTGCTTTTGATTCAGATCGCCGCGTTTGAGCGTGAACGTTTTTTCATAAAAGTCCGGGCCCTGTGTGTGGTTGCGCACGGCGGGAATGCCTTCGCTGGAAACGAGCATCGTCACCTTCTCCGGCTTCGGCTCCTTCTTGGCATGCGCCAGTTCGGCGTCGTTCAACTGTTTCCAGCCGGAATCCTGCGTCCGGTACCATTGGAGCAGCTTGGCCTGTTCGTTCGTCGTGCGTTCGGCAGCGGGGCGGTCCAGAATTTTGTTCACCTCGGCGAGAACCGCTGACTTCGCCGGGACATCCAATTCCGCCGAGGCGTTGGTCGAGACCGCGAGACGCGGCCGGCCGATGGCGTGTCTGGCGTTGTTGTCGAATTTCAGGGTGAAGGTGAGCAGGTCGCCGGGTGCGTTGGTCAAAGGGGCGGCCAGCGCAAACACGGCGGCGTGATTGACGCCGAACTGCGGGTCAATGGCCCAAGCCGACTTCGCATCAGCGTCAATCGTGGCCGACACCGGGAGACCCTTTTGCTCGAACGTGGCGCTGGCCTTGGTGAACTTCACCGCCGTCTGGCCGGCGCCGGTCTTGAGGGAAAAATCGGAGAGGGAAAAATTGCCTTTTTCACTACGGCCCGGCCCGCTCTTGACGAGGGACTTGTCGGCCATCGCCTCCAGTCGCACCGCCGCGATGCCGCGCATCGGTGCGGGCACGGTGAAGGTGAAGGTGTCGAACTCGGGATTCTCCCCGCTGGCGAGAAACGAGTCGTCATCAAGCCTGGTGAGCTTCACGCCGCTTTTGGTCGCGGCCTGAACGTTGTTGAGCACAACCCAAGTAGATGGAGCCGGACGACGATCAGATTTTTCCCAGGCGGCCAACCGAGCAGGGAGCTGTTCCTGCTCGTACCTTTCCCGCGCGGTCACGAGCGGCTGGTGTTCGGCGGCGAACTGCTCTTTTTGCTTCTGGTATTTTTCGCCGTTCACGGTCAGTGCGTAATCGCTGCGGACGGTCTTGGTAAACGTGGAGATAAGCCGGTAGTAATCGCGCGTGGGGATCGGGTCGAACTTGTGGTCATGGCAGCGGGCGCAACCGACGGTCAGCCCGAGCATCGAGGTGCCGATGGTGCCGGCCAGGTCGTCGAGTTCGTCGTAGCGCTCCTTCTCGGCCTGGTTGGCGGTGATCTGCGTGGCGTGGGTGCCGGCCGCGAGAAAACCGGTCGCGCGCCAGGCCTCGGGATTTTCCGGCTCAAATTCATCGCCGGCGATCTGCCATTTTACAAATTTGTCGAAGGGTAGATCCTGGTTGAGCGCGCGGATGACAAAGTCGCGGTAGTGGTAGGCGTTCGGGCGGTCGTAGTCCTGCTCGTAGCCGTGGCTCTCGGCGAAACGCGCGAGGTCGAGCCAGTGACGTCCCCAGCGTTCGCCGTAATGAGGCGAGGCAAGCAACTCATCCAAGGCCTTCGCGTAAGCATCGGGCCGTTGGTCGTTGAGAAACGCATCCAGTTGTTCGGCCGTGGGCGGCAGACCGATCAAATCAAAATAGGCGCGGCGCAGGAGTTGCCGTTTTTCGGCGGCCCGGTTGGGCTGAATCTTCTTCTCCTCCAGTTTCGCCAGGATGAATTTGTCCACGTCGTTGCTGGGCCACTGGCTGTTTTTCACCTTGGGCGCCGGCACCTTCGTCAAAGGTTTGAACGACCACCATTCGCGGTCGGCCGGGGTGACTTCGCCACGGTTCTTTCCCCCGGCCCGGGCCAAGAGCGGCTGACCGTACGGTGCGCCGGCGTCGATCCACGCGGCGATTTTGGCAACCTCCGACGCAGTGAGGGCCGGCTCTTTCTTCGGCATGTAGGGCTCCTCAGTGTGCGCGATAAGCCGGAGCAATTTGCTCTCCTTGCTTTTGCCGGGCACGACGGCCACACCTTCCGCGCCGCCCTTCAACAACTCTTCGCGCGTGGTGAGATCAAAATCGCCCTTGGTCTTTTCGCCGCCGTGGCATTTGACGCATTTGTCGGCCAGCAGCGCGCTGACGCCACCCTTGAACAGCTCAAGTCCCCCGGCCATCTGCTGCGCATGATCGGCAGGAACAATTTCCGCGCCGGCGGCCCGCCCCGTCGGGACCAAAGCCAGGATGCCGCCGAGCAGGATCAGTTTGATTTTCCAAAGTTCACACATAGGACGAAATGGACGAACCGCACCGCTCACCCGGATCGAACCGGGATTATATGACTGTCCCAAACGATAGATGATTCACCGGAAGGCGTCACCAGCGGATTCACGGCGCACCAAAGGATTTCGCGCAACCCCGGCCACATCGCGCTTGAGGTCGAGACGGCAGGTGCTAATCTTCTCTCGTGTTGTCCACTTCAAATCCGGATCGCAAACCGCTCAAGATGGTTGAGTGCGCCAGTTGCAAGACGAAGGTGTTCATCCCGAGCGACCTGTTGCCGTTTGCCAGCGTGCCTTGCACCCGCTGTGGCCATCCCGTGATCATGCCCATGCAGTTGCGCCAGTTTGAGCTGCGGAACATCATCGCCTCGGGCGGCATGGGGACGGTCTATCGCGCGTTCGACACGATGCTCCTGCGCGAGGTTGCGGTCAAAATGCTCAAGAAGGAAGTGATCGGGGACGAGGAAGTGCTCCACAGTTTTTACCGTGAAGCCCGGGCGTGCGCGGCGTTGAACCACACGAACATCATCCACATTTACACCTTCGACGAACTGGACCACCAGCCCTACCTCGTCATGGAACTCGCGGATTTCGACAGCCTGGATGCCTGGATCGAGCGCGATCAGCGCGTGCCGGAGCTGCAGGTCCTCGACATCGGCATCAAGGTCGCCTCCGCCCTGGACACCGCCCTCAAACACAATCTACTCCACCGCGACATCAAGCCCGGCAACATTCTGTTCAACTCGGACGGCGAGCCGAAGCTGGTGGATTTCGGCCTGGCCCGGATCGCCGAGGCGGACGAGGCGGAGCACGAATTCATTGTCTGGGGCACGCCTTATTACGTCGCGCCGGAAAAAATCCGGCGTGAGAAAGAAAATTTTCTCTCGGACATGTACAGCCTCGGGGGCACGCTCTACCATGCGCTCACCGGCCATGTGCCCTTCGAGGCCGCCACCGTCGAGGAAGTCATCACCGCGCACGTCAACACCCCGCCCACGCCGCCCAACCAAGTCGTGCCGGAAATCTCGCAGCCGACCAGCGACGCGCTGGTGACAGCGATGGCGAAGCTCCCGGCCTCCCGCTTTCAAAGCTACGATGATTTCATCATGGCCCTGACCGCCGCGCGCAGCCAGTTGCTCGTGCGCCAGTTCAACATGAACCAGACCGGCTCCGAGGATGCAGGCAAGGGCTGGTGGCAGCGGTGAGCGATATGTCGAGGCGGCAATTCTCCTAACGAAATTTTCGCGCCTTCAACCCACGAACCCCGCAGCCGCGCCGGTAAAGGCGCGGCTGATTTTTTCTGCCGAGCCGCCTCGAAAGACAGCCGCCGCCGCACAGCGGCTGCTACGAGGTTCAAGGAGCGCGCGCTGGGCGACGACGCGATCAGTCACCGTAGTTGAACGGGTCGGACAGCTTCGGATCCGTCGCCAGGCTCGTGTCCGTGAGCGTCTTGAGGAAGGCAACCAGCGCCGCCTTCTGCGCCGCCGTGAGATTCAACCGCAACACGCCGCCGCCGGGCGTGCGCAACGGTGGCGAGAGATTCGGATTGTCCACCACGCCGGAATTGTAGAACTCCACCACCTGCTCAAGATTGGTGAACCGCCCGTCGTGCATGTAGGGCGCGGTCAGTTCGATGTTCCGCACGGAGGGCGTCTTGAACTTGCCGTCGTCCTGCGGCACGCCAGTCACGCCGCCCAACCCCCTGTCCACGAAGGGAAATTCCAGCCCGTTGTTGTTGATCGCCGGACCGGGGACAAAATTATCCGTGCCATGACAGGCCGCGCAGACGCCGGGCGGGCCGGGCGGCGCGCCGAAGAAAAGCAGGCGCCCCTGGTTTTCCTGGGCGGTGAAGTTCGCAAAATTATTCGTCACCCCGAGGTCGTATTTAGAACTCGTCGAAACGATGGAGCGGACAAACTGCGCGAGCGCCTTGGAGATGCGGTCGCTCGTCACCGCCGGCGTGCCGAAGGCCTTCGCGAACAGATTGGTGTAAAACGGCTCGGCGGCGAGTCGGTTGGTCAGCGTCGCCAGCGTCATGCCCATCTCGATCGGATTCTGGATCGGCATCAGCGTCTGGATTTCCAGCGTGGCGGCGCGCTCGTCCCAGAAAAAATTCTCCCGCTGATACCAGCGCGCGTTACTCAAGCCCATCGAATTTCGATCGCCGACGCTGCCGTCGAAACCGACGCTGAACTGGCGCGGATCGGAAAAACCGTGCGCCTGCTGGTGACAAGAGGCGCAGGCCAGCGTCTGGTTGGTCGAAAGCCGCTTGTCATAAAAGAGCACGCGGCCCAGCGTCGCGCCGTGGTCCGTGGTGAGGTTCGCGGCGCGCATGTTGTCCTGCGCGGCGATGGGGTTGACGAGAAAGCTGGGCGGCAGCGCGGGCGCGGCGTAGTTGAAGGGCGTCCCCGGCAGCAGCAGCGCGTTCGTCGTGGCGCTGGCAATGTTCTGCCGGGCGGAATTATAGACCGCGCGGTAGATCAGGTTCCCGCCCGCCGGATTGGTGTAGGTGCGGCGGTAGCTGCCGTTGTGAATTTTCATGCTGTCCAGATCAGTCCAGCCGGTGAGGTTGCTCGATCCTTGGATGACCCAGACCTGGTCGCTGGCATTGCTGATGGTCAGGCTGACCCGGCTGGCATTGGTTCGAACCAGGCTCAGGATCGAGTTGGTGGCGGGCGCGGTGGTGGCCGGAGAAGTGGCGGAGGCGAGGGCGAGGGCAAACCCGATAATGGCGGAGGCGAATCGGTTGGTTGAAGTTTTCATGACTACAACATGGTCGCGCAATGTAAAGCCCGTATGAGGTTCGGCCGCATTTTTGTTAAGCTCGTGTAAAAATTGGGGCATCCTTCGGGTGCCGATCGCCGGGCACAGCCACCTCACCAGGGACGCGAGCGATCGGGGCGACGTTTTTCCACGGCCGGTGAGTCCGGCTTCCGGACCGTGGCGGGTGCGTCTCCCAGTGGATGCGCATCGCCGGTCTGTGGTTTTCCTGACCCGGCCCCGGCTTCGGCCAGGGCGCCCTCGATCATTCCGAGCAGTTCGCTCCGGCCTTGTCCGGTCGTCGCGGAACAAGTGAAGGTCTCCGGCAGGTTTTCATACAAGGCCGAGAGGTGATCCGTGAACGCCTTGCTGTTCGCCTGCAACCGGGCGGACGTCACCGCGTCGGCCTTGGTGAAGACCAGCACGAACGGAACGGCGTGGCTGGCGAGCCATTCCACAAACTCCAGATCGATCGCTTGCGGCGGCAGCCCGGAGTCGATGAGCGCGAAGACGCAGCAGAGATTCTCGCGACCCTCAAGGTAACCGGACACCGCCTGGTTGAACTTGGCGCTGTCCTTCCGCGCCACCTGGGCGAAGCCGTAGCCCGGCAGATCCACCAGCCGCCAGCTCTTGTTCATCGTGAAGAAGTTGATCAGCTTGGTGAAGCCCGGCGTGGTGGAGACCCTGGCCAGACCGCTTTTGCCCGCGAGCATGTTGAGCAACGACGACTTTCCCACGTTCGAGCGGCCGATGAAGGCGAACTCCGGCAGCGACTCGTCCGGACACGAATCCAGGTCCGGCGCGCTGCGATCAAAAATGGCGGATGAAATGTTCACGATAAAAACCATCGCCAGTATGCCGGCGATCCCGCGCCGCCGATACAACCAATTTCAAACACGCATGGCCGCGGGCACATCTGGACATTACCACCGTGAATGGCTGGAAGCCTGACCCACGGTGGCGGGCGTCCAGCCATTCACGGTGCTACCTCCCAGATGCGCCCCACGGCCGCTGCACCATCAGCTCAAGTCCGCGCAGCGGAGAAAAGCACGCTTAGACATGTCAGGCCGGCCTCCGCCTTTTGCAGTTCCGAAACATCCAGACTCAGGACCGACAGTCCCCTGCCTCGCAAGCGCCGGGCGGTTTCAGGAGCAGAACCGGCGACGAACACCGTTCCATTCACGGCCAACGTGTTCGCACCCCAAGGCTCGTCCGCCGGCACCGGCACCATCTCCAGCCCTGCAAACGGAGTCAGATCCACCCACGCGGGATTCGCCATCAACAGCCCGTCCGCCGGCGCGGTCACGGCGGTCTTCAGATGCAGGCAGCCGCGCACCGCCACCGGGCGGACGTGATAACCGAACGGGCTGACGATGGCCTCCAACTGACGAATCCCCTCCGCATTGCTCCGGCTCGAAAGCCCTACAAACAACATCCGGCCGATCCGCAGCACGTCCCCGCCTTCGAGCGTGCCCGGGGAAATTATTCTGCGAACCGGGTGCCACGGTGCGACCACCGGCACGATCGTTTCCGCCTCCGATTCGCGGCTGGCCGCGCCTAACCGGCAGACGATAGCCACCTCGTCCAGCACCACCGCCGCATCCTCCACAAACGTGGCGTCAGGCAGATCGGGCAGCTCCGGCAAAACCGTCATCCGCACTCCGGCCTGTTCCAGCGCGCCGACATACCGGGCATGTTGCCGTCGGGCCAGGACGAGATCGAATTCCCCCCGCGGCAGATGCAGGAGCGCGCAGTCCGGCAGTGACCGGCTGATGGCCCGCGCCAGCCCGGCGGTGATCAAAGTGGTGTTCATGAGAGCGAAGCGTCACCGCCGCCAGGTTTCACGGCCCGACCGTCACCTCGGACGTGCCCGCGACTTTGGTGCCGAGGCGGTCAGCCATTTCAAGATAGATGCGGCCCGGCAGTTTGTTGCCCTGCCGCTCGCCGAATTCCACGCGCAAGGAGTAGTTGGAGCTGATGATCTCCGTTTTCAGCCCGCCATTCGGGCCTTCCTTGCGGGACACATGAATGTGCGGCCTGATCCGCACCTTGACGCCCGGCTCGATGATGAACTTCCGCCCGTCGAGCGGTTCATCGGGCTTGAGGAACAAGAAGAAGCGGAGCGAAGCATCCGGGATCAAACCCTCGCCCTGCCTCAATAGGATGCTCGAGGGGGAGACGACGGCGGTCTCCACCGCAAACGGTTGGTCGCGCAGGGTTCCGCTGACCGGTTGGTCAGGCATGATCATGCTCGCAAGAACGGTGGTCACGGCAGGATCTTCCGCCTTGGGTGGTTTAATCTTCACCACGGTGGGCGGGGTTGGTGCGTCTTCCCGCAGAGTCGTGACCCGGGGCTGCTGGATCTTGAAATAACTGAAGGCCAGAAACCCGAGAAGCGCAACCACCGCGACGCCGACCATGCCCACGCCCAGAATAATCCAAATCCAGGGCGAGGCGCCTTTCGCCGGGCGGGGCGTCGTCCTGACCAGTGACGGACTGTTCAGCAGCGGCGGCGCGAAAGGAAGCACGGGCGGGATGGACGGAGCAGCGGCGGGCGAGTGACCCGGCACGGTCAACACCGCCTGGCATTTCGGACACGGAATCTGGCGGCTGGCCCAGATTTGACTGGCCGAGATGTGCTGGCCGCACTGCGGGCATGAGAATTTGATGTCACTCATGGGAACGCGGTGACCCTAGGGGAAGCCGGGCGCGTGTTCAAGGAATCACCTGCGCATCCGCCGGCCAGGCGCGCGTTGACTTGCCTACGCCTTTGGCGTAGTCTCAGGCGCGTGGTCTTTGTCGAAACACCGATCTTCACCAAGCCCGTCCTGCAACTCATGGATGATGAGCGGTATTCGGGGCTGCAAACGTATCTAGCGCGACATCCTGACGCCGGAAAGGTGATGCCCGGTTCGGGCGGAATGAGGAAAATCCGCTGGGCGGGCGGCGGGCATGGCAAGCGTGGCGGCTTGCGGCTGATTTACTACTGGTGAGTCGACAAAGACCGCATCTCGATGCTGCTCGTTTATCCGAAGAGCGAGCAGGACGATCTGAGTGCGGATCAAGTAAAACAACTTCGGAAAGCGCTGGAGATTTGATTATGAAAAAAGAACTGTTTGACGAACTGCTGCAAAGCGTGAACCAAGCCGCCGCCATCGAACGTGGTGAGGCCAAGCCTTCGCGCAAATTCGAGGTCAAGACCGCCAACGACGTGGTGCGAGTACGCGCCAAGCTCGGTCTGCCGCAAATCAAGTTTGCCCGGTTGCTCGGCATCAGTGAGGATACGCTGCAAAACTGGGAACAGGGACGGCGCAAACCCGCTGGCCCGGCCAAGGTGCTGCTGAAGATTGCGGCGAAGCATCCGAAGATTGTCTTGGAAACGGCAGCGTGAACTCTGCGCGGGAGGAGGTCGCGGTCGCCATAGACTTCCG
>SIBH01000023.1 GCA_009695285.1 Pedosphaera sp.
AGGCGGGTGGCGACGTTTCTTCTTCCGGGTCCGCCTCCGCGCCGATGTTCAGGCGCTGCATCCGGTAGCGCAGCGCGTGCCGGGTGATCTTTAGCTGATCGGCGGTCTTAGTCAAACTGAAGCGGTGTTGTTCGAGCGTGTGCACGATCAGCTCGCGCTCGAAACCGGCCAGGTGCTCCTCGAGCGACTGGCCGGCCGTGTCCGCCGCCGCCCCGCCTTTGCGCAGCCCTCCCTCCAGCGCGAAGTCCGGCAGGCTGCGGGCCTGGATGTCTCCGCTCGTTTCGAGAATGACGGCGCGCTCGATGACGTTGCGCAGCTCGCGCACATTGCCCGGCCAGTGATGGCTGAGCAGCTTCTGCCGCGCGGCGGGCGTGAAGGCGCGGACGTGCTTTTTCATCGCCTCGTTGAAATGCTGCAAAAAATGTTCCGCCAGCAGCAGCACGTCGCCCTCACGCTCGCGCAACGGGGGCGGGCGGAGCTGGACCACGTTCAGGCGGTGGAACAAGTCCTCGCGAAACTGGTGCAGGCGGATCGCCTCGATGATGTCGCGGTTGGTCGCGGCGAGGAGGCGGACCTCGACGCGCAGCTCCTCGTTGCCGCCGACGCGGGTGAAGGAGCCGTCCTCCAGAAACCGGAGCAGCTTGGCCTGGAGCGGGCGGCTCATGTCGCCGATCTCGTCGAGAAAAATGGTGCCGTGATCGGCCTCCTCGACGCGGCCGGCTTTTTGTTTGAGCGCGCCGGTGAAGGCCCCTTTCTCGTGGCCGAAGAGTTCGCTCTCGAGCAGCGCCTCGGGAATGGCCGCGCAATTGATGCGGACGTAGCTGGCCTCGCGCCGCTGGCTCAGGGTGTGGAGCGCGCCGGCGATCAGCTCCTTGCCGGTGCCGCTCTCGCCGAGGATGAGGACGGTGGCGTTGGACGGGGCGATGGTCTGGATGATCTGGCGCAGGTCCTTCATTTTCGCGGACTCGCCGATGATCTGCTCCAGCCGCCAGGTCTCGACCACGCGGGAGCGGAGCGCGGCGTTTTCGCGCAGGAGCGAGTGGCGTTCGGCGCAGCGCGCCACGGCGTGCAGGAGTTCCTCGGGCGCGAAGGGCTTGGGCAGATAGTCGATGGCACCGGCCTTGATCGCCTCGACGGCGAGCTTGGGCGTGGCGTAGGCGGTGAACATGAGCACCGGCAGGTTCGGCCAGCGCGCGCGGCAGCGGCGCAGAAACTCCGCGCCGTTCATGCCGCCGAGATGCACGTCGGAGATGGTCATGAAAAAGGTTTCCTTCTCCAGCAGCCGGAGCGCCTCCTCCGCGGATTCCACCGTCCGGACATCATAGCCTTCTTCGCGGAGCACCGTTTCCAGTGACAGGCGCATGTTTTTCTCGTCATCGACGACGAGGACGGGCGGCAGGACGGCTTTCATGGCGGTGATTTCATCTGGGTGCGCGTGGGGAAATGTAGGATGAATTCCGCGCCGTTTCCAAGCTCGGATTCCGCGCGCACGGTGGCGCCGTACATCTCGGCGTTGTGCCGGACGATGGACAGGCCCAACCCGGTGCCCTTGGCCTTGGTGGTGAAGTAGGGATGGAAGATGCGTTCGAGCTTCTCGGCGGGAATGCCGGGGCCGTCGTCCTTGATGGTGACATCGATCGAATGGTCCGGCCCGGCTTCGGCGCGCACTTCGAGCTCGCCGCCGCTGGGCATGGCTTCGCGGGAGTTTTGCAGCAGGTTGACGAGGATTTCCGAGAGATGCTTGCGCTGCATGAGCAGGGCCGGGAGGTGCTCGCCGTAATCGCTCCGCACCTGGAAGCCGCTGTACACGGCCTGGGGAAAGACCTTGTTGATGGCGCGGTTCAGCTCCTCGATGATGTTCAACTTCTCGACGCGGCCTTCGGCCAGTTGCGCGTAGCCCATCAGCTCGGTCAGGATGCGGTCGGACCGCTCGACCTCCTCGCGGATGATCGCGACCTGCTGCGGCGGCGCGGGTCGGCCCGCGTCCACCGCGCGCTGGAGGGTGAAGACGGCGTTGTTGATGATGGCGAGCGGGTTCTTGATCTGGTGCGCGATCTCGGCGGCGAGCCGGCCAGCCGCGCGCAACTGCTCCTGCCGCCCGGTGAACTCGCGCGCCTCCTCCTCGGCCAGCCGCTGCTTCTCGAAGAGCACCTGCACGCCGTAGCAGCAGGCGGTCAGAAAGAGCAGCACGATCAGCCGCAGGAAAAACGGCTCGGCGGGATTTTCCTGCGCGGTCAGCTCGACAGCCCGCCGGGCGGATTCATCCATCGCGGCCAGGTCTTCGTTGGTGATGACCACGTTCGCCACCCCCGCCAGCACGAAGCAAAAGCTGACCGAGAGGTTCAAGATGATCTGCGGCACCGCCAGCGGATTGCTCACCGCGTTGCGCACGATCAGGCCGAGGAACAGCCAGTACAAGATGCTGTCGAACCCGCCGGTCACCAGCGTGAGCGCCGCCAGGAACAGCCCGTCCACGAAGCTCACCGTAAAAATGATCCATTGCGCGAGTTGCATCGGCAGCCGCCGGCGCACCAGCAAAGTCGTCCCCACTGCCAGGTTGAGCAGGAGGTATACAGAGAAGAACAGCTCGACGACGCTCAACGCGACCCGCTTGGAAATGGCCGCCTCCCCGAACCACGGCGATAAATAAAAGTAGTAAACGAGGATGCCGATGAAGACGAGCTTCACCGGCATGATGACATTCCGCTCCACCGTCTGGAGCCGGTAGGCCCGCTCCGCCAGATCGACGGGCGGCGGCTTGAGCAATTCGGTCAGCCGGCTGATTTTCCCGAAGAGTTGCGTTCGGATCGGTTTCATGGCGAATCCGCGGTCGCGCCGCCGTTCAGCCGAGCAGGGCCGTCGCGCGGCGCGCGATGTTTTCCACCGGCTCGAGCCGGCCCGTGCCCTCGTAGCCGCACGAGAGCATCCCCTCGTCCGGCCCGATGAACTCCACGCCGCGCGCCTGCAAGGCGGCGACGTTCGCCTGCGTGGCCGGATGCTGCCACATCTGGCCGTTCATCGCGGGCGCGATCAGGATTTTTGCGGCGGGATTCAGCGCCAGCGCGAGGCAGGTGAGCGCGTCATCCGCCAGGCCGTGCGCGAGCTTGGCGAGCACGTTGGCCGTGGCCGGCGCGATGACGAGCAGGTGCGCCTCGTCCGCCAGCGTGATGTGCGTCGGTTTCCAGCCTTCCTCCTCGTCATACAAATTCGTCACCACCGGATGGCGCGACATGGTTTTGAACGGCAGCGAGGTAACAAATTTTTGCGCGTCGGCGGTCATCACCACCCGCACCGCGTGTCCAGCCTTGGTCAGCAGGCTGGCCAGGTCGATGGCCTTGTGGGCCGCAATGGAACCAGTCACGCCGAGGATGATGTTTCGTTGCTGGCTCATACTTTTGAATTTTAGGCCGGCGGCGGCCAACTCACAACTCCGGCGGCTGCGCGCGGCACTGCCGCATTTTCTCCGCGTCGAGGACCGCCCGCATCCGCCGCAAATCCTCCACCACGCTCGTGCTGATGATTAGATAATCAAAATGCTTCCACTGCGCGATCTCCTGCCGCGCCACGCTCATGCGCTTCTGGATGGCCGGCGGCGCATCCTGCCCGCGCTTCTTCAACCGCTCCTCCAGCACGCGCAAGGACGGCGGCGTGAGAAAGACCGTGACCAGCGCCGGCTTCAGTTCCGGGTCCGCCTCGACGTGCGTGCGGATGCTGGCCGCGCCCTGCACGTCGATGTTCAGCAGTACGTCCTTGCCCTGGCGCAATTTGCCGAGCACCTCGCTCTTCAACGTCCCGTAGCTGTTGCCATAGACCGTCGCGTGTTCGAGAAAATTTCCCGCCTGCACGCGCTTCAAGAAGTCGGAAGCATCGAGAAAATAATAATCAACCCCGTCCTTCTCCCCGGCGCGCGGCGCGCGCGTGGTGCAGGTGATGGCGCGCGTGACCTTCGGATGGTTGGTGAGCAACTGCTCGCAGAGCGTCGTCTTCCCGCCGCCGGACGGCGCGGAGATGATGATGAGCAGCGGGTTGGTGGATTGGGGATGGGCGGCGCTCATTCGACGTTCATGGATTGTTCCCGGAATTTTTCCAGCTCGGTTTTCAGCACCATCACCTCGCGCGAGATCAGGCTGTCGTTCGCCTTCGAGCCGATGGTGTTGATCTCGCGGTTCATCTCCTGCGCGAGAAAATCGAGCGTGCGCCCGACCGGTTCGGCCGATTTCACGCACTGGTCGAACTGCTGAAAATGGCTCTGCAGTCTGGTGATCTCCTCGGAAATGTCCGAGCGGTCCGCAAAGAGCACCATCTCCTTGTGCAACCGCTCCTCGTCGAGGGACGCCGGATCCAGCCCGGCGTTCTTTACCCGCTCGAGCAACTGCGCGCGGTAACGGGCCATCACCTGCGGCGCTTGCTCGCGCACGCGCCCGGCCGACTTGCGCATGATGGCGATCCGGCCCGCGATGTCCTTGAGCAGTTGCGCCCCTTCGCGCTCGCGCATCTTGACGAGTTGCCCCAGCGCCTGGCTGGTGGCCTTCTTCACGGCCGGCCAGAAATCCTCCGCGTCGCCCAGATTCTCATCCGCCTGCAGCACGCCTGGCGCGCGCACGATCTGGTCCAGCGTCACCACGCCGGCGAGCTTCAGTTTTTTTGCCAGTTCGCGGAGCTGTTTGGCGTAGGCCTGGGCCAGCGGGGTGTTGACGCGGACGCGGTCGGCCTCCTGGCCTTCACCCGCGTGCAGGGCCACGCGCGCGGTGACGCGGCCGCGGGCGACGCGGCGGTTGATCTCGTCGCGGATCTGGGCTTCGAGCACTTCGAGTTCGCGCGGGAGATTGACGACGATCTCGCTTTGCTTGCGATTGACCGCGCTCAATTCGACGGTGATTTTCCACCCGTCCTGGGCCGCTTCGCCCCGCCCGTAACCCGTCATTGATTTCATGTCATTCAAATATGAGGGGAAACGCCGCCGGCAGGCGAACAGATTTTTGCGGCCCGGGCCGGGTGGATGGCAACGCCCCAAATTTCAGCACTCCGCGCTTGCACTCCGGCCCCTGAATCCACAGACTACGCGCACTTTGACTTAAAAAATTATGCCTGCGTTCGCCAACATTCCGAAAATCGAGTTCGAGGGTTCCCGGTCCAGAAACCCGCTCGCCTTCAAACATTACAACGCCGCCGAGATCGTCGAGGGCAAAACCATGCGCGACCAGTTGCGCTTCTCGGTCGTGTACTGGCACACGATGTGTGGCCAGGGCGCGGACATGTTCGGCTCAGCGACGGCGCTGCGTCCGTGGGAGGCGGGCCTGAGCGGACTCGAGCTGGCCAAGGCCCGCGTGCCGGTCTTCTTTGAATTTTGCGAGAAACTCGGCGCGCCCCATTACGCCTTCCATGACCGCGACGTTGCGCCGCACGGCCAGACGCTCAAGCAGTCGAACCAATACCTCGACACCATCGTGAAGTTGCTCAAGGCGGAGCAGAAACGCACCGGCGTGAAACTGCTCTGGGGCACGGCGCAGCTTTTCGTCCATCCGCGCTTCTGTCACGGCGCGGCCACGAGCTGCAATGCGGACGCGTTCGCCTTTGCCGCCGCCCAGGTGAAGAAGGCGCTCGAAGTCACCCACGAGTTGGGCGGCGAGGGCTACACCTTCTGGGGCGGCCGCGAAGGCTACTCCACGCTCTGGAACACCGACATGAAGCGCGAGTTGGATCATCTCGCGAAGTTTCTGCACATGGCGGTGGACTACAAAAAGAAGATCGGCTTCAAGGGCCAGTTCTACATCGAGCCGAAACCGAAGGAGCCGACCAAGCATCAATACGACGCGGACGCCGCCGCCTGCCTGAATTTTCTCCGCGAATACGGCCTCAAGGATCATCTCAAGCTGAACCTGGAGACGAACCACGCCACGCTCGCCGGCCATTCCATGCAGCACGAAATGGAAGTCGCCGGCGCGGCGGGCGCGCTCGGCTCGTTGGACGCGAACACCGGCGACCTGCTGCTCGGCTGGGACACCGACCAGTTCCCGACGGATATTTATCTCACCACGCAGTGCATGTTGACCGTGCTGAAGTATGGCGGCCTGACCACCGGCGGCGTGAATTTCGACGCCAAGGTGCGCCGCGAGAGTTTTGAACCGGTCGATCTGTTTCACGCGCACATCGGCGGCATGGACGCCTTCGCGCGCGGGCTGAAGATCGCCGCCGCGATCCGCAAAGACGGCCGGCTCGCCGAGTTCGTGAAGGAGCGCTACAGCTCGTGGGATTCCGGCATCGGCCGGGACATCGCGAAGGGCAAGGTCGGATTCAAGGAACTCGAGGCCTACATGCTCAAGAAGGGCGAGGCCGCACCGAACAGCAGCGGACGCCAAGAATTTTTGGAAAACTTGATCAACGAGTTCATCTGAGAAATTCTTCCGGCAAGATTAAGGCGCGCCGCAGGGCGCGCCTTTTTTTGCGCCCGCGCGATTTTCCAGTTTCAATTTCCCAATAGCTCGTCAGAGTCACCGCCAATGACCCGCTCGTTCCAGGTCCGCCCTCCTGCCAACGCTTCATGAAAGCCGCCCTCATCATTGACGACGACCCCATCCTGCGCGCCTACATCGCCCAGGTGCTCACCCAGGAAGGCTGGCGGATTTTCGAGGCGGAGGACGGCGAGGCCGGCATCAATCTCGCCCGCCAGCACCGGCCCGAAGTCGTCCTGTGCGACCTGCTCATGCCGCGCTGCAATGGCTACCAGGTCTGCCGCTCGATCCGCGCGGAAAATTCACTCCGCCACACCAGGATCATCGTGACCTCCGGCCGCGGCTACGCCACCGACCGCCTGAACGCGCTCGAAGCCGGCGCGGACGAATATCTGGTCAAGCCAGTGCAGCCCGCAGATCTCCAGCAACTGCTCCGCCGGATCAGCGGCAACGGCAGCCCGGTCGAAACCGTCCCCGCCGCCACCGCGCCCCAGCCGGTGACGGTGAGATTTTGGGGCGTGCGCGGCTCGATTCCGACGCCGGGGCCGTCCACCTTGTTTTACGGCGGGAACACCTCCTGCGTGGAAGTCCGCGCCGACGACGAAATCATCATCCTCGACGCGGGCAGCGGCATCCGTCCGCTCGGCCTGCAATTGAAGAAGGAATTTCCCACCGAGCCGCTCAACCTCACCCTGCTGCTCACCCACACCCACTGGGACCACATTCAAGGCTTCCCGTTTTTCCTGCCCGCCTACAGCCCGAAAAACCGTCTCCGCATCCTCGGCTACGAAGGCGCGCGCCAGGGCCTGGGCAAGACGCTCTCGGCCCAGATGGAAAGCCCCTACTTCCCCACCGGCCTCGAAGAAGTGCCGGCCAGCATCGAGATCGAGGAGCAGAAGGAAATGGCGTTCACCGTCGGGCGGATCAAGGTCCGGGCCTGGTTTGCCAACCATCCCGGCAACTGCGTCGGCTACCGGCTGGAGACCAGCGCCGGGTCGGTGGTTTTCCTGCCGGACAACGAGCCGTTCCAGGGGATGCGGGCCAAGGCGGCTGGCAACGCCGCCCCCGGGTCGGTCGAGTTTGGCCGGCAAGAGGATGAGAAACTGCTCGAGTTCATCGCCGGTGCGGACGTGCTCATCATCGACTCGCAATACGACGCCGCCGAGTACGAGTCCCACATCGGCTGGGGCCACGCCTGCGTGGACGACGTGGCGGCCCTCGCCGCCCAGGCCCGCGTCAAACAGCTCTTCCTCTTCCATCACGACCCCAGCCATGACGATGAAAAAATCTCCCGGATGCTGGCCCATGCGCGGCAGTTGGTGGCCGGGTTGAAAAGCGCGACCACGGTGGAGGCCGCGCGCGAGGGGTTGACCGTGGTGCTGACGCCGGCGCGGTGAGATTTCGTCCGCGCGGCGCGTCCCGAAAATAATTTCAGATTTTTTTTGAACACTCGCAGAGAATTTGTTTCAATAAATCTCGGAAAAAGTTTAGACCGCTTTTCCGCTTGGGCGAAATTCCTCACGACCAAGCAGTGGTTCAAATCAATTGCACTGCCGTACCCGTGTCCCGTAGAAATGTCGTGCTGGAATGAATGTTACCTTTTTAATGGCCGCCGCCGGCGTCAAGTCGCCTGAGAGCGAGTTGATTTATGTCATCAAGCAGGCCACGCCCGAGGGCCAGGCCATCCTGCTCATCCTGGCCATCTTCTCCATCTTCGCCTGGTCGGTCATGGCCTCCAAGGCCGTGCAGATGCGCCGCGCCAAACGCCTGAACCGCCTCTTCGAATCCGAATACCGCATCCAGAAAGGTCCGCTCGCCATCTATGACCGCCAGGTGCAGGTCGAGGACTGCCCGCTCTTCATGGTCTATCGCGAAGGCTGCAAGGAAATGGACATCCGGCTGAAGTCGCCCGGCGGCGAGGCCCGCAAGCAGTTTATTTCCATCAAGGCGATGGAGCACATCAAGCGCACGCTGGAAGGCGCGGTCGCCTCGCAGTCGTTGCGGCTGGAATCTGGACTCATCCTGCTGGCCATCGCGGTCAGCGGCGCGCCGTTCCTCGGACTGCTCGGCACGGTCTGGGGCGTGATGAGCACGTTCGGACACATCGCCCAGGAAGGCAGCGCGACGTTGAGCGCCATGGCCCCCGGTGTCTCGGCCGCGTTGGTCACCACGGTGGCGGGATTGCTCGTGGCCATCCCGTCGATGTTTGGCTACAACTATCTCGTGCACAATCTGCGCGTGCTGACCGTAGAGTTGGACAACTTCGCGCAGGATCTGGTGTCCAAACTGGAAACGGAATACTTGAAGGACGACGAATAAGATGCGCCGCTTCTCTCAACGCAATTCGCTGGTGACGTTGAACGACATCAACATCACGCCCCTGCTCGACCTCGCGTTCGTCCTCCTCATCATCTTCGTCATCACCACGCCGCTGCTCGAGAAAGGCCTGCCGCTCAGTCTGACCAAAGGGGGCGTTCAGGACACCAAGTTGGTGAAGGACGACATCAAGACCGTGGAAATCACCAGCGCCGGCGTGTATCTGCTGAACCACCGCGCCATTGGCCTCGACCAACTTGAGTCCGAGTTGGTCAAGTCCCACAAGGCGAATCCCAACACGGTGGTTTACATTCGCGCCGACCAGAACGGGCTGAACAAATATCTCTACGCCGTCATCGAGCGCTGCCAGCGCAACGGCCTCACCCGTTTCTCGATGCGCACCGAACCCAACCGCTGACATGAACCGTCTCGAAAAAAAATGCACGATCACGTCCGCCATCCTGCACGGACTGCTGCTGCTGGTCATCCTGGTCGCCGGCCTGGGCTTCTTCCAGTCCGACGCCAAGGTGCTGGACCCGACGAAAGTGATCACACTGATCAATCCCTCCGACCTGCCGGGCGCGGGCGGCGGCAATCCCGCCGCCACGCCCACGCCGCTACCGCCGCCCGCTGACAAGCCAGTTGACCCGACCCCACCACCGCCGCCGACCCCGGTTGATCCGCCTCAGGTCAAAAAGGAAGAGCTAAAAACTCCCGACCCGGTCAAGCCGAAGGACCCCGTCAAACCACCGGTCAAAGACTCCGCCGTCACTCCCACGCCGCCCAAGCATGTCGTTAAAGTAAGCACCAACCCCGTCAAGCGGCCCGCCACCGATGCCGCCGCCGCCCAGGCCCAAAAGGAACGCGCCGCCCGCGCCGACGCTGACGCCCGCCTCCGCGCCCAGCGCACCGCCCTCGCCGATGCTTTTCGCGTGTCGGCCAACACGCTCGGCAAGAATCTTTCCCAGGCGACGACGATTGAACCCTTTGGCCCCGGCGGCGAGGCCTACGCCAATTATGGCCTGATCGTGCGGGACATCTATGACCGGGCTTGGCTCGTGTCCGACGCGCTGGGTGACGAAGACTCCACGGTGAAGGTCTCCGTGCTGATCGCCCGCGACGGCACGGTGCTTTCGGCCCGCATCATCAAATCTTCCGGCGTCCCCGCGCTCGACAAGTCGGTCCAAAAAACTTTGAATGACGTGAAGTCCATCGTGCCGTTTCCCGAGGGCGCGAAGGACCACGAGCGCCGGTTCGACATTAATTTTAATCTGAAAGCCAAACGCCTCTCCGCATGAAACTACTCCGCCTTGTCGCCTGCACGCTGTTGATCTTGTCCCTCGCGCGGTTCGCGCCGGCCGCCGAGGAACTGGACATTTCCCACGAGATCAGCGTGGACGGCTGGCCGAAGCCCATCCCCGTCAGCATCGCCGGATTCGGTCCGGAGGTGGACGCCACCCTCAAGTTTGACCTGACCTTCATGGGCTTCACCTTCGTCGCGGCGGACAAGGCGCGCTACCAGATCAGCGGCTCCGACCAGGGCCGCGTGGAAGGCCGCGTGCTCGACATGGTGACGAAGAAGGTGACGCTCGCCAAGGCCTTCACCGGCAGCACCACCCGTTCGCAGACCCACGCGCTGGCCGATGACATCGCCCACACGCTCACCGGCCGGCCCGGCATCGCCCAGTCGAAAATCGCCTGCAAAGTCCAGCCCACCGGCTACGGCCCCGGCGAAATTTTCATCGCCGACTATGACGGGCATAACGTGCAGCCCGTGACGTCGGACGGGGTGATCTGCTCCTCGCCCACTTGGGCCGGACCCTCGATGCTCCTCTACAACTCCTACAAATTCGAGAAGGCGGACATCTTCTCGCACAACCTCACCACCGGGGCGCGCAAGGCCATCGCACGTTTTCCCGGCTCGAACATGAGTCCCTCCGCCTCGCCGGATGGAAAGCGCGTGGCGATGATTCTGAGCAAGGGCGGCAGTCCGAATCTTTACGTGGCCGACGTGGACGGGGCCAACTTGAAGCAGTTGACCACGACCCGCGAAGGCGAGTCCTCGCCCTGCTGGTCGCCCGATGGGAAAATGATCTGTTTCGTCTCGCGCCAAAGCGGCAAGGCGGCCCTCTACACCGTCCCGGCGGACGGCGGTGAAATGAGACGCCTTCCGACCGCCGGCATCAGCAACCCGACGGAGCCGGACTGGTCGCCCGACGGGAAATTCGTTGTCTTCACGGCGAACATGGGCGGATTCAGCATCTGCTATGTGCCGGTCGCCGGGCCGAACCGCGGCCAGGCCACCGTGCTGGCGGCGGGAGAAGACGGCGTGTGGGCGCCCAACTCGCGCGCCGTGATTTTTTCGCGAACCAAAAACAACCAGCACGTTTTGTCTCTGCTTGACGTGCCCACCAAACAAGTAAAAGATTGCGCTCGTATTTCGGGGCATGCCTCACAGGCAAGCTGGGCGCGGTAAGCTTCCCACAACGAACCATGAAAACCTCAAAATTGTCGGTCTATTTCGTCATCGCCCTCGCGCTGGCTCTCACCTTCACCGGTTGCAAACCCAAGGAACGCCCCCCCACCCCGCTCGGTGATGGCACTTCCGGACGCACCCCCGGCGGTAATGGCGGCGACACCGTTATTGATCCGGGCGTCGGCCCGAAAGTGAAAACTAAGGGTGAAGGTCCTAACGAGGTTCCGCTCGATCCAAATCAATTGTCTAACAAGGATCTCACTGGACGCACCCAGAACCGCGAGATGTTCCAGAACGAGACCGCCTATTTTGAATTTGACCGCGCCACGGTGAAAGCCTCCGAGACTTCCAAAGCCGATGCCGTGGCCGCGAAATTCAAAGCCCTCAGCCCCGCCCACGATCTGCTGGTCGAAGGCCATTGCGACGAACGCGGCACCGAAGAATACAATCGCGCCCTCGGCGAATCCCGCGCCCTCGCCCTCCGCCTTTATCTGATCAACGCCGGCGTCCCCGCCAGCCGCGTTCACACCAAAAGCTTCGGCAAGGACAAGCCGGCGGCGCCTGGTCACGACGAGGCCGCCTGGTCGAAAAACCGCCGCGGCGAATTCATTCTCATCCTGCCCAAATAAACTTCATCCACCGCCGCCCATGAAAAACTCCACATTGCCCGCCCTTCTGCTGACCGGCCTGGTATTGTCTCTCGCCGGCATCGGTTGCACAAAAAAAATGGATCGCACCCAGGTGATTCCCTACACCGCCGCGAATGCGCCGCAGATCAAGGATCCTCCCACCCCCCCGCTGCCCCCGCCAATCCCACCCACGCCCCCACTTTTTCCTGAACCACCTGTCATCATCATTCCGGACCAGGGCGTCGTTCAAACCGGCGCCCGCGTCATCGAAGGCCGCCCGCAAGACCGCACCCTCTGGGCGGACAAGACCATCCACTTCGCCTACGATTCCCACCTCGTGAAAGCCGGCGAAGGTTCCAAGGTCGAGGCCGTCGCCACCGCCTTCAAGGCGATGGACCATGCCAAGGACCTGCTCGTGGAAGGCCATTGCGACGAGCGCGGCACCGAGGAATACAACCGCGCCCTCGGCGAGCGCCGCGCCCTGGCCATGCGCGAATACCTCATCCGGTTGGGCGTGCCGAGCGACCGCGTCCACACCAAGACCTTTGGCAAAGATCAGCCGGTGAACCTTGGCCAAAGCGAGGCGGCCTGGTCGAAGAACCGCCGCGGCGAGTTCATTCTCATCAAATAATTCGCGCCCGCCGGGCGTCAGAACCGCCGCTGGTCCGCGCCGCCGGTTGGATGATTGGGCAGGATTGGCTCTTTACTAATGCCGGGGCCACGTTTAGTTTCGACACAATGAAAGATATTTTTATGAACAACATGCTCGCAGTTTTCGGTATCGGCGGTTGGGAAGTGGTCTTGATTTTGGCGGTCGTGCTGATCCTGTTCGGCGCGAAAAAGCTGCCCGACCTGGCCAAGGGACTGGGCCAGGGCATCCGCGAATTCAAGAAGGCCACCAGCGAAGTGACCCAGGAAATCCAGAACGCCACCCGCGAAGACACCTCGCACCGGCAGGTCAATTACCAAGCCCCGCCGGAGAAGGCCGTTGCCGATCCCGACTCTTCCACCACGCCTTCCAGCCAGCCCAAGGTTTAATCGCGTCCGTCCTCCGGCTCCATCATGGATCACCAGACCGAAGAGGAGCGTCCTGAATTCGGGGCCGAGGGTGGCCCCGTAAAATCCTTTCTCGAACATCTCGAAGACCTTCGCTGGATGCTCATCAAGAGCTGCTCGGCGGTCGCCGTCGGGATGCTGCTCTGCCTCATCGGGGCGGATTACGTGGTCGGGATCATCAAATGGCCGCTGGTCAAGGCCGACCAACTTCGCGCGTCCGACGACAAATCCCAGTCCATCTGCTTCTTCGTTGGCACCAATGTGTGGGGCACGTTCCGTCCCGGGGCGACGAACCTTGGCGCACTTGATCTCGGCACCAACCGCCATCTCGGTTTCGAACTCGTCACCGTTTCACTCGGCTCCAACCAGGTGCTCGCGCTGCAACCCATGACCAACCAAGCGCTCGTGGACAAGGCGCTGAACCTGCCCACCACTCTGCGAAACTTCAGCCCGGTGGGCGGCTTCTGGGTCGCCTTCCAGGTCGCGCTCTACGGCGGCCTCGTGCTCGGCTCCCCGTTCATCATTTATTTCCTCGGCCAGTTCGCGTTGCCGGCGCTGAAGATCAAGGAGAAGAAATACGTCCTGCGCGGCTTTGTCATCGGCACCGGGCTGTTCCTCAGCGGCGTGGCGTTTTGCTACTTCGTCCTGATGCGTATCGCGCTCGCGGCATCCACGAAATACTCCGAGTGGCTTGGCTTTTCTGCCAGCGAATGGCGGGCGGAGGACTACATCAGCTTCGTCTGCAAATTTATGCTCGGCATGGGCCTGGGGTTTGAACTGCCCGTGGTGATCCTGACCCTCGTGAAAATCGGCATCCTCGATCATCGCAAACTGGCCGGAATGCGCCGCTACATGATCGTCGTCAACCTCATCCTCGGCGCGGTCCTGACCACGCCCGAAGTGGTGACGCAGGTTCTCATGTTCATCCCGCTGCAGGGACTTTACGAACTCAGCGTGTGGATCGCCTGGTATTGGGAGCAGGACGAGCCGAAGAAGAGGAAGGCCCGGTGGATTTTCGCGCTGGTCGTCTTGGTGATCGCCGCCGCCAGCGCCTGGGCCTACTGGTATTTCGCCCTCAGCCACAAGTGAGCTTTCGGATCAGTTGACGGCAACGAAGTGTGCCCGGAGCGCGGCGTTCACCCCGCTTCAACGTTCAGCGGCTTGAAGCAAACTGAAGCCCGCGCTCCTACAGCCCGTTCAACACATCGATCAACTGCCGCAGCCTCCCGTATTGCCGCCGGTCAAACCCAAACGCGATGCGCGGCAGTTCCACGAAAGCCTCGTCATCCCGCTCCTCCGGCGTCGCCGCGATGACGTGCATCTTCTCGCCGGCGATGATGTCTGCAAAATCCTCGTTCAACGCCTCCAGCGCCGTGGCCGGCGGCGCGTGCTTGAGCCGGATGATGAACAACTCGCGCAGGAACCGGCTCGAGTGAAAATTCCGGTAGAAGCGCGTGATGATTTTCACCGCCTCGTCCGTGCTGTCCGTGATCTGGTAAAGGCAAAGATCGTCGGGCGAGATCAACTGGTCGCGCAGCAGATGCTCTCGGATGTTTTTGTCCCATGTCTTCCAGTAGGTGCCGCCGGGCCGGTCGATCAGGACCAGCGGCATCAGCCGGCTCTTGCCCGTCTGCATCAGCGTGATCGCCTCGTAGCCCTCGTCCATCGTGCCAAAACCGCCCGGAAACAGCGCGATCGCGTCCGAGTGCCGGAGGAAGGTGAGCTTGCGCGTGAAAAAATATTTGAACGTGACCAGCTTCTTGTCCTGCAGGATGACCGGGTTGGCGTTCTGCTCCCACGGCAGCCGGATGTTCGCGCCGAAACTCCGCTCCGGTCCCGCGCCCTCGTGCCCGGCCTGCATGATGCCCGGCCCCGCGCCGGTGATGACCATGAACCCCGCGTCGGCGATCTTGCGTCCGAACTCCACCGCCTGCTGATACTCGATCTTGTTCGGCTGCGTCCGGGCCGAGCCGAAGATCGTGACCTTGCGCGTGCCGGCGTAGGGCGCGAAGAGCTTGAAGGCATAGCGCAATTCCCGCAGCGCAGTTTGGATCACCCGCACGTCGCCGCGCTCCTCCACGTCATGCAGCAGCTTGAGCGCGTTTTCCACCACGTCTTCGACGAGGTCGGTGTTATGCCCGCCGCCTTTGTAGGCGATGAGTTCCTGAATGCGCCGCTTCAACTCCGGATCGCCCGGCGGCCGTTCCCATTTTTCCATGCGGCGAAAGTAGCGATGCAACCGCCAAAAGCAATCCGCCAATCCGGCCGGCGCATCCCGGAGCGCGTTGCCCACGGAACGCCGGCTTCAGCCGGCAGAGACGTGCGACAATTCCGGGGCTTCTGCCGACTGAAGTCGGTGTTCCCTTCCACGGCGGGCAACACCTCGGGTGCCGTGTTGGGGACGTATTGCCCAAACCCACGGAGCGCGGCTTTGAACTTTGAACTTTGAGTTTTGAACTTTGAACTGCTAGCGTGCGACCTCTTGGAAACGCTGACATGGACTACAAAAACACATTGAACCTGCCGCGCACCGACTTTCCCATGAAAGCCGACCTGGTCGCGCGCGAACCGCAACGCCTCGAAAAATGGCAGGCCGCCGGCCTCTACGAAAAAATTCAGGCCGCCCGCGCCGACGCGCAAAAATTCGTCCTGCACGACGGCCCGCCCTTCGCCAACGGCGACGTTCACATCGGCACCGCGCTTAACAAAATTCTCAAGGACATCGTCGTCAAATACAAAACCCTCCGCGGCTTCAGCGCGCCCTACATTCCAGGCTGGGACTGCCACGGGCTGCCGATTGAATTCAAAGTTTCCCAGGAGATGCGCAAGGCCGGCGACACCACCGCCGACCCTGCCACCATCCGCAAGGCCTGCGAAGCCTACGCGCGCAAATTCATCGACCTCCAGCGCGCGCAGTTCAAACGCCTCGGCGTGCTCGCCGACTGGGAAAATCCCTACCTCACGCTCAACAAGGAATACGAGGCCGACGAACTCCGCCTCTTCGCGGACATCGTGGAGAAGGGCTTTGTCTATCGCGGCAAGAAACCGGTTTACTGGAGCATCCCCTGTCGCACCGCGCTGGCCGAAGCCGAGGTCGAATACGCCGATCACGTCAGCCAGAGCGTGTTCGTCAAGTTTTCGCTCGTCGGCCATCCGGGCACTTCCATCGTCATCTGGACGACCACGCCGTGGACGCTCCCCGCCAATCTCGCCGTCGCGTACAACTCCACCTTCAGCTACTCGCACATCCGCGCCGGTGACGAATCCTACATCGTCTCCACGATGCTCCTCGGCAAGATCGCGGAAAAATGCGGCTGGGACGGCTACGAAATCATCCGCAGCCTCGACGGCGACCAACTCGCGCAGCTCGAATACCAGCACCCGTTCTGCAACCGCACCGGAAAACTTTTCGCCGGCGATAACTTCGTCGAGAGCAGCACCGGCACGGGCTTCGTCCACATCGCGCCCGGCCACGGCCTGGAAGACTACGGTGTCGGTCGCGCCAACGGCCTGCCCATCTACTCGCCCGTCGATGACGACGGCTGTCTCGCGCACACCGCCGATCTGCCCGCCGACCAGCAGATGCCCGCCGAGATGATCGGCAAGTCGATCCTCGAAAAGCACGGTAAGAGCGACGCCAACGAAGCCGTGCTCCACGAACTGCGCGTCCGCAAGGCGCTGCTGCATCAGGAGAATTATCATCACAGCTACCCGCACTGCTGGCGCAGCAAGACGCCGGTGATTTTCCGCGCGATGAACCAGTGGTTCATCAGGATTGATCACCTCGTAGGACAGGCGTCGCGCCTGTCCCCATCTGAAAATGAAAAGTTAGAGACAGGCGCGACGCCTGTCCTACAAAGTTTCCGCGCCGCCGCGCTCGCCGAAATTGACCGTGTGAACTGGATTCCCGGCTGGGGCAAGAGCCGCATCGAAGCCGCCGTGAAATCCCGTCCAGACTGGTGCATCTCCCGCCAGCGCACCTGGGGCGTGCCGATCCCCGCGTTCTACGACACGCAGGGTAACGACATTCTCAACGCGCAAATCGTCCGCGCCGCCGCCGGGCTGATCGAGCAGCACGGCTCAAACATTTGGTTTGAAAAATCCGCCGCCGAACTGTGGGCGCTGGTGAAACCGAAAGACTGGACTGGCCCCGAAGCCGCCACCAAATCCAACGACACCCTCGACGTCTGGATCGACTCTGGTTCCTCCTCGCGCGCCGTTTTGTTGCGCCGGACGGAGCTTTCCCATTCCGCACTCCGCACTCCGCACTCCGCGTTAAACTGGCAGGCTGACGTTTATCTCGAAGGCTCCGACCAACATCGCGGCTGGTTCCAGTCCTCACTCCTCCTCTCGCTCGCGGGCCATGGCGTCGCCCCGTTCAAGACCGTGCTCACCCACGGCTTCATGGTCGATGCCGACCGGGAAAAAATTTCCAAGAGCAAGCAGGCCGGCTACGAGAAACCGCAGACCGCCGAGGCCTACGTCAAAAAATACGGCGCGGACGTGGTGCGCCTCTGGGTCGCCTCGCAGGATTATCGCAACGACATCGTGGTGAGCGAGGAGCGCATCGCCAAAGTGGCCGAGACGTATCGCGGCATCCGCAACGCGCTCCGCTACCAACTCTCGAACCTTTACGATTTTCACCCGGCCCACCACGCCGTGGCTGACCGGGATCTGACCGGACTGGACCGGTGGATTCTCGGTGAGTTCGCCAAGCTCGAAGCCGGGGTGATCGCGGCCTACGACGCCTATGAATTTCACGTTGTCTATCAAAAGATCAGCCAGTTTGCCGCTGTCGAGCTGTCGTCGATTTATCACGACGTGGTGAAGGACCGGCTCTACACCGACGCCGCAAATTCCCCGCGCCGCCGCTCCACGCAGACCGCGCTGCACCGCATGGTGACGGGCCTCACCCAGATGCTTGCGCCCGTCCTGGCTTATACCACCGACGAGGCGTGGGAGTTCATTCCCGCCCAGTCCGCCGAGTTCGTTCACCTCGCCGAATGGCAGCCGGCCCCGCTGATCCGCTCGGAGGCGGAGCAGGGCAGTTGGGCCGGCTTGTTCCAACTGCGCGAGCTGGTTTTGCCGGAACTGGAAAAAGCACGGCAGGGCAAGTCGATCGGCAAATCACTCGATGCGAAGCTGGTGTTGACCGGCGGCTCTCCGTTGCTGGTGGAAGGGAAGATTCATCTCGAAGCATTGCGCGAACTGCTCAACGTCTCGCAAATCGAGATGATTCTCGAAGGTGATGGCGAACCCGTGATCGCGGTGGATAAGGCCGGCGGCCAGAAGTGCGAGCGCTGCTGGCATTGGGAAACCGACGTGGGTACAAACGCCGTGCATCCCACGATCTGCGGACGTTGCGTGGAGGCGGTGAAACAATCACAGCAGGCGTAGCGGCGGGCGTCCCGCCTGCCGCTACGCCACCCGTAATTCCGGCTTGGACGTCACCAGCGGCATTCCCACCGGCAGTTCCGCCGGCAAGGGCGCAAACTCCTCAATTGCCTTCCACAGTTTTGCATAATCCTTGTTCAGGTCGCCGCTCAGGCAGTCGGTGAGTTCGCCGGCCAGTTCGGGATATTTGTCCGTGACCTTGCGGAAGCTGAAGTTCGGATCGTAGAATGCATAGACCAGCTTGCGCATGTTCTCGATGCCGGTGCGCAGCGCGGTGGCATAGGTGGTGAAGCGGGCGGGCGAAAAATCGCGCGCGACGATCGCCTCATGCACGGCGTCCGCCGCCAGCACTCCGCTCTTGAGGGCGAGCAGCACCCCGCTGCTGAACACCGGATCGAGGAACGCGAAGGCGTCACCGACGAGCAGCAGTCCCTCGCTCGCGCAATGCTTCGAGTGGTAGGAGAACTCGCTGGTCAGGAAGTATTCGCCGGTCTGGCGGCCCGTCGCGAGATGCTCCTGGATCCAGAGATTCTGCCCGATCTCGCGCTGGAAAATTTCCGCCGGTGATTTCACGCCGTCGCGCGAAAGATATTTCCCCTCGGCCACGACTCCGACGCTGACCATGTCATGGTGCTGGGGAATGTACCAGAACCAGCCTTTCTCCGGCACGTAGGCCACGGTGGTGGTGCCCTCGTCCAGGCCGGGATCACGTTTGGCCCCCTGATAATACGTCCAGACGGCGACTTTGTTGAGATACGGGTCTTTCACGCGCCAGCCGTTGCGCACGGTGGAGAAGGATTCCTTGCCGGTGCAGTCCAGCGTGAGTGGCGCACGGAACTCAGCGATCTCGCCGGATTTTTTCTGCGCCCGCGCCCCGACCACGCGGCCGTTCTCGCGCAGCAATTCTTTCACCGTGATTTCCTCGATGACCTGCGCGCCTTTTTCCCGGGCATTGTCCATCAGCATTTGATCGAACTCGGAACGCAGCACCTGCCAGGTCTGGGCGACGGTCTCGCGGTTGTACCGGTTGAAAAAGTAAAACGGCTGCGACGCCTTGCCCGACGCGGAAACGAACTGCACGGAATACTTCCGCACGAACGCGGACGATTTCATTTTGGGAATCAGCCCCAGCCGCAGCAACGGCTGGTAGGTGAACGGCACCAGCGATTCGCCGATGTGGTAGCGTGGGAATTTTTCGCGCTCCAGCACGAGCACGCGATGGCCATGCTCGGCGAGGAGCGCGGCGGCGGTGCTGCCGGCCGGCCCGGCCCCGATGATGAGGGCGTCGTAATCAGTGGGGGTGTTCATGTTTTGGGTGAAAGAATTCAGGACTGGATCGGCGGCAGGATTTCAATGATCTCGGCCAGCGGCTCATGCCGCGCGTTGAAAAGCGTGTTGCGCCGGCCGTAGAGGATCTGCACCCCGGAAAGCTGGAGCAGCCCGTTGATGAACGGGTCGGACGCGAATCGCAAAAAGCCCGCCGGCCGGCTGGTGTATTTCAGGCCGCTGGCATTGAGGATGGCGCCGAGCGGACGATGCTCGGCCAGAATCTCCACCTGCACCGCTGCCGAAAACCGGTCGAGAAACATCTGGATCGCGCCGAATTCCACGGGCTGCTCCAGTCCGTTCGCCAGCAGCACCAGTTCGCGGCAATACACGTCGTGGCCCTCCGCCGTCCGCTCGCGGCGGCTGCGCTGCACGCGAATGTGCAGCGTGTGGCCGTGAAATTTTTCGAGCGTGCTCGTCATGTCGCTCTCATGCGCGAGCAGCGAGCGGTACGGCTCCGGCATGGCCAGCGCGTCGATTTCCTCCACCGCCGGCAAGGCCAGCCCGGCCCGCGCGTAAAAATCATCCAGCGGATGCAGCAGCGAGCGGGCGGGGAGGGCGGAAATTGTCTTGGCCAAAGCTTTAGGCATAACGCGCGTTGCGGTGTTCCGGCTTGAAGAATTCGTGCAGGAGGCGGTCCACTTGCAGCAGGCCCTCACGGTTTAATCTGATCTGATCACCCGCGACGGTGAGGAAGCCCCAGCCCTGGAGCCTTTGCAGCGCCTGGGCAAATTGCGCCGCCGGATCGGCGCCGAATTTTTTCGCGAAGTAGGCGCGGCTGACGTGGCCGAGCTTGAGTTGGAGGACGAACTCGCGGATGTAGCGCTCCTCCGCCGTAGGGGTGAGCGCGCGATAGACGGGCAGTTCACCGGCATTGACGCGCAGCATGTAGGGCTCGAAGTCGTGCTGATTCTGATAATGCACGCCGCCGATGTGCCCGAAGCTGGCCACGCCCAGGCCGAGCAAATCCGCGCCGACCCAGAGCTTATCGCGATAAACAAATTTCGTCGCGGGCGTCTTGATGGCGGTGTAGGCGCTCGAAATGGTATAGCCGGCTTTTTCCAGTTCGGTGAAGCCGTAATTGACCCACGCGCGCTTCGTGTCCCAATCCGCCACGGGCGCGACGAGTTTGCCGGCGACCTTCATTTCCTTGTAGATGGTCGTGTTGAACGGAATCTCCATCTCGTAAATCGTCACGCTGTCGGGCGAGAGTTCGATGGTCTTCCGGATGCACTCGCGCCAGTTGTCATCGGTCTCCTCGACCATGCCGGCGATGAGATCGATGTTGATCTGCGGAAAGCCGAGTTCGCGCGCGTAACCGTAGGCGCGGGCGATCTCCTTGCTCTTGTGGGCGCGGCCGTTGATTTCGAGAATGTGGTCGTCGAAATTTTCCACGCCCAGGCTCAAACGCGTGACGCCCAGTTCTCGGATGGCCTTCAGCTTGTGATCGGTGAGCGTGCCCGGCTCGGCCTCGAAGGCGACCTCCTCGGCCTCGTCCCACGGCAGGCGCGCCTTCATCGCGTCGGTCAAAAATTTCAACTGCTCGACGGACAGATAGCTGGGCGTACCGCCGCCGAAGTAGATGAAGTTCGGTTTGCGCCCGCCAATGAACGGTTTGTCCGCGTACCAGGAAATCTCCTTGATGGCCGCGTCGAGGTAGCCGCGGATCGCCGCAGAATCCTTGTCCGTATAGACGCGGAAATAGCAGAAGTGGCAGCGCTTGCGGCAAAACGGAATATGCAGATAGACGCCAAGCGGCGTGTCCGGCGCGGATGGACGGTCAATGGCTGCGAGCAGTTCCGGCACGGCGTCGGTCTTCCAGAAGGAAAACGGCGGGTAGTTCGAGACGAAATAATTGCCGGCGGTGGTCTCCTGATGTTTGGCCGGCGGGGCGGGCGTGACCGCGAGTGGAATGGTGGTGCTCATGCGGCAAAATTCGTGTCGGGCTTCAGCTTCACAGTGTTTATTGGAACTGTCTGGCGGTACTATAGCCGAAAGTACGTGTACGTGCAATCTAGTTTTTGGACTTCGGTGCGGACAAAAGCTTTCAAAGAATTTTTAGCTGCAGTCCCGGCATTGACTCTCGGTGTTTCGGCACGCAGAAAACGGAGCGTGAAGCTGGTGGAACGCATCACGGTGGAACCGGGCAAGTGCGGCGGACGCCCCTGCATTCGCGGCCTTCGCATCCGCGTGAAGGACATTCTCGAAATGCTGGCCGATGGCGCCAAGCCCGAGGAAATTTTGGCCGACTTCCCTGATCTGGAGGCCGATGACATCAAAGCCGCGCTGCTTTACGCTGCCGGCGGGACCGATCGCGTCGTGCTCAAGGCCGCTTGAAAATCCTCGTGGATGAACAACTGCCACCCGCCTTCGCGCAGTGGTGGCGGGAGCAAGACTGCGATGCTGTTCATGTTCGTGAAGGCGGTTTGCTGCGCGCTCCTGATGCAGTAATTTAAAAAAAACGGAAGCCGCCGCTGCCGTCGCTTTCACCAAGGAAGAAGATTTTGTGACTCTGGCGCGTGTGTCCAACCGGCCCGTCTCTATCGTCTGGATTCGCATCGGCAACTGCACGAACTGGGTTTTGCTGGGATGGTTTGCTCCGCTCTGGCCGGAAGCTCAACGCCGACTGACGAACGGAGAAAAGCTGATTAAAATTCGGCGCTGAGCTGAACGATCAAGCCGAAAACCGGAACAGCCGCTTCTCAAAATCTTTCACGCGCGGCGGCTTCTGGCCTTTGCCCGGCTCGATTTCGTGGCCTTCACTTTTCAAGTGCGCGGCCTGCGCCTCCACGCCGCCGGGATATTTGGGGTTCACCGCGCCCTTCAGTTTCAGCGCGCGCCACCAGGGCGTGATGAGCTTCCTTCCTAGAGATTCCTCGTCGGCGTGCGCGGCGATCCACGCAAAAATGCCGGTGGTGATCGGGCAGCCAACGTCCGCGCCGTGCCGGCGGGCGAGCGCGGCGCGGAATTCGTTGATCGTGGTGAGTCGGTCCCTGGGCACGGGGCGCATCAGCGTATCGACCTCGCGGGGCGCTGGGACAACGAGCGTCTTCCCGCCCCACCGTTTTTGGGCGGCGGGTGGGAGCTTCACGATTTTTGGCAGATCCTTGTCGTCCGGGAATTTTCCCCGCCATGTTTTTCTTGGGCGGGCGCTCACGGTTTCCTTTTCGGGCCGAAGCAATAGACCGCGCCGTCATTCGAGCCGATGACCACTTTGCCGTCGGCCACGGCGGGCGAGCTATCCAGTGCCTGGCCGATTTCATGGCTCCAGAGTTCCGCGCCGTCCTTCAACGCGACGAGGTAGAGCCGTCCATCGTCCGAGCCGACGACAATTTTATCACCGCACACGACCGGCGAACTGTCCACCTTGCCGCGCGTGCTGAACGTCCAGACCGCCTCGCCCGTCTGGCGCTTCACGCAATGCAGCCGTTTGTCGCGGCCGCCAAAAATCACGCGGTCCTTCGTCACGGCGGGCGACGAGAAGTAGCCGAAGGAGCGGTCGCGATAGATCCAGAGGTTCGTGCCTTTCGCGAGATTGACGGCGTGAAACTCATTCTCCGCGTGACCGAAGTAAACCATGTCATCCACGAAGGCGAGCGAGGCGGGCACGTAGGCACCGGCATCCACTTCCTTGACCTGGGTGCCGTTGGTGAGCGCGATGACGTGGAGCAGCGCGTCGCAGCCGCCGAAGACGGTCCGGCCGTTGGCGACGGCGGGCGAGCCGTTGATGAAATTGCCGGTTTCATAGACCCAGTTGGACCGCCCCGTCATCGCATCGACGCAGTGCAGCTTGTAATCGTAGCCGCCGATGAGGATTGATTTGCCTTTGGCCGACGCCACCCAGTTGGGCGAGCCGAGAATTTTGTCGCCGGTGGTGTGTTTCCAGAGCAGCGCGCCGTTGGTGACGTTGAGGGCGTAGAGCAGTCCATCCTGCGACCCGGCGAACACGGTTCCATCCAGCACCAGCGGCGAGGATTCCACCCCGCCGCCGGTCTTGAACGACCAGAGCTTTTTGCCGGTGGCGAAATCCAGCGCGTAGATGAAGCCGTCCTCCGAGCCGGCGAAGACGCGGCCATCGACGATGGCGGGCGAGGATTTCACGGGGCCGCCGGTCTTGAAATTCCAGAGCGGCACGAGGTTGGTGGAAAGGCTGCCGGCCGCGACGCCGAGCAACTGCGGGCCGCCCCGGAACATCGGCCACGAGTCCGCCGCGCCGTGGGCGTGACCCGCGAGGGCCAGCGCCAGCAGGACCGCCGGCCACCGCTGTTTGAAGAGTTGCATGTTCATACTGACGCCGAGTGCGGGGGGATTATTGCCAAGGGGCGCGGATTTGTCCAATGGTGGAGCGTCGATCTCCGATCCGGCGCACTGGTGGGCGAAACTCCAGAACGGCCGGGTCGGAGACCGGCGCTCCGGGCCAGCAGCCGCCGCACTCGCGGCCATCGTCACCAAAATGTCAACAACCCGCCCTTGACCGGCTGCCGAACTTGGCTAGCCTCGTCTCGGTTTGGGTCTGCCCGTTTCCAAATCACAGGATGAACAAATCGCTGACCAGAGCCGCGCTGCGAAAGTTTTCCAGGGCCTTTACGTTGGTTGAACTGCTGGTGGTCATTGCTATCATTGCGATCCTGGCCTCGCTCCTGTTGCCGGCGCTGTCAAAAGCCAAACACTCGTCGAAAACCACCGTCTGCCGCAGCAATCTCCGGCAATGGGGCCTGACCACGCAGCTCTTCGTGGTCGATAACGACGATCTGCTGCCGCAGGATGGAACGCCCAATCCCGGCAATTCATCCACCAATGTTGGCTGGTACATCGACCTGCCCAAACAGATGGA
>SIBH01000024.1 GCA_009695285.1 Pedosphaera sp.
CGGAGGTAGCGCAGGCGTCTCCGCCTGCGAGTTCACGGGGCGTCCCGCCCCGTGTTCTTCGGAGCGGCGAGACGCCGCCCGAACTCGCAGCGAGGATTCGTTCCCGTGCCGGATTATTTACCGGCGCGGCCGGGGGTGACGCCGCCGACCGGGACGTTGACCGCTTCGCCGCTCGTGTCGTGGTAGGCCTCGAAGGTGGTGATCGCGGGTTGGTCCTTGGTGGTGCGCACAATCATGAGCCGCGCCTTCTGCATGCTCCGGCTGACGATCGGGGCGATGAACTCGGTGCCGATGCCCATGCCATTGAAGCAGCTCATCCATTTCGACTGCTTGTCGTCCCAGTATTCGATGACGTAGCGGGAGATCGAGGAGGTCGGAGGCTCCTTCATTTTGAATTCGTTGACGACGGTCGGCTTGCCGAAATCGAGTTGGAGCCACTGGCCTTCGGCGGACGCGGCCTGCCATGCGGTGGTGGCATCGTCATCGCCGGCTCGCGCGGCCGCCTGGCCCGGAGCCTGTGAGGAGGCGGTGAGCTGGGCGGCGAGCTTCGGCGTGCTGCAGGCCGCGCTCAGGTCTTGCAGCCGGCAATCGGTGAAGGAGGACTTCTTGTCCTTCTCCGGATCCATCACGCGCATGAGGACTTCCCCCTTGGAAAGATAGAAGCGGCAGTTCTTCCAGGTGGATTGGGTCCAGTCCGTGGTGTTGATGATGGCCGCCCGCACGCGCGGGACGATGGGCCGTTTGGACTTGGCGTTGATGACGCAGTTTTCCATGACGATGCCGCGGTTCGGGTTACCGTCGGAGGCATAGCAGCAGAGCAGAAAGCCGGGGCCGTCGGTGTCGTGGAAGAGGCAGTTGCGCATGATCATGTTGTCGCAGTTGCCCTCGAAGTCGAACGCCTCGCCGTCGCCGCTGCCCAGCCCGATATCGACAAACCCCCATTCGCTGTCCTCAAAGACCCAGTCCTTACAGCGGAAAAACATCGCGCCGGCCACGCCGTTGAACGAGCGGAAGCCCCGGCCGATGTCGTGCGTGACGCAGTTGCGGACCGAGCCGCCGGCCACGCCGCGCAGGCCCAACTGCCACTGGTAGCCTTCCTCGAAAAGGCAGCCCTCGAAGTTGATGTTGCCGAAGTTGTAAACGAAGGACGCGTTTTTGTTGAAGTTGTCCGGGTTGTTCGTCCAGAAGCCGGAGGCCAGTCGGCGGAAGACGCAGTTTTTCACCGTGACGTCGGTGACGACAATTCTTTTCGCGCGCTCGAATGTAAAGAGGCAGATGCCCAGCCCGATCTTGCTCTTGGGATAATTCTCGTAGTGACCGTAGTGGAGCGAATCCCGAAAGTAGCAGTCCTCGATCCAGAGAAACTTTTTGGTCGGGCAGCCGAGGGAATACTCCGCGTAAATGCCGGTCATGCAGCGGGCAAATTCGAGACCGACGATCTTGAACCCTTCCTGGTCGGCGAGCCGGATGCCGGTCAGGTCTTTCTTGAAATCCTGGCGGTCAATGATCGGCTTGTTCCCCTCGCCATACGCGCTGATCGTGATCGGCTTTTCGGGGGTGCCGTTGCCCTTGGGAGCCAGTTCCTCGTTCCAGGTGTCGCCGCGCTTCAGGAGCAGTGTGTCGCCGGGTTGGTACTGGATGGAGGCTTTCGCCAGCGTCTTCCACGGCCGGGTGGCGGATTCGCCGGTCGAGGCGTCGTCCCCGGCGGACTGGCTGACGTAATAGGTTTTCGCGTGGGCGGGCGCGGTGATGAAGCCGAGGACGACCAGCGTTCCCAGCATGACCGGTTTGGAAAGGAGGTTTTTCATTTTCATGATTGTGGATGATTTGACGTCGTTGACCCGGGGAATTCCAGAAAGAAAAATCAGGTGCCGGACAGAACGCCCGGCACCCGCCCAGATCTAGGTTCAATTATTTGGCAGCAGCGCCCGCACCGCCGAGCGCGACGACGCGGAAGCCGTAGTGTGGCCATTTGGCGCTGAGGACATCGTAACGGGTTGAGGAGTGCAGGTAGGATTCGTTGTCATTGATGTACCACGAACCGCCGCGCAACCCGACTTTGCCGTCCGCCTGGGCTTCGTTGTATTCCCAGGCGTTGCCGTTCTGATCGAACGTGCCATTGGGGCTGACCGCCGTGGTGAACGAACCGACTTCTTTCGGCTCGTTCGAGTTGAGATTGGCTTCCGGGGCGCTGCCGCCCTTCACGGCGAAGGACCAATAGCCGGCCCCGCCCGCCTTGTTGGTGTCGTAATAGGCCGCCTTGTACCATTCGTTTTCACTGGTGATCACCCAGTTGGTGGTCTTGCCGGCGGCGAGGACGGCGTGATCGGGGGCTTTGACCTCGCCATTCTTGAACGTGTAAACGCCGGTCTCGGTGGCGCCGGTGCCTTGGCCGTTCGACAGCCAGTTGCAGAAGCGGGCGCAGGATTCCCAGGTCACATAGCCGACGGGCTTTTTGCCCCAGCCTTCCTTGACGGTGTAGGTGTAGCTGCCGCGCGATCCTTCCCGGGTGATGCCGCCGTACTCGCCGTCCATGCGCGAATCATAAAGATTGTAGTGGTTGGTCTTGGCCGCGCCGTTGAGGAACTCGCAATACTCGGCCTGGTTCACCTCGAACTTGCCAATCTGGTAGGGGTAGGCCACGGCGCCGAAGCCGGTGGTGTCGGCGGTGTTGCCGGCGTTGGTCACGGTGACGGTCACGGGCAGGGCGGCGTGCGCTACCACGGCGACGGTCAGGAGCAGCAGGGCGGCGGTCAACTTTTTCAGGATCATAATGATTGTGTTGTTATCGCGCGGTTCACGTCCCCGGGAAAAGTCCGGCACTAAAACGAAACCGCGCCGAGAGATGACGGGGGTTCCCCGGACTTTCTTCAAGAAAATTTCTGGCCGCCAGCACGTCTCAAACGCGCCCGAGGATGCGATTCAACGAATCGCTCGTCTGATAAACCAGCGCCTCGGGATAGTGCTGGTAGGGATGAAAATACTCGAAGGTCAGGTAGCCGCGATAGCCGGTGGCCTCCAGGCCATCCATCACGGCGGGCCAGTTCGTGGTGCCGTCGAGCAATGGGCGGAAGGTTTCCAGCGAGTAGTCGGTTCCCTTCTTCGTGTATTCCTTGAAGTGAATGTTCTTCGTCCGCTTGCCCAGCACCGGTACCCAGTGCTCGGCGAACTGGAACATCGAAATGTTGCCGGTGTCGAAATGCACGCGCACATGTTCGCTCTGAAAGCTGTCCACGAACGAGTTCATTTCCATCGGCGTCATCAGGTAGCCGTTGAAGAAAATATTCTCGATGTTCAGGAAGACCTTCAGCTTCGCGGCCTCTTTTTCGAGAATCCGCACCGCGTCGCGGGCGCGCCGGTCGCAGACATCGTTCGGCACCGGCTCGTGATCCGTGCGCCACGGGATGTGGACGGCGCCGGGCACGACCAGCACGTTCTCGACGCCGAGATCATGCGCGGCCTTGGCGATCTTGCCGGCCAGCTCGATCCCGCGCGCGCGCTTGTCCGGGTCGTTGCTCGAGAGCGGATACGGCCAGAACAGAAACGAGCACAGGCCGCTGATCTGGATGCCGATCTTGTCCGCCAGCTTGCGGATGTTCTCAAACTCCTTGGTGCCGGCCTTCGGCGAAAGATCGTTGTCCAGGTCGTAATTCAGTTCGATGCCGTCAAAACCCGCGTCCTTGGCCAGCCGCAGACATTCCTCGAGGTTCATCCGCTGGGGGTAGGGGAACGCCCAGAGGTTGATCGACTTCTTCATGTCATAACGCTTCGTCGAGGCGCGCCGGGCGTCCGGCTTGGGCGCTTCGGCGGCGACGGCCGCCCGGGGCGCGAGCGCGGTGGCGGCGGCGAGCAAGGCCGCGCCCTTCAACGCGGCGCGGCGGGTGAGCAGGTGTTCCGAGGCGGCATCCGGGCGGGGAAACAATTCATGATGTGAGTTCATGCAGGTGTCTTGTCAGAAAACCCCGGTCCGATCAATCCCATTGTATCAGCGTCTGGCATGACGGTGCTTTGAAATCCCCGGGCAACTTGCCGGATCGGGGACCGGCGTTCCACGGTCGCATGGAGCTTTCACTCACTTCTCCGCCAAATCCACGCAGATGATTTCCTTGTCGTTGCGGAGGTAGGCGCAGCGGTTCGCGTAGGCGGGATGCGACCAGACGACGGGACGACCGGCGGCGTCGCCGGTGGGTTCGAGCAGATGGGCGCGGCTGATTTCGTTGTAGCCCTGCGGCGTGAGCCGGGCGATGAGCAGGTCGCCCTTTTCGTTGAAGATGAAATAGCGGTCGGCGTTTTTCACGAGGAAGGCGTTGCCCCAGCGGACTTCCTTGCCGCCCGTCGCGGCGAAGGTTTCCCAGACGCGCTCGCCGGTGTCGGCCTTGAGGCAGCGGAGCTGGCCGTAGCTGCACACGCCGTAGATGTGGCCGTCTTCGAGGAAGGGCGTGGGCATGATGCTGTGCAGGGTGTCGGTGTCGCGTTCGCTGCTTTTCTTCGCGCGCCAGAGGACGGTGGCGGCGGGCTTCTCGCGGTCGAGCTGCAGCATCATCGCGCCGTCGTAGAAGGCGGTGATGAGGAGTTGGTCGCCGACGTGGCGCGGCGTGGCCACGCTCAGGCCCATTCGCGCGGAGAATTTTTCGCTCCAGTAAACCTGGCCCGTCTCCGGGTCGAGGGAGTTGACGGATTCCGGGTGCCAGATGATGAGCTGCCGTTTGCCGCCGGCCTCGATGATCGTGGGCGGACAGTAGCCCGGCTCCTTGGCGGTGAGCGCGCGCCAGAGTTCCTTGCCCGTGTCCTTGTCGAAGGCCACCGCCACGCTGCCCGCGCCGCCGACCAGGCAGATGAGTTTCTGGCCGTCGATGAGCGGATGTCCGGTGAAACCCCACATGGGCGTCTGGACCTGGTAATCTTCCTTGAAGTTGCGCTGCCAGAGAATTTTTCCCTTCGCGGCCTCGAAGCACAACAAATCTCCCTCGGTGCCGAGAGTATAGACTTTCCCGCCGCTGACCGTGGGCGTGGCGCGCGGGCCGGCCGGATAGCTCACGGTGTAGGCGCACTCGTATTCGTACTTCCAGATCGTCTGGCCGTTCGTTTCGTTCAGGCAAAGGACGCGCTCGCTGCCGGGAATCTGGCCGCGCTGAAATGCGTTCGCGGGATTCTTCGCGCCCGTCTCGAGCCGGCGGTCGGTGACGAAGACGCGGCCCCCGGCGACGGCCGGGCCGGCGTAACCGCCGAGGAGGTTCGTACGCCAGCGGACGGTCGGGCCGTTGGTGGGAAAAGTTTTCAGGATGCCCGTCTCCCGCCAGACGCCGTCGCGCTGCGGACCGAGCCATTGCGGCCAGCCATCGGCGTGGAGGGCGAGGGCGGAGAGCAGGAGGAAAAGGAGCGTGCGCATGGAGCGAGAGTTTACGGCTCCGCGAAGATTTGGAAATTGAAAAGCGCGCTCCTTTGGCCGGGGGTGCGGCTGAACTGCCTCGACCGGCCGAGGCCCGCCTCACGGGAGCGCCTGCCGATACTTGAGGCTCAGGCTCACGGTGCCCGGCGGCGCGAGGCTCTTCGTCAGGTGGGTGTGAGCTTGTGCTTTGAGAATGCGTCCGTAATCGCCGAACCGGCTCAAGTCCGGCGCGGCCTTCTGCGTTTCCAGTCCGCTGGAAATCACCTGCGTGTCGAAGCCGTTCGGCAGCGCCACGACCCATTCGAGCGTGCCGGCGGTCTGGAAAACTTCGGGCAGCGTGAGTTCCGCCGTGCCGACGAAGCCGAGCCGCAGCGGCGGATACGCGAGGCGAAAGGAGAGGCGGTGCGCGGTCTGTTGCGCCTCGCGGACGGGCAGGCGGATGGGGCAGAGTTGGTCTTCCACGGCGGGCGCGCTGACTTCAACGCCGTTCACGGAAACGGAAATCAACCGCGCCCGGGCGGGCAGCTTCAGGCGGAAGTCTTCCCTTTGAAACGCCGGAAGCTCGAATTCTGCGAAGTGCGTGCAACTGCCGTCGGAATTGAGGACGGTGAGGTTCCGCGCGCGCGTCAGGCCGATGCCGTAAAATTCTTTCGAGCCCTCGGCCGGCCGGCCCGTGGCCACGGGCGCACCGTCGGCCTGGTTGCGCCATTCGAGCACGAGGAACTCCAATCCCGCCACGCCGATGTCATAGACGTTGCTTTTGGCGCCGGCGGTTTTCGTCCAGAGCTGGCCGTTCAGCACTTCCAGGTCGGGGCGCGCGGATTCCAGCCGCACAATACCCGACGGTCCGAGGGCGAGCGGAATCTGCGCGCGCCGCCGGCCATCCTGGCCGGTCGTCGGCACGCGGTAGGAAAGGCGCAGCACGCCCTGGCCGGTGCGTTGCGCAAACAGGCTCAGATGGTTGGTCCCGCTGACCAGCCGGGCCAGCGCGGGGTCCGTGGCATCAATTTTCACCTCCTGCAAATGCAGCGCCGCGGCGAAGATCGGCACGGTGGTTTCGCCGGCGCGGAGAATCTGAAACGGAATCTCGGCCGCGACGACGAAATAGGCGGCCTCCTGTCCGACCTGGTAACGCGCGGGTTAAAAGGCGACGAGAGTGTTGATGGTTTCCAGCTTCGACACCTGGAGCCGGGTCACGAGTTCAGCGGGGAGGGTGACTTGAACATCAGCCGCGTTCAGGTGGAGCGACGAAACGGCCAGCACCACCAGCGCGGCGGCGGCGGCGGCGGCTTTTCGTTTGAGCGCGCGATTTTGCAAATTGATCAGCACCGCCAGCGTCACTACGCCCAGCCACAGCAGCACCATGCCGCGGTTCCATCCGGCGACCGCCATGACCAGCGCCACGCTGAAGGAGAACCGCGAACTCAGATAAAGCATCAGCGGAAAGTAGAGCGCGTAGCCCGCGGCGATGGTCAGCATCTGCACGGCAGTCAAGGGCTGTTTCGCGAGGATGGCCGCCGCCGCCGCGAGCAGAAACAGCAGGCAAATGACCGGCCTCATGTCCAGCAGGTGCGACAGGGAATCGAACAGGCTGCGGCCCTCATCGATCTCCGCCGAGAAGAAATCCGGCGCGAGAAAATCTTTTCGCTCCCAGACCACCGAGTCGTCCGTGGCCGGCCTCGAACCGTCGCCGCTCTCAAATCGCATCGAGGGCAGATCCTTTCGCTGGATTGTCACGCGAAGCTGCTTCACCTGGTTCCGTTTTTATCGCTGACGCGATAGGTGAGTCCCTTCAACGAGGCGACGTGGCAGGAAATTTCTACGCTGGTCGAGCTGTGCGTCTCGAGGGTTCCGCTCCAGAGCCACGCCTCCTTGGTGCTCTCCTGCACGCCGCTGGTCGAGGCCTGCAGTTTCATCTCGCCGGCCAGCAGGTGCTGGCTTTCCCCGTCCTGGCTGGGCGGATGAAGGCATTTGAAAAGCACGAAGATGGGTTCATCAAAGGCGTTGCTCACCACATGGCGCGCGCGAAACTGGCCCGACATGTCCATGATGGTCCGCAGCCCCCGGTAGTCGCGCCGCCCGTTCATCTCGAAGCGGACGTCTGAAAAATCCGCCTGCACCGGCCGGATGACGGAAACGTCGTCGTTGACTTTGCGCGTGAAGACCTGCGGCGATTCCTGAACCAGCCCGGCCTTGGTCACGCGCATGGGCTGCCCGACGAATTCCGGCCGCTCCTGCATCAGCATCTTCAAGCCGAGAAACACGAGGGAAATCACCACCCAGCTCGCCACGCCGGCGGCGAGCGGCGCGACCAGCGGCGCCGGAATGGATCGCGTCGGGCCGGAAGGGATGGTTGGTGGAGAATCGGTGGTGTTCATGATGAGTATTGGTCGTGCGTTCCGACCGCCGTCCGTCCGGCGCGGGCTGCAACTGTCACAACCATGCGGCGCGAGCGTTCAAAGAGCGTGTGCGCGATGCCGGTGCGGAACGCGGGCGGTCAGCGCACTCCGAATGGCGGTCGCATCCTGACACGGTGGTTGGCGGAAGGGTTCGGAAAGCTCACGCCCGTCGCAGTCCCCGGGCCCTAAGCCGGGCACAGACCGGCGCTCCGCAAGGAAACTGCCCTCACCCGCTTTTAATCACACCCCCGTATCGTCCGCCGCCAAAAACATCCTTGCGACACCGGCGGGCGAACCATCACTCTCGCGCCCGCAACCATGAATCGGTACTTGAGATTTTCGCTGGTCGGAAGGCTGGGTGCGCTCGTCGCCGTGACCGCGATTCTCCCCGGCTGCTGGCAGGATAACCCATACCGGACGCTCCACTTGCCGCCACCCGCCGCACCCACCATGAACACCACCGCCGCCGATCCTTATCTCTGGCTCGAAGATGTCACTGCCGCGAAGTCACTCGACTGGGTGCGCCAGCAAAATGCCGTCAGCACCAAAGAGCTGGAGGCGTCGCCGGACTTCGCGCCGTTGCGGCAGCGGTTGCTCGCCATTCTCGACTCGAAGGAGCGTATCCCGTCGGTGGCCAAGCACGGAAAATTTTATTACAACTACTGGCGCGACCAGAAAAACCCGCGCGGTCTGCTGCGCCGCACGTCGCTGGAGGAATTCAAGAAGGCGCAGCCGGCCTGGGAAACCGTGCTCGACCTCGATCTGCTCAGCACCGCCGAGAAAGAGAACTGGGTCTGGAAGGGCGAGAATTTCCTGGAGCCGGATTACGACCGTTGTCTGATCGTGCTTTCGCGCGGCGGCGCGGACGCCTCGGTTTATCGTGAGTTTGACCCGAACCGGAAGGAGTTCATCGCCGACGGATTCAAGCTGCCCGAGGCCAAGAGCCGCGTGGACTGGCGCAACCGCGACACGCTCTATGTCGCGACCGACTACGGCCCCGGCTCGCTGACCAAGTCCGGCTACCCGCGCATCGTCAAGGAATGGAAGCGCGGCACGCCACTGGCCGACGCGCGCGTCGTGTTCGAGGGCAAGGTGGAGGATGTCAGTGCGAGCGCGTCGGTCGCGCATGACCACGGGCGCGTCTATGAGTTCGCCCACCGCGCGCCGACGTTTTTCACGAGTGAAGTTTTCGTGCGCCGCCAAGACGCCTTCGTCCGCCTCGACAAGCCCGCGGACGCTCAGGTCCACACCTTCGCCGACTGGCTGCTGCTGAAATTGCGCGCCGACTGGACGGTGGGCGGCCAGACCCACGCGGGCGGTTCGCTCCTGGCGGTGAACTTCGACGCCTTCCTGCAAGGCAGACGCCAGTTCACCACGCTCTTCGAGCCGACGCCGCGCAAATCACTCGCGAGCATCAGTGCGACGAAAAATTTCCTCATCCTGAACGAACTCGAAAACGTGCGCAGCCGTCCCTGGCTGCTGCGGGAAACGGGCGGACACTGGACGCGCACGCCGATCGAGGCCCCGGCCTTCGGCAACGTCGAGGTTCACGGCATCGACGATGACGAGTCGGATGATTACTTCATGACAGTCACAGATTTTCTCACGCCTTCGAGCCTGTACCTCGGCACGGCGGGCCGGGCGGAGCGCGAGAAGCTCAAGGGGCTGCCGGACTTTTTTCGGACGGACGGGTTGGAGATTCAGCAGTTCGAGGCGGTCTCGAAGGACGGCACGCGCGTCCCGTATTTTCAAGTCAGCCGCCAAGGACTGAAGCTCGACGGCAAAACCCCCACGCTGCTCTACGGCTACGGCGGGTTCGAGATTTCGATGCTGCCGAATTACAGCCCCGGCTCCGGCGCGGCGTGGCTGGAGCGCGGCGGCGTGTTCGTGCTGGCGAACATTCGCGGCGGCGGCGAGTTCGGCCCGCGCTGGCATCACGCCGCGCGCAAGGAAAACCGCCAACTCGCCTACGATGACTTCATCGCCATCGCCGAACAACTCATCGCGCGCCGGGTCACTTCGCCCAAACATCTCGGCATTCAAGGCGGCTCGAACGGCGGCCTACTCATGGGCGTGATGCTGACGCAGCGGCCTGAACTCTTCGGCGCGATCGTCTGCCAGGTGCCGCTGCTCGACATGCGCCGCTACCATCAGATGCTGGCGGGCGCGAGTTGGATGGACGAGTTCGGCGACCCCGATCAGCCGGCGGAATGGGCCTTCATCAAAAAGTATTCGCCCTACCAAAACGTCGCGCCAGGCCGGCCGTATCCGCGCGTTCTCTTCACCACCTCGACGCGTGACGACCGCGTGCATCCCGGCCACGCGCGCAAGATGGTGGCGCGCCTGAAGGAGCAGGGCCACGACGTGCTTTACTACGAGAACATCGAGGGCGGCCACGGCGGCTCGGCCAACAACCAGCAGGCCGCCTACATGTCCGCGCTGGCCTACACTTTTTTGTGGAATCAACTGAAGTGATCCGGCCCACGCTCCCGCCATGAAACTCCACCCACTCGTCGGACTGCTGCTCTGCGGAACCATGCACGCCGCGTCCGATGCCAACTGGCCGCAGTTCCGCGGGCCGCAGGCCGGCGGAGTTTCCGCTGGGGTCGCGCCGACCAGGTGGGAGGTGGGGACCGGCGAGAACATCCGGTGGCAGGTGCCGGTTCCGGGTCTGGGCCACGCGAGTCCGATCATCTGGGGTGACCGCCTTTACCTCGCGACGGCCGTGCGACCGGGGGCGAAGGCGGAGTTGAAAATCGGCAACTACGGCAGCGGCGAGTCCTACAAGGAAAAGGAAAAGCACGAGTGGCGGCTGCTCTGCCTCGACAAGGTCACGGGAAAAATTCTCTGGGACAAGCCCGGCCATGAGGCGATGCCGCGTCAGGAGCGGCACACCAAGGCGTCGCATTGCAACTCCACGCCCGCGACCGACGGCCACTGCATCGTGGCGATCTTCGGCTCGGAGGGTTTGTTCTGCTTCGACATGGAGGGCAAACAACTTTGGCGTCGCGATCTCGGGAAGATGGACGCCGGCCCGTGGGATTCGCCGACCTTGCAATGGAGCTTCGCCGCGTCGCCGGTGCTGCACGAGGGACGGGTCATCGTGCAGTGCGACGTGTTGAGTGAACAATTCCTCGCCGCCTACGACGTGAAGGACGGGCGCGAACTCTGGCGCACGCCGCGCCAGGAAGTGGCGAACTGGTGTACGCCCAGCATTGCCACGCACGCGGGCCGGACGCAGATCGTCGTGAACGGCTGGAAGCAGATTGGCGGCTACGATTTCGCGACCGGCCGGCAGCTCTGGACGATGGCCGGCGGCGGCGACATCCCGATCCCCGCGCCGGTGGTGGCGCACGAGTTGGCCTTCTTCACCAGTGCGCACGGAAAATTTCGCCCGTTGCGCGCCGTCCGCCTCGCCGCCGCCGGCAACATCACGCCCGAGGAGGTGGGCGCGACGAATCAGGCGGTCGTCTGGTGCCATCCGCGGTTGGGCAGCTATCTACAAACGCCCATCGTCGTCGGGCCGCTCCTCTTCAGTTGCGACTCGACCGGCGTGCTGACGTGCGTGGACGCGCGGACGGGCCGGCTGCATTTCAGCGAACGGCTTGGCGCCGGCGGCCAGTCCTTCACGGCCTCGCCCGTCGCGGCGGCGGACCGGCTCTACTTTGCCAGCGAAAGCGGCGAGGTGTTCGTCGTGGCGGCGAGCGAGAAATTTCGCGTGCTCGCCACCGGCCAGGTCGGCGGGCCGTGTCTGGCCACGCCGGCAGTCTCGGACGGGGCCATCTATTTTCGCACCACGGAAAAGCTCGTCGTCGTCGGCGGCAAAAAGTAAGCTCACCACCAATTATGAAACTTGGATTCGTCACCGCCATCGTGCCTGAACTCTCCCTGGAAAAAGTTCTCGCCCTCGCGCACGCCGACGGCTTCGCGTGCGTCGAGGTCATGTGCTGGCCGGTGGGCCGGGCCGAACGGCGCTTCGGCGGCGTCACGCATCTGGATGTCACGGGCTTCACCCGCGCGCAGGCCGAGGACGTGAACGCCTTGTGCGCGAAGCACGGCGTCAGCTTCAGCGCGCTCGGCTACTATCCAAACCCGCTGGATCCCGACCCCAAACGCGCACGGGTGGTGGTGAGTCATTTGAAGCGCGTCATCGTGGCGGCGGAAAAACTGGGGCTGAAGAACGTGAACACGTTCATCGGACGCGACTGGACGAAGAGCGTCGATGACAACTGGCCGCGTTTCCTCAAGACCTGGCGGCCACTCATCGCCTATGCCGAGGATCACGGCATCAAGATCGGCATCGAGAACTGTCCGATGTATTACTCGGCTGACGAATGGCCGGGCGGAAAAAATCTCGCAATGTGCCCCGCGATCTGGCGGCGCATGTTCAGCGACATCGACTCAAAAAACTTCGGGCTGAACTACGATCCATCGCACCCGCTGCTGCTGCGGTTCGATCATCTCAAGCCGCTGCGCGAATTTCGCGACAAGCTGTTTCACATTCACGCCAAGGACGTGCTGAACGACGCGGACCAGTTCAACGACTGGGGCATTCTCGGTCTGCCGAAGGAATATCACGCGCCGCGCATCCCGGGTTTTGGCGAGATCGACTGGGGCCAGTTCATGGGCACGCTCATGGAAGTCGGCTACGACGGCCCGGTCTGCATCGAGGTCGAGGACGACACGTTCGGCAAGACGCTCGCGGGCCGGAAGCGCGCCATTAAAGTGGCCGGGAATGTTTTGAAGCCGTATTTCGGATGAAAGGAATGGTGAACACAGAAAATTAGGAGGTAATAAATAGGCCGTATGAAGACCCTGACCATCACCGATGCGAAAAGGAATTTGGCCAAATGGCTCCAGGCCGCCGCCCGTGGCGAGGAAATCGGCATCGTTGCCGGCGCGGACGTGATTGCGCTTCGCAAAGTGGAGGTGGAGTCCACTGATTACGCCTGGCGCGAATACGGCGTCTCCCAGCACGAACTGGCGCAAGTGGAGAAAAAGCTGGAGACGGAATACCAGCGGCTGAAGAAGCGCGGCCAGCTCATGGTGGTTACGCCGGACAATCTTAAGAAGAAGCTGGGTCTTGAATAAGCCACTCATCATCAAGCCGGAGCTCTTCAAACAGCTCCTGAGTCTGCCGCGCGACCAGCGCGCGTGCTGCTGGGAATCCCTCAGCCAGTTGCCGGAATCCTTCGGGCATCCTCATGCCCACCTCGGCCTCGGCATTCGCAAGCTGCCCCCCATCTTTTCGAATGCCGGGCGGGGCTGGGATTGCGCCGGCTGTTCCGGGATTGCGACGCGGGCGTGGAATTTTTTCTGTTGGCAACCGCGACCAGGTGCAGGTGTTCCTGCGGAGTGGTAAATACGGATGATTCAACGGCGTCTCACCGGCTTCGTTAATTTATCATTTATGAAATATACCTACGAACAGCTCGCCAAGATGATTGACCACTCGCTCCTGCACCCGACGATGACGGACCAGCAACTGGAGGACGGCTGCAAGCTTGCCGCGAAATACGGTGCGGCGTCCGTCTGCATCAAACCCTACGCGGTGCCGCGCGCAGTCGAATGGCTGCGCGGTTCCGGCGTGCTCGTCGGCGCGGTCATCGGTTTTCCGCACGGCAACAGTTGCACCGAGTCCAAGCGTTACGAGACGGAACTAGCCTGCCGCGACGGCGCGGCGGAGATCGACATGGTCATCAACCTCGGCAAGGCCTTGAGCGGCGACTGGGATTACGTGGAGCGCGACGTGAAGGCCGTCTGCGACGCGGCGCACCAGCACGGCGCGAAGGTGAAGGTGATTTTTGAGAACGATTATCTGACCAAAGGCGGCGCGGATCTCAGCAGCGACGATTTCAAGAAGAAGCTCTGCCAGCTTTGCGAACGCGCCGGAGCCGACTGGGTGAAGACTTCCTCCGGCTACGGTTTCGTGAAACAGCCCGACGGCAGCTACAACTACAAGGGCGCGACCGAGCACGATCTCGCGCTCATGCGCGCGAATGTTTCCGCGAAGGTGCAGGTGAAAGCCGCCGGCGGTGTGCGCGATCTCGACGGCCTGATCAAAGTCCGCGACCTCGGCGGCTCGCGCTGTGGCGCGACGGCGACGGCGGCGATGATGGATGAATATCGCAAGCGCGCGGCGGCGGAGCAGGCGGGGCAGGCGGGGGAGACGAAATCGGCGGGCCTTGGGACGGGTGGATATTGAACGCGGGAAAAAAGAAGAGCCACAGATAAACGCGGATGGACGCAGATCGGAGAAGCGGCGACCTGAGGCATCAGCGCAACGCTCGCCCTCACCCCGGCCCTCTCCCCCGAAGACAGGGGGTGAATTTCTGGACGCGGGTTCACACTTGGACGTGCTGAGAAGTTTCGCCGCCTTTGTTTCCTGAACCGCAGCAGCCGACGTGAGAAGGCTTTGACTCTCTTCGCCCGATAAGAGTGAGCCTCCTCACGTCGGCTGCTACGTGGTTCATGGGTAGGGCCGGGGTGAGGGCGAAATTTACCGGGCGGCACGCGGATTTGGCATGAGACCATTCTTGCCAAGTCCGGCCGGGGCTGCGTAAATGGGGGTCCGGGGTTTGGGGTGTGGTCGCCTTGGGCCCTGACCAGTTGGCGGGTTGTGTCGTTTTCACGATGGCGCAGCCCGCTTTTTTTTGCCCGCGCCACACCGTGTCTTCCTGGACGAAAAAATCCAAAGCAGTCACCGAAGGGAACAAAGCAGGCAGGAGGCGGGTGTATCCGTCCACCGTTGGTGACAATCTCCCAGGTTCGTTGCCCCGGTGAGTTCCACCTGGCAACCGCCACATGCGAACGGTGTCGAGAGGCACCTTGGGCCCTTCGCCCGATTTATTCTCTGGCGCATACGCGCCATGTTCAACAGTATGATGCCGATCATAATAAAATACTGATCGTGATCCTGATGCACACATGCGACTGACCCTCCTCATTGTCCTTGCGATCAGCGCGCCGGCCTCGCTCCCTGCGGCGACGCCCGAGGAGGGGTTGGCGTTTTTTGAAAAGCGTATCCGGCCGTTGCTCCAAGAATATTGCTACGATTGCCACAGCGCGAACGCGAAGAAGCTCAAGGGCGGGCTGCGGCTCGATTCGCGCGAAGGCTGGGTGAAGGGAGGCGAGTCCGGTCCGGCCATCATGCCGGGTAAGCCGGACGAGAGCCTGCTCATCCGGGGCGTGCGCTATTGGGACAAGGAATTTCAGATGCCGCCCAAGCATCCGCTGCCGCCGGAGAGCGTGAAGGATCTGGTCGAGTGGGTGAAACTCGGCGCGCCCGACCCGCGCGCTGGCGAGGCGACAGTGGTGAAGGCCGCGAGCCAGATTGATTACGACAAAGGCCGGAAACACTGGGCCTTTCAGCCGGTGCAAACCGTCGTCCGCCCCAAGATGAAAAACTCCTCTTGGCCGCGCAACGACGTTGACGTCTTCACGCTCGCCAAGATGGAGCAGGCCGGTGTCGCGCCCGCCCCCGATGCCGACCTCCGCACCCTCATCCGCCGGATGACTTTCGATCTCACCGGCCTTCCGCCGACGCCGGAGGAAGTGGCCGCGTTTCTGCGCGAAGCAACCGAGAACCGCCAGCCGGCCATCACGCGGTTGATCGACCGTCTGCTCGCGTCGCCGCAGTACGGCGAACGCTGGGGCCGACACTGGCTGGATGTCGTGCGCTACGCGGACACGAGCGGCAACGCGTCCGATTATCCCGTGCCGCAAGCGCACAAATATCGTGACTATGTCATTGCGGCCTTCAACGACGACCTGCCGTTCGACCAGTTTGTCCGCGAGCAAATCGCCGGCGATCTCCTGCCGCCCGGCTCCGCGGCCGAATGGGAGCGGCGCATCATCGCCACAGGCTACGTGGCCTCCGCGCGGCGTTTCGCGGGCGGTAAGGGCGAACCGCACCTGACCATCGAGGACGCCATCGAAAACACGGGCCGTGCCTTCCTTGGCTTGTCACTCAGTTGTGCGCGCTGCCACGACCACAAGTTTGACCCCGTCTCGAACGCCGACTACTACGCGCTCTATGGTGTCTTCAACAGCACCACCTTTCCGCATCCCGGCAGCGAGGGGAAAAACCGGCCGGAAAATCTCCGACCGCTGCTCCCGCCCGCCGAAGTCGAGGCTGCGAAAAAGTCGTTGCAAGAAAAGCTCGCCGCGCTCGACGCCGAGGCGAAGCGGCACGATGAGGTGAGGGCCGCTGCGGAAAAGGAACCCGACACGCCGGAGCGGAAAAGCAAGGTCGCGCAGGCGAAGAAGGACCGCGCCGCCGTGCTCGAGAAGCGCCGCGTCCTCGCCGAGCAGTCGCAGTGGCAGCTTGCCTACGCCGTGGGCGACGGCCAGCCCGCCGATGCGCGGCTCCACGTGCGCGGCGATCCGACGCGTCTTGGCGAAACGGTGCCGCGTCATTTCCCCACCATCCTCGGCGGCCAGCCGCTCGGCGATGCGAAGAGCAGCGGACGCCGCGAACTCGCCGAAGCCATCGCCTCGCCGACGAATACGCTCACCGCGCGCGTCATGGTGAACCGCATCTGGCAACATCACTTCGGCCGGGGCCTCGTCACCACGCCGAACGACTTCGGGCTGCGCGGCCAGCCGCCGACGCATCCCGAGTTGCTCGATCTGCTGGCGCGGCGCTTCGTGGAAAGTGGCTGGTCGGTGAAAGCCATGCACCGCCTCATCCTGAGCTCGCGCACCTGGCAGCTGGCCAGCACCGGCGCCACCGAGGACCCGCTCTGGTCCCACGCTGCGCGCCGCCGGCTTGATGCCGAGTCCGTGCGCGACGCGCTGCTTTTCGTGAGCGGCGACCTCGACACCACGCCCGGCGGCCCGCACCCGTTCCCCGCCGTCAGCACCTGGAGCTTCACGCAGCACAATCAGTTCTTCGCCAGTTACGATACTTCGAAGCGGACGGTGTATCTGATGCAGCAACGCCTCCGCCGCCATCCGTTCCTCCTGCTCTTCGACGGCGCGGACCCGAACAGCAGCACCGCCCAGCGCCAGGCCACGACCACTCCGCTGCAATCACTCTTCGTGATGAACGATCCATTCATCCACAAGCGCGCGGAGAATTTCGCCGCCCGCGTCCTGCGTGAAAAATCCGACGACACCACGCGGATTGAGCGGGCCTTTCAAATTCTCTACGCCCGTCCGCCGGCGCCGGAGGAGGCGCAACTCGCCGCCAGCCACCTCGCGCAGCTCACGGCGAACAAGGTTCCGACCGAGAAGGCCTGGCAAAGCCTGGGCCGCGCGCTGCTCGCCGCAAATGAATTTATCTACCTCGACTGAATGAACCGCCGCACCTTCATCCGTTCGCTCGCCGGCAGCTCGCTGATCCTGCCCGGCATGATCTCCGACCTTTGCGCGGCGGATGATCCGCTGGCGCCGCGCGCGCCGCACTTCGCGCCACGGGCAAAGCGGGTCATCTTTCTACACATGAGCGGCGGGGTGTCGCATGTGGATTCCTTCGACTACAAGCCGCGCCTGATCGCCGACCACAACCAGCCGTATCAGGTGCCAAAGAAAATGCTCCAGGCCTTCGCGCCCGAGAACCGCAGCGAGGTGAAGTTTTACAAGCGGCCGCAGTGGGAGTTCAAACAGCGCGGCCAGGCGGGGCTGTGGATTAGTGAACTGTTTCCGAACATCGCCCGGTGCGCGGACGACCTCTGCCTGGTGCGCTCGATGTTCTCGGACAATGCAGACCATGCGCAGGCGACGCTCGGGATTCACACCGGCTCGATTGGTTTCACCCGGCCCAGCATGGGATCATGGATCAGCTACGGCCTTGGCTCGGTGAACGCGAACCTGCCGGGCTTTGTCGTGATCGCGCCCGCGCTGCCGTATTCCGGCGCGCAGCTCTGGTCGTCGGACTTCCTGCCCGGCAGCCATCAGGGCACGCGCGTGGTGCCAGGCCCGGAACCGGTGCCGAACATCAAGCGGCTCACCGAGGCTGGCGTGCAGGAGATGGAACTGGGCCTGTCCGCCGCGTTCAACCGCCGGCACCTGCTCGCGCGCGACAACGACGCCCAGCTCGCCGCGCGCATCCGCTCGTTCGAGACGGCGCACGGCATGCAGGCCGCCGCGCCCGAGGCGTTTGATCTCACCCGCGAGACCGATGCCATCCACCAGCTTTACGGCCTCGCGCGCGGCAGCACGAAGGGCTTTGCCTGGCAGTGCCTGATTGCGCGCCGGCTCGCGGAGCGCGGCGTGCGGTTCATCGAATTGATTGACACTGGCGCGAGCGGTAACTGGGATTCCCATGGCAACATGAACGACCACGTCGGGCTGGCCAAAAACGTGGATCAGCCCATCGCCGCGCTGCTCACCGATCTGAAGCAACGCGGAATGCTTGCCGACACGCTCGTGGTCTGGGCCACGGAGTTTGGCCGCACCCCCTTCAACACCGCTAAAAATGCGACGGGCCGCGAGCATCACGCGCAGGCGTTCACCTGCTGGCTCGCGGGCGCCGGGGTGCGCGGCGGTTTCAACTACGGCCAGACGGACGAGTTTGGAAACTCAATTGTCGCCGACCCGGTCCATGTTCACGACCTGCACGCGACGATCCTCCACACGCTCGGCCTCGATCACACGCGCCTCACCTACCGCCACTCCGGCCGCGATTATCGGCTGACGGACGTGCATGGAAATGTGATCAAGGCGCTGCTCACCTGACGGCATGAAGTTTTCATCGCCCGTGCCCGGCTTTTGCCTCCTCGTCTGCGGCGCGCTGCGATCGAGGCGGCCCTGAAGAAGCGCGACATCACTTTGAAAAAGCCGGCCCCATGATCGGTTGGTTCGCTCGTCGCGCTGCGGTGGTTGCTTTTCCGAATCTTTTCAGAAACACTTCGTCCATGCTCCCGATGCACCGCCTGTTTTTCATTCTCGCCCTCACCGCGTCCCCTCTTTCCGCCGCCGACTGGCCCGAGTGGCGTGGCGGGCCGGCGCGCGACGGCGTCTGGGACGAGCCGGGGCTGCCCAAGTCGCTCCCCAAGGACGGGCCGAAAATTCTTTGGAAGCAGACCATCGGCACCGGCTACAGCGGGCCGAGCGTGGCCGGGGACCGTCTCTACGTGCTCGACCGCCTCAAGCCGCCGCTGGCCGCGCAGGACATGGAACGCGTCCTGTGCTTTTCCGCGATCGACGGACGGCCGCTCTGGACGAACGCCTATCCGTGCGCGCTGAAGTTGAAGGGCGGTTACGAGAACGGCCCGCGTTCCACGCCCACGGTGCGCGACGGAAAAGTTTATTCGCTCGGCGCGATGGGGAATCTTTTCTGTCTGGACTCGCGCGACGGGAAAATCATCTGGAGCCACGATCTGCGGAAGGAGTTTCAGGCGCACCTACCGGACTGGGGCCTGGCGAACGCGCCGTTGATCGAAGGGCGGCTGGTCATCATCCAGGCGGGTGGGCAGGCGAACGCCACGGTCATGGCCTTTGACCGCGAGAGCGGGAAGGAAGTCTGGCGCAGTCTTTCGGACGAAGCCGGCTATGCGTCGATCACGGCCATCGAATCAGGCCGGACGCGGCAGTTGATCGTGTGGACGGGCGACGCGCTGGCATCCCTCGATCCGGCGACGGGCCGGGTCTTCTGGCGGGAACCGCGCGTGCTGGCTTGGAAACAGGCCGTGATGACGCCGATTTTTCATGCGGAAAAAAATTTACTACTGATCGCATCGGACCGCGAAACGGTGCACACGTTGCAACTGGGGAAGGACGCGCCGGGCTTCAAGGTGCTGTGGGATGTGCCGTCGTTGAACAGTCTGCACAGCAATCCGGTGCTGGACGGCGACCACGTTTACGGCGTGAATCATGACGGCAAGATCAAGGAGGAGTGCGGGGAGTTCCGCTGCATCAGCATCGCCACGGGCGAGAAGATGTGGGCGGTCACGAACGTGACGCGCATCGGCGGATTCGCCCACGCCAGCGTCACGCGCAACGCCGGCAATGGTGTCTGGTATGTGTTGAATGAGTACGGGGAACTGATCCTCGCGGAGGCCACGCCCAAGGAATACCGCGAACTGGCGCGCGGACAACTGACGGGCAAGACGTGGTCGCATCCGGCGTTCGCGAACCGGAGGATTTACGCGCGCGCGGAGAACTCGCTGGTCTGCGCCAGTCTGGAGTAGCATCGAGCTTTCACATTTACCCGGCTGAAGCTTTCCGCTAACCTGCGTCCCGAATCCTGTTTCCAATGCCCGAAACCATTTTGCCAGCCCCGGCCGCACCGCCGACTCCGCCCGAGGCGAAGCATCTGCGCGACCTGACCCCGCAACAGCGCAAGACCGGACTGGCCGCGTGGCTGGGCTGGCTTTTCGACGGCCTGGACATGCATCTTTACGGGTTGGTCGCGGGCGTGTTCGTGATGCAACTCCTCGGGGCCGCCAGCCCGGCGGATGCGATGGTGAAGGAAAAAAGCTCCTGGATTCAGGGCGCGTTCCTGATCGGCTGGGCGCTCGGCGGCGGTTTTTTCGGACGGCTGGGCGACAAGATCGGGCGCAGCCGTTCGTTGAGCCTGACGATTCTCACCTACGCCTGTTTCACCGGGCTTTCCTTCTTCGCACAAACCTGGTGGCAGTTGCTCATCTTCCGGTTCATCGCCGCGCTCGGCATCGGCGGCGAATGGGCGGTCGGCTCGTCGCTCCTCTCGGAAACGTGGCCGAAGAAATGGCGGCCGTGGATGGCGGCCGTGCTGCAAACGGGCGTCAACATCGGCGTGCTGCTCGCGTGTGTGACGGTCTATGCGGGCGCTTCCACCTCGGTGCAGGATGCCTTGAAGCACGCCGTCTATTGGTTCACGTCCACGCCACCGCCGTGGCTGGAGCAGGTCTATCCCCGCGCCATTTTTCTCGTCGGGGTGCTGCCGGCGCTGCTGGTCTTCTGGATTCGCCGGCATGTCCCGGAGCCGGCGGAATGGGCCGCCGCCAAATCCCGCGCGCGCGGCGCGGAGCCGGGCATCGTGGATTTGTTCCGGGGCCGGACGCGCCGCATCACGCTGCTGACGATCGTGGTCTGCGCCAGCGGGCTGACCGCGTGGTGGGCCTTCATGTTCTGGCACTCGCAGCACCTGCGCAACCTGCCCGATCTTGCCACAGCGAAGCAGGCCGAGCACGCGCGCCTCTTTGCCGATGTCCTGACGGATCCCGCGACCCCGGACGCGGCCAAATGGGTCGCGGCCGCCAAGGAAAAAGTCGTCAGCACCGCTTTTTTCCTCGTCATCTCGTCGAGCATCCTGGGGAATTTTTTTGCGGCCGGCCTGGCGCGGAAGTTTGGCTATCGACGTTCCATTGCGATCTGCTACGCCGGGATGTTTCTGGCGATGTTCATGACCTTCCTCCAGCCGCGTGGCCATGAGGCGTTGGTCTGGTTCTGGTTCCCGCTGGTGGGTTTTTTCTCCGGCGTGTTCGGACTGTTCACGATGTATCTGCCGCCGCTCTTTCCCACGCTGCTCCGCACAACGGGCGCGGGCTTTTGCTACAACATCGGCCGGATTGCGTCCGCCTGCGGGGTGATATTTTCCGGCACGCTTTCTAGCGGCGGAGATTTCAGGAAGACGCTGATTGTCGTGAGCCTGCTGTTTCTGCCCGGCCTGCTGGTCGCGCTGGCCCTGCCGGAGCCGGAGGACGAAGGCGGGCTGTCGCCTTTGGAAACCTGACGTTCGTGGCCGATGCTCGGCTGCGGAAAATGGCGGCGATTCTTGCTTTGCCGGGCCGGGCTTTTTCGTGCATACCTTGGGCGTCGCAAATAACAACCAATAAAAAAAGCCATGATGAAATCAATTCGCCGCAATTTGGGAACGCTCGTTTTGTTCGGGACGGTTTTGGGCGCGCTGCCGGCCGCGCGGGCGGGAGTGGGTGTGGGTGCCACGCCAGTACCGGGAGCCGAGATCGTCATCGATGGCACCCGGTCGATGCTGGACGAGAAGTGGACTTACTGGAAGGGGCCGGGGTTCAAGTCCGAGCTTCCGATCAAATGGAAGATTGTCGATGATCCGGTGGACAAGGGGACCGTGGTGCAGTCGGACGATCCCGTGGCCGCCGGTGGACGTTTCGGCACAGCGGACATTGTCACCAAGAAGGAGTATCGCGATTTCCGGCTGCACATCGAGTTTCTGGTGATGAAGAAGGGCGGCAATAGCGGCGTGTATTTGCAGAACCGCCACGAGATCCAGGTTCTCGATGGCGACAAGACCAGCCACGGCATGGGCGCAGTGATCAATGAAACGCCCTCGCCGTATTATCTCTACAACGGCACGGGTAAATGGAACTCCTACGACATCACGTTTCGCGCGGCGCGTTTCAAGGACGGCCAGCGGACGGAGAAGGCGCTGGTCACGATGTATTTCAACGGGGTCAAGGCCCACACCAACCAACTGATCAACCAGGTCTGGGGCGGCGCAAACTCCGGGATCGACGGCGGCCGGAATGGCGGCAAGGGCATCACCGATGTTCCGGGCGGATTGAAGTTGCAGAACGAAGGCCATGACGTTCGCTACCGCAATACCTGGATCAAGGAACTGGATTTGAAGGAGCCGGAAACGGACTTCAAGGAATAGGTTGTGCCGCGGCGCGAACCGTCCGGCGTTTTTCTTTTATGAAATTATTCTGGGTTTCAATCATCTTGCTCGGCGTGGCGGCCGGGGTCGCGGTCGTGGGCTGGAACAAGGCCGCCCAACTGCGCGCGGAGAACGACGCGCTCCGTGCCGAACTGCAAAGCCTGCGCGAGCAGGCCGGAACGGTGGTGGATGCCGGAGCCGCGCAACGCGAGCAGGAACTGCAGCGGCTGCGCGGCGAGGCGCAGGATGTGTTGCGCCTGCGCAACGAGGTCCGGCAACTGCGCGCCGTGACCAACGAGGCGGCGGTGTTGCGCGCGGAAAATCAGCGGCTGCGGGTCGAGCACCGTCCGGCTGCCGTCGCCGGCACCACGCCCGCGCCCGCGCCCGAGGCCGCAGTGTCCGACCGGTTCCCCAAAGAGAGTTGGAAGTTTTCCGGCTATGCCACGCCCGAGTCGGCGCTGGTCTCGGCCATCTGGTCGATGAAGGAGGGTAATCCCAAATCGTATCTGGAAAGCCTCTCGCCTGAGGAGCAGGCGCGCCTGGGCAAGTCCTGGGAAAACAAGACGGAGGCGGAAATCATCGCCAAGCACCAGTCGGACGTCGCGCCCATCACCGGCGTGCGCGTGCTGGACCGGAAGGAGGTTTCGCCGGAGGAGACGCAGATGAATGTCTATATTGAGGGCGTGGGGCGGATGGAAAAAGTTTCCATGAAACTTGTCGGGAACGACTGGAAGTTCGGCGGCTTCATCCGTCCGCCGCCCAAGTGACCCGGTGCAGCCGTCCGGCTCATCATTCGGTTTGACACGACGCGAAGAGTCCGTGAAGTATTTCCGCCCGGTGGCCAGAGTAGCTCAGGGGTAGAGCAGAGGACTCATAAGCCTTTGGTCGGGGGTTCAATTCCCTCCTCTGGCACCATTTTCACCGTAATCCCAAGTCAGACACGAATCTGAGCAGGGCAAATTGATGAGCGGGATTCCTCTGAAGCATGCCTTGAGTCTGGATTGACTGGTTGTAATCTCTGGCCGGAACGGCGGTTTCGCACACTCCGAACGGCGAAAGGCATCATGATTTGTTTCGCACAGATGACGGAGAACCAGAGTGATCCCGATGGTCTGGTGGGTCTGCTTGCTGTTTTGGGCCTGGGTTGTTTCGCCCCGTGGAAGTTCTTTTGTTGGTTGCGCAAAAGTTCCAACATCCCCGACCATTGGGATGATCAAGTCTCGGCAGACATCGCCAAGGACACCGCCACCTCATTGTGACATCAGTGCCTTGCTCCCCACTCCGCCGGTGTAGATTTTTGCCCTGAATGTGGCGCATCCGTCGGCCAGTACACCAACTCGCTGCCTTACCCTTACTTATTTTCGATTGGTCATGTGCTGCGGATCGGTACTTTTAAAAATTTCAAGCGCTCGTCTTTTTTGGTCACCGGCTTTTTGATCTTCGGTCTGGTCGAGTATTTAATTTTTGCGCCGGTTTACTGGTTCATGCTTTTGCGGAACACGCTTCCCAAACATGAACCCGACCCACCTGCGGATCGCCCGCACGGAAAAGCTGCGCCTGATGTTCGGTGACAAGTTGTCATGGTGAGCATGTTTCTGCCCCAAGTTTCAAATCCCGGACACCCGATCGCATTCGTGTGCATTCGTGGTTTCCTCCGCCGGATTCTGGTTTAGCCAGCGTGTCGTCCTGAGGTGACCTGGAGCGCGCCGACC
>SIBH01000025.1 GCA_009695285.1 Pedosphaera sp.
TGAGAAAATGTTCTGCACGCCTGGCATCGTCCGGCGGCGCGCACGGAGTGACGCGCTCCACCTCGCCAACACCGCCGGCGGAAATGAAAAAACCGCCCCGCACACACGGGACGGCGTTGTTCAGCCAGGCAGGCTTGCGCCCGCTCAGGCCTCAAAGGATTTCCCGCAGCCGCACGAGCTGTGCGCGTTGGGATTGGAGATCTTAAACCCGCCGGAGTTCAGGCTGTCGGAGAAATCAATCACCGCGCCGCGCAGATAATTTGCGCTGAACGGATCGACCAGCACGGCCACATCGTTGAATTCGGTCACGGCGTCGTCGGCGCGCTTTTCGTCGAAGACCATGCCGTACTGCATCCCGGAACAGCCGCCGCCCTCGACATAGACGCGCAGGGTTTTGCCGGCGTTTTCCGGCTGGCCGGTGATCATGGACTTGATCTGCGCGGCGGCGCTGGTCGTGAGGCTGACGACCGGCTGAGTTTCGATGGTGGTGGCAGTGTTCATATTTATTGCTTAAGCAAATTAACAGGGGCCGGAAAACGTGTCAAAGGCCCGCTCAATTTTTTTCCGCGCCGAGTTGTTCGCGGGCAAAGTCGATCCGCTTCTCCAGCCCGGCCCGGAGCGGCGGCACGAGTTGCTGCAGCCGGCGGTAGAGGTCGATGGCGCGTTCCCATTTCTTCTGCGACTCGGCGATCTTGGCGGCGGCCAGCGCGGCCTCCTTCACCCAGAACGGGTCGGGCTTTTCCCCTTCGCGCAGGTTGCTCCCGTAAACCACGTTCAAATATTGATCGAGCGCGCCCTGCCACAAGGCGGGGGCGGCGGTCCCCGCCAGTTGCGCCTGCGCCTTCCACACATTCCCCTGCCCCACGACCGCCTGGCTGCGCGCGGCCACGTCCGCCAGCGGCGCGGCCACGACCTTTTGATAATTTTCCAGCGCGTTGGTGTAGCGGCGCGGATCCTGTCTACCGAGCTGGAAATGGCAGTCGGCGATGCGGCCCCAGGCGCGCGGGGTGTTCGGATCGTTCGGGAACAACTGCGGAATGCGGCTGAAAATCACGATGGCCTCCTCGAACTTCACCAGCGGGCCGGCCGACTCGGCGGACGGACGGGCGATGATGGTGTCGCCATAGATGAAAAACGTCTCGGCCACCAGCGCCGGCGGGCACTGCGCGTGGTTGATCAGGTTGGTGAAATAATCAATTGCGTTGGCGTAGCTCTGCCGGGTTAGCGCCGCGCGGCCCGCCTTGAAGCGCGCCTGAAACTGCAGTTCGCCCGCCAGCCAGTTGGTGTTCTGGAAGAGCAACTGGTAGTTCCGCTCCGCCTCGACGGAGTTTTCCGCGCTGTAAAAATAATCGCCCACCCAGTTCTGCGCGCGCGGCGCCAGCGGATGCGCCGGGAAACGCGCGATGAAGTTTTTGAAAAGCACCAGCGCGTTCGTCTCCTGGCCGGCCCGGCTCGTGGCGTAGGCCCGCTGAAATTCCGCGCGCGGCAGGCTGTCGTTGGTCGGAAAACGCAGCACCCACCCGTCATACCGGGCGAGGGCCGCCGGCCAGCTCCCTTCATTCTCGAACGTGCGGGCCACGGCCAGCTCCACCTCCGGCCGCAACGGCGAGCCGGGAAAGCGGGCCAGAAAATCGGTGTAAACCACGCGGGCCTTGGCCGGATCATCCAGCCCGGCCACGCCCTGGCCGTAGAGCAGCACGCTGCGGTCGGCGTAGGCGCTGCCGCCGGGCGCGGCGAGAATTTTTTGTATCGCGTCGCCGGCCCCGGTCAGGTCGCCCACGGCCACGCTGGCCTGGAGGATTTGGTAGAGCGCACGGTCGGACAGCTCCTTTTTCACGCGCGGCAGCCAGCCATAATCCGCGAGCACGCGCCGGTAATTGGCCAGCGCGTTGGTGTAGTCCCGCTGCTGGAACTGCAGGTCGCCGAGTTTGAAACGCGCCACGGCCTGCGCCTCGGACGGCGGCAGCAGCTCGACCGCCGACTGGAAGGCCGCCTGGCTTTCGGCGGCCTTGCCGTCGGTCAGCAGGCACCAGCCGCGCTGCAGCTTCGCCTTGCCCAACTGCGGACTGTGCGGAAAATCCTTGATGAGCTTGTCGAAGTATCCCAGCGCCTGCTGGAGAAAATTGGTGCCGGCCACGCCGTTCGTCGCGGGCGGGGCGGCGAAATGCTGCTGCAACCGCAACTCGCCGACCGTCAGCAGCGCCACGTCCGAGGCCGCGTCCCCCGGCTGAGCCGTAAAATATTTCCCCAGCTTCGCCGCTGCCTCGTCAATTTTTCCCTGCGCGAGCGTCAGCTCGATGATTTTCAGAAACGCCTCACGCCGCCGCTCGGCGGGAATTCCCTCGGCCTGGTTCCGCTCGTAGGCGGCGACGGCGTCCGCGAACCGGTTCAGGCCTTCGAGCACCTGGCCCTGCAGGGCGTAGGACGCCGCGAGCCACCCGGCCTGCCCGGCGGCCAGGGCCACGAGATTCGTCGTGCTGGCCAGCGCGACCGGCAGACGCTGGCCGGCCAGTTGCACGCGACAGAGCAGAAACTGCCGCCGCCAGTTCAGCTCCGCCGTCAGCTTCCGCTCGGCCAGCCGCATTAGGGTGCTTTCCGCCATGGCGAAATTTCTCTGCTCGAGCAGCGCCTCCGCCAGCAGCAGATGGCCGCGCACCACCAGTTCGTCGTTGCTGGTCCGGGTCAGGGAAATTTTTTGAAAATCACCGTCGGGCTTGAGCAGCAGCGCGGTGACGCGCGGCCATTCGCGGAGTTTGAACCGCGCTTGGGCCTCGCCGTAGCTCGCCTCCAGTCGCCGGGCGGAATTGGGAAATTCCTGGAGCAGCAGGGCGAAGGCGTCCGCGGCCTGCTGAAACTGTCCGTTCTCAAAATAAATTTCCGCGAGCCAGTACCGGTATTGGTCAGCCAGTTCGCCGGCCTGGGGCAGATGCGTGTTGAGCAACTCCACCGCGCCTTTGAAGTTCTGCCGTTTGAAGGCCGCGCGCGCTTGGAGCAAAATCGCGTCCAGCAGCCGGGGCGAGGCCGGATGTTTCACGACGAAGTCCGCGAACTCCTTTTCCGCGCGCTCCATGAAGCCGTCCTGGAACGCCTTGGCCGCCGCGTGGAACGCGCGCGTCTCCGCGTCCTGTGCCCGCGCCGCCGGGAGCAGGGCGAGAAACAGCAGCAGGATGAACAGACCGCGCGTCATGCAATGATTTATCCGACAGCCGGCGAAAGGATGCGATTCAAAAAACGTCCGATGTGACTGGCGGCGGCTCATTGTGATTTGAAGAACTGGTCGTAGGTCAAATGATGGCCGATCCAAAACCAGACCAATCCCTCGGGACGTTCCTTGGCCAGCGCCCGGTAATGCGAACCAACCCGTGCCGAGTAAAAAACGCCAGCCTTCTTGAGTTGCACGGAGGGGTGCCCCGGATTGGCCTTGAAAAGTTCAAAATTCTTGTCGGCGAGGGGGCGAATCCCTGCGGGCAGTTGGCGGTGACAAATCCAGAAGTCCGGATCGGCGAAGTGCTTCACAGCGGTGTGCAGCGGCCCGCCGCGAAATGATCGTCGGCACCCTTGGCGGCGGCATCGAGACGCCCGGCGGTCATGTCTTGCTCGGTCTGGCGGTCCCACTGATCCGCGCTAAACTCGGCGAACCATTCGGAAAAACGGGCCAGTTCGGCGGACGGGAGACGCGAAACCACCGATTCAAGTTCTTCAACGCTCATGCCCCGACGATACGCTTGAGACGCATGATGGGAAAGAAAAGATTTGGTGGCTTCCAGCGCCGGCCGGCCAATCAATCACCCATTCAACAGCCGCTTGAGAAACTTTCCAGTGTGGCTGCCCGGACATGCGGCCACCTCCTCCGGCGTCCCCTGCGCGACGATCCGCCCGCCGCCTTCGCCACCTTCAGGGCCGAGGTCGATGACCCAGTCCGCCGTTTTGATCACGTCGAGATTGTGCTCGATGACGAGCAGCGTGTTGCCGGAAGCGCGCAGTTTGAAAATCACCTCCAGCAGCTTGGCCACGTCGTGGAAATGCAGGCCGGTCGTCGGCTCGTCGAGAATGTAGAGCGTGCGACCTGTCTGCCGCCGGCTCAATTCCGAGGCGAGTTTCAGCCGTTGCGCTTCGCCGCCGCTGAGGGTCGTCGCCGACTGGCCGAGGGCGAGATAACCCAGACCGACTTCCGCCAACGTCAGGCATTGCTCGTATATCAACGGCACCGCGCGGAAAAAATTCACGGCCTCGTCCACCGTCATCTTCAGCACGTCGGCGATGTTCATGCCCTTGTAGGAAATCTCCAGCGTCTCGCGGTTGTAGCGCCGGCCGCCGCACACCTCGCACGTCACATAGACCGGCGGCAGGAAGTGCATTTCAATTTTGATCAGGCCGTCGCCCTGGCATTTTTCACAGCGCCCGCCCTTGACGTTGAAACTGAACCGGCCCGCGCCGTAGCCGCGAATCTTCGCCGTGGGCAGGCGCGCGAAGAGATCGCGAATCTGGTTGAACATCCCGGTGTAGGTCGCCGGATTACTGCGCGGCGTGCGGCCGATCGGCGTCTGGTCGATGACAATGATCTTATCGAGGTTGTCCTTGCCCTCGATGGAACGATGCGCGCCAGGCCGCTCCTTCGAGCCGAACCAGTGCCGCATCAGCGCGCGACGCAGAATGTCATCGACCAGCGTGCTCTTGCCGGAGCCGCTCACGCCGGTCACGCAGGTCAGCGTGCCGAGCGGAATCCGCGCATCGACGTTCTGTAAATTATTTTCCGTCGCACCAAGGACTTCGAGCCAGCCGCGCTCGGCCGATGGTTTGATGCGCTTGCGCGGGATGGGCACGGTCAGCTCGCCGGTCAGATATTTCGCCGTGAGCGAGCGCGGGTTTTTCAAGACCTCCTCCAGCGTCCCCGCCGCGACCAGTTCGCCGCCGCGCACGCCCGCGCCGGGGCCGAGGTCGAGAATGTAATCGGCGCGGCGGATCGTGTCTTCGTCATGCTCGACCACCAGCACGGAGTTGCCGAGATCGCGCAGTCCTTCGAGCGTCTTCAGCAGCCGTTCGTTGTCGCGCTGATGCAGGCCGATGCTCGGCTCGTCGAGGATGTAGAGCACGCCGACCAGTCCCGCGCCGATTTGCGTGGCCAACCGGATGCGCTGCGCCTCGCCGCCGCTCAACGATCCGCTTTCGCGATTGAGCGTGAGGTAGCCGAGCCCGACGTTTTTCAGAAAGCCAAGCCGCGCGCGGATTTCCTTGATGACCTCGCCCGCGATTTTTTGCTGATACTCCGTAAGTTGCAGCGACGCGATGAAGCCGTCCGCCTTGTCCACCGAGAGCGCGCAGACATCCATGATGGAGAGGCCGGGAATCGTAGGACAGGCGTCGCGCCTGTCTCTGACTTTTGGGGAAGGAGTTGGAGACAGGCGCGAAGCCTGTCCTACGCCCAGCGTCACCGCCAGCACCTCCGGCTTCAGCCGCCGCCCGCCGCACGCGTCGCAAAACTGCGGGTTCATGAAAGCCTTGAGCCGGTTGCGCGTGAACTCGCTTTCACTCTCGGCGTAAAGCCGCTCCATGTTCGGAATCACGCCCTCGAACGGCCGCGTCAACTTGCTCACCTTGCCCGCGCGCCAGAAGTTGAAATCCATCTCCATCTCGGCGGAGCCGTGCAGGAGGATTTTTTTGAAATCGTCCGGCAATGATTGGTAGGGCTTCTCCAGGCTCTGGCCGCAGTGCGCCGTCACGCCGCGCAGCATGGCCTTATAATAGGTGATCATCCGCTTGCCGCCGCGCCGCCACGGCAGGACCGCGCCGCCTTCCAGCGTTTTGTCCGCGTCCGGCACGACCAGCGCCGGATCGAAGACCAGCTTCTGGCCGAGTCCGTGGCAGACGGGACACGCGCCCTGCGGCGAGTTGAAGGAAAAATGTTTGATCGTGATCTTCTCGAAACTTTTGCCGGTGGCCGGGCTGTAGTTCCGGTTAGAATGCAGCGTCTCGATCCAGTGCGTCGGGGTCGCCGTGTCCGGGGCCTGATGCAGGACAAGCAGCGAGCCATCGCCCCACTTGAGCGCCGTCTCGGTGGAATCACTCAGGCGCGTGCGGATTTTGTCGTCCATGACCAACCGGTCCACCACCACGTCGATGGAATGTTTCTGTTTGGGATCGAGCTTCACGCGCACGTTGGCGGCCAGTTCGACCGATTCGCCATCAATGCGGGCGCGGACGAAACCTTCGCGTCCGAGTCGTTCGATCACATCGCGGAACTCCCCTTTCTGCGCGCGCACCACCGGGGCAAGCAGCATCACGCGCGTCTTCGGCGGCAGCGCGAGAACTTTGTCCACGATGTCGCTGGTCGTCTGCGGGACAATCGGCTCGCCGCTCTCCGGGCAGTGCGGTTGGCCGAGATTCGCGAAGAGCAGGCGCAGGTAGTCATAAATTTCCGTGGTGGTGGCGATGATCGAGCGAGGGTTGGCGCCGGAGCTTTGCTGCTCGATGGCAATGGCGGGCGAGAGGCCCTCGATGAAATCCACCTCCGGCTTCTGCATTTGGTCGAGGAACTGCCGCGCGTAGGCGGAAAGCGACTCGACGTATTTGCGCTGGCCCTCGGCGTAGATCGTGTCGAAGGCCAGCGACGATTTGCCCGAGCCGCTCAGGCCGGTGAAGACCACGAGACGGTCGCGCGGGATCGCGAGCGAGAGATTCTTGAGATTGTGTTCGCGCGCGCCGCCGATTCTGATGAATTCAATCGCCATGCCTGTGAATTTTCCGATCTGACATTCTGGCAATCGTAGTGAAAGCAAAGGCGGAAGGAAAGAAGTTGTCGGGCGTGAGGGCCTTTATCCCGCAGATAATCATGGAATCACCCACACGGTTTAATATGCTCGCGGCCGATGAACCGCTTTGAGGAAAAACTGGCCGCGCATGGATTACCGCTCCGCCGGGCAGGTTTGCAAACCCTGCAGATCAATGTCGGCCGAAAGTGCAACCAGGCCTGCCGCCATTGCCACGTCGATGCCGCGCCGTGGCGCACCGAAATGGTCGGCGAGGCCACGGCCCGCCGCATTGGCGCGTGGATCGAGCGCCACCGTCCGCCCATTGTGGACATCACCGGCGGCGCTCCGGAGATCAGCGAATTCTTCCGTTACTTCGTCGAGACGGCACGCGGAGCCGGCTGCCGTGTGCTCGACCGGAACAATCTCACCATCATCGAGGAGCCGGGCCACGAAGACCTGCCGAACTATCTTGCCGCGCATGATGTCGAAGTCATCGCCTCGCTGCCCTGCTACTCGGCGGCGAACGTCAACCAGCAGCGCGGCCAAGGCGTATTCGAGAAAAGCATCACCGCGCTGAAGAAGTTGAACGCCGTCGGCTACGGAACAACCCGCCCCCTTCACCTCGTTTACAATCCGCTTGGCGCGAGCCTGCCCGGCCCGCAGGCCGAACTGGAAGCCGACTACAAGGAGGCCCTAGCACGCGATTTCGGGATCGTGTTCAGCGGACTCTACTGCGTGACCAACCAGCCCATCGCCCGGTTCGCGGAAGATTTGCGCAAGCAGGGCCAGTGGGACGAGTATTTCGACCTGCTGGCGAACAGCTTCAATTCCGCAACCGTGGAAGGGCTGATGTGCCGGACGACCTTGAGCGTGGGCTATCAAGGCGAGTTGTATGACTGCGATTTTAATCAGATGCTTGATCTGCGATTGAAAAACGGCGCACCGCTTTTCTTGTGGGACGTGACGCCGGAAGCCTTGGAGAACCGCTCCATCCTGACCGGGATGCATTGCCTGGCCTGCACAGCAGGCGGCGGAAGCAGTTGCACCGGCGCTCTTAACACGATGGAAAACGCCACTTCACTCCATGATGCTTAAAATTGCCGCAGCCCTGTTTGTTTTTCTCGGCGGGTTCGCGGTCATGATTCTGGAAATCATCGGCGCGCGTTACCTGGCGAAGGATTTCGGCGGATCGTTTTATGTCTGGATCAGCCAGATTGGCGTCATCCTCATCGCGCTCGCCCTGGGCTACGCCATCGGCGGCGCGCTGGGCGACCGTTACCAGCGGGCCGGATTTCTGGCCGCTCCCCTGGCCGTGGCCGGATTGTTCATCTGCTTCATCCCGAATTTCACCCCGCGTTTGATCGAGACCATCATCCTGCGTCATCCGGCCGACCAACCGGTTCCGGTGCTCTGGCAAAAGCTCGATCCGGTGCTGGGCAGCGCGCTGGTGTTTTTTCTGCCCTGCTTCATCCTGGCGATCCTCGCGCCCTACATGATCCGCGTCACCGCGCGGAAACTGGAGCAGGTCGGCACCATCAGCGGCCTGATCTATGCGGCCAGCACGGTCGGGAGCATCGCGGGCGTTTTTGCCTCCGGTTACGTCTTTATTGATTATCTCTCGGTCACGGCCATCTTCCGGGGCACGGGAGTTCTGACCCTCTTTCTGGCCGGACTCAGCCTGGTGATGGATGCCGGGCTGCGGAGAAATAAAAACCCATGACACGCGCGATCTCATCCGGGCGTGTTCCGATCCGAAGCTCTCCATGAAAACCACCCCGCTCCTCCGGGCCGCCTGCCTCGCGGCCGCCCTCGCCTGCGCCAACGCCCCGGCCGCCATCATCTACGAGCGCATCTCCGCCTATCACCGCGTCCGGGTCATCGACGACCAGGGCGTGCGAACCCTCAGCTTCAACAATTCGCAGGAATCCAGAATGTCCCTGGCCATTCCGCTCCGGGGACATTTTCAATACACGGAATATTTCCAAATGCCCTGGGTTTGGAATCGCGACGTGAAGCGCGTGCTCATGGCGGGACTGGGCGGCGGCAGCACCCAGCGCGCCTACCAGCATTACGCGACCAACGTGACTGTCCACACCGTCGAACTGGACCCGGTCGTGGTCTCGGTGGCGGAGAAATATTTTGGCGTGACCGAAACTGCCCGGCACCAGATTTTCACCGATGATGCCCGCGTCTTTCTCCGGCGGACCACCAACACCTACGACGTGATCCTCATGGACGCCTACTCCACGACCCGTTACGGTTCATCCCTGCCGCCGCATCTGACGACGAAGGAATTCTTCACCATTGCCAGCCAGCATCTCGGGACCAACGGCGTCCTGGCCTACAATGTCATCGGGCAGATCGACGGCTGGAGGGCGAACGTCATCGGCGCCTTGTACCGCACGATGAAGGAAGTGTTTCCCCAGGTTTATCTTTTCCCCGCCGAGGACAGCCAGAATGTGGTGATGATCGGCACCAAGTCGAAGGTGCTGTTCGATCTCGCGCGGGTGCGGGCGGAAGGGGAAATCCTCACCCGCTCCGGCACGATGCGGCATCCGGCCTTCAATAACCGCCTGCGGTTCTTCTCCAACAAGCCGCCTGCGGCCGCGTCCCGCTCGCCGGTGCTCACCGATGATTTCGCGCCCATCGAAAGCCTGCTGAACGGCGGCCAATGACCCCCATCAGCGGGGTGGAACCGGTCACGCTGCGACAAGTGGCTACCCGACGGCGAGCAACTCGACGTCGAAGACCAGGGTCGAGTTCGGCGGGATGGCGCCCGGATAACCGGCGCGGCCATAGGCCAGTTCCGGCGGGATGGTGAGCTTCACCTTGTCGCCAACTTTCATGGTGGCGACGCCGGCATCCCAGCCCGCGATGACCTGCCCCGCGCCGAGCACGAAGGTGAACGGTTCGTTGCGATCCACGGAGCTGTCGAACTTCCCGCCGTCCGTGAACCAGCCGGTGTAGTGAACCGTCACGGACTGCCCCTTCTTCGGCGAGGCGCCGGCGCCGGTGGTGAGTTTTTCGATTTTCAATTCAGTTGCAGACATGGCGAAGTCTCATCACGCCGCGCACCGCGGGTCAATACTGTGAATTTTCCAGCGCAAAAAAATTCACATGGCCGGCAAATCCACCTTGAAGGCTGGCTCGGTGGGAAACCCAAGGAACCGGTCGGCCTGCTCAGTGAACCGCTCCACTTCGTCGGTCACGTAGGGAAAGATTTTCCCGGCGCGACGGCGGCGCGTGTTGAGGAGGCGGAGGCGGCCGAGTTCCTCGCGGACGAACCGCGCGCAGCTTTCCGCCGAGTCCACCAGCGCCACCTTCGGCCCCACCACCTCGCGCAGCGCCGTCTTCAGCAGCGGATAGTGGGTGCAGCCGAGCACCAGCGTGTCGATGCGGCGGCGCAGGAGCGGGGCGAGATAATCCTTCAAGATCAGGCGCGTGATGCGGTCGTTCACGCGGCCTTCCTCGACGAGCGGGACAAGCAGCGGACAGGCGCGGGCGAAGAGCTGCGCGCTGTCGCGCCCGGCGTGGATGCCCAGCGTGTAGGCCTGGCTGCGGACGGTGGCGGCCGTGCCGATGACGCCGATGCGGCCGGTGCGGGTCTGCTCCAAGGCCGCGCGCACGCCCGGCAGAATCACGCCGATGACCGGCACGGGAAAGCTGCGCTGGAGCGTGCTCAACGCCCAGGCGGACGCGGTGTTGCAGGCCACGACCACGGCCTTCACGTTTTGCGTGAGTAGAAACCGGGTGTCCTCGAGGGCGTAACGAATGACGGTGTTCGGCGACTTGGTGCCGTAGGGCACGCGCGCGGTGTCGCCGAGATAAACGAGGTCCTCGTGCGGCAAGGTGCGGTGGATTTCGCGCGCCACGGTCAGCCCGCCGATGCCGCTGTCGAAAATGCCGATGGGCAGTTCACGGGATTTCGCGGGCGGGATTTGGGAGGGGCCGCTCATGGCTCGACTTGTTTCTGGTAGGACTTCACGCCGTCAACAATGGCGGCGGCCATCTGCTTGCGCCAGTCCGGGTCATAAATTTTCCGCGCCTCGGACGGGCTGGACATGAAGCCGCCTTCGATGAGCACGGCGGGCATTTCCGCCGCGCGGAGGACGGCGAAGCGCGCGCGCCGCACGCCGCGATCCGCCAGGCCAGTGCGGGTGACGATGGATTTTTGCATTTGGTGGGCGAGCAGCATGTTTTTGTCGTTCTGCAAATTTCCGGCGGAGGAGCCGGCGCTGGCCCCCTCACCGCGCGCGTTGGTGGAACTCGTCTTCGCGGGCGTCAGGCAATAGACCTCCACGCCCCTGGTTTCCTCGCTCGTCCGGCCGCCGGAGTTGAAGTGAAGGCTGAGAAACAAATCCGCCCCCCGACGCCGGGCCAGGTCCGAGCGGTTGGGCAGTTCGATGAACGAATCGGAATTGCGGGTGATCGAAGGCTTGAAGCCAGCCTTGGCGAGCTGGCCGGCGAGTTCCTTGGCGAGGAGGAGTGTGTATTTTTTCTCCTGTTCGCGGCCCTCCTGGTTGCCCGGGTCCTTGCCGCCGTGGCCGGCGTCGATGACGATGTTCTGGACGCGCTGGCCGGCGCGCAGCTTTTTCGGAAACAGGACCGGCTGCAGCACCGTGGTCACATCGACCGGCGTGACATGAAGCGAGCCGTGGCGCGCGGCGACGGGCGCGGAGAGCCAGACGTTCACGCCGTTGAGGGAGATTTTTCGCTGATCGACAGTGAAGACGACGCGCGACCATTTGCTGGTGATCTGCAGCTCGCCCTTGGAGAGCCACTTCGGCTGGAGCGAGACGCCCCGCGCCCAGTCTTCGAGCCGCACGTAGTCCTGACCGGCGATGGAGACGCGGGGCAGGCGGGCTAGGGCGGTTTGCGCGGGGGCGGTCAGCACGGCGGCCGATAGGACCAGAATGGCGATGGCGATTTTCAAGGACGCGCGCAAGATGCCCGGAGGCACGGGACGGGCGCGAGAAAAATATTTCACGCAACGAATGACGATTTTGCATCGGAAAATCCGGGAAAACCGTTGACGGTGCTAGGAGCAGTACCTAGATTGGCGCGCATATTTTTTGATGCTGAAAATCTAACTCTGAACCGACCGAACCCACCAGACATGACCATCCCGGCCACCTCCAAAGGACTCGAAGGCGTCATAGCCGCCCACACCCGCCTGAGCGATGTCCGCGGCGACATCGGCCAGTTGATTTACTGCGGCTACAACATCGACGAACTCGCCGGCTGGGTGAGCTACGAGGAGGTTGTCCATCTGCTCCACCACAATCATCTGCCCAACGGCGGCGAGTTGGAGGAACTGAAGGGCGCGCTCGCCGCGTATCGCGAAATCCCCAAGGGCGTGCTCGACATCATCAAGAAATTTCCCAAGACCACGCCGCCGATGCACGCCATCCGCACGGCCGTCTCGGCGCTCGGCTGCTTTGACACCACCTGCGACGAGGACACGATGGACGCGCAGCGGCGCAAGGCCCGCCGGCTGATCGCGCAGATTCCGGTTGTGACCGCCTACTTCCACCGGCACCGGCAAAAGAAGGAACTGATCCACCCCGACCCCGCGCTCGGCGAGGCGGCAAATTTTCTCTACATGATCAACGGCGAGAAACCGAGCGACGAAATGGTGAGCACCATGGACATGTGCTACGTGCTCCATGCGGACCACGGCATGAACGCCTCGACGTTCAGCGCGCGCGTGACCATCGCGACGTTGAGCGACATGTATTCGGCGATCACCACCGCCATCGGCACGCTCAAAGGCCCGCTCCACGGCGGCGCGAACGAGGGCGTGATCAAGATGCTCAAGGAGATCGGCTCGCTGGAACTGGTGGACGCCTACATTGATGACGCGCTCGCGCAGAAGAAAAAAATCATGGGCATCGGCCACCGCGTTTACAAGGTACTCGACCCGCGCGCGCCGCACCTCAAGCGCACGGCGCAGATTCTTTCCGCCAAGCTCGGCGATCCGAAGTGGATCCAGATGAGCGAGCGCATCGCCGACCTGATGCTCCAAAAGAAGAGCCTGAACGCCAACGTCGATTTCTATTCCGCCACCGTCTATTACTCGCTGGGCATACCGACCGACCTCTTCACTCCGATCTTTGCCATCGCCCGCACCAGCGGCTGGACGGCGCACGTCCTCGAACAGCTCGCCGACAACCGACTCATCCGCCCGCAGTCCGTTTACACCGGACCGGTCGGCTTGAAGGTCACGCCGCTCGATCAGCGTTAAACAATACTGGCCGCCGCGGATTCAGCCCGGCGGCGATTCATTCCCCATACATTTTTCCAATGAACATTCACGAATACCAGGCCAAGCAACTCCTCTCCCAATACGGCGTTGCCGTCCCTGCCGGCGAACCCTGCAAGACGGTTGATCAGGCCAAAGCTGCGGCGGAAAAACTTTTTGCCGCCGGCCACAAGCTGGCCGTCATCAAGTCGCAAATCCACGCGGGCGGACGCGGCAAGGGCACGTTCAAGCACGGCTTCCAAGGCGGCGTGAAGCTTGCCAAGTCCGTGGCCGACGCGGTGACTTACGCCGACAACATGCTTGGCAAGACGCTCGTCACGAAACAGACCGGCCCCGATGGCCGCGTGGTCAGCACCGTGCTCATCGCGGCGGCCGAGGACATCAAGAAGGAATTTTATCTCGCCGTGCTGCTCGACCGCGCCAATTCGCTTCCGCTCATCATGGCCAGCACCGAGGGCGGCGTGGACATCGAGGAAGTCGCCGAGAAACATCCGGAAAAGATCATCAAGGAACACATCGATCCTTCGATGGGCTTCCAGCCGTGGCAGGGCCGCAAGATCGCCGCCGCGCTCGGCCTCAAGGGCGACCTCGCCGGCCAGGCCGCGAAAATGTTCGCCGGTGTTTACAAGACGTGGTGGGAGTGCGACGCCTCGATGGTGGAAATCAATCCCCTCTGCATCTGCGTCGGCGCGGACGGCAAGGAGAAGCTCGTCGCCGTGGACGCGAAGATCGGCCTCGATGACAACGCGCTCTACCGCCACAAGAACATCCAGGAGATGCGCGACCTCGCCGAGGAGGCGCCGCTGGAAATCGAGGCGAGTAAGTTCAATCTGAACTACATCAAGCTCGACGGCTCCATCGCCTGCCTGGTCAACGGCGCAGGCCTCGCCATGTCCACGATGGACATCATCCAACATTACGGCGGCAACCCGGCGAACTTCCTCGACGTGGGCGGCGGGGCGAGCAAGGAACAGGTGACGGCGGCGTTCAAAATCATTTTGAGCGATCCCTATGTGAAGGGAATTCTCGTCAATATTTTCGGCGGCATCATGGATTGCAATGTCATCGCCACCGGCATCGTTGCCGCCGTGAAGGAGACCGGGCTGAAACTCCCGCTCGTCGTCCGGTTGGAAGGCAACAACGTCGTCGCCGGCAAAAAGACTTTGGCCGAGTCCGGCCTCACGCTCATCACCGGCGACTCGATGGCCGATGCGGCGCAGAAGGTGGTGAAAGCGGTTGGCCAGTAAATATTCCCATGCTCAAAGTCACCGAAATAGCCTTCACCTGCTATCCGTTACCGACACGGCGCGGGCGCGGGCATTTTACGAAGGCGTGCTTGGCCTCAAGCCCACGATGGTCGGCGGCGAACCCGGCAGCATGCAGTGGACGGAATACGACATCGCCAGCGGCGCGGGCGCGCCGGACTGGACACCGCGTGCAGATGGCTGCTCCGTCGGCCTCGAAGTCGAAGATTTCGACGCCGCCATCGCGCAGCTCAAGGCGAACGGCGTGAAATTCAAGATGGAACCGTTCCCCACGCCCGTCTGCCACATGGCGTTCATCTACGACCCCGAGGGCAATTTGATCTGCATCCACAAGCGGCACGCTCACTAAATATTCGAAAGTCTAAAATCGTAATTTCTCATGGCCATTCTCGTCACCCCCACCACCAAAGTCCTTGTCCAAGGCATCACCGGCAGCTTCGGTGCGAAACACACGCAACTCTCCCTCGCCTACGGCTCGCTAATCGTCGCGGGCGTCACGCCGGGCAAGGGCGGACAGTTGTTTGAAAACACCGTGCCGATCTTCGACACCGTGGGCGAGGCCGCGCGGCAGACCGGCGCGACGGCGTCCGCGATTTTCGTCCCCCCGCCCTTCGCCGCCGATGCAATTCTGGAGGCCATCGATGCCGGACTCGACCTGGTCGTCTGCATCACCGAGGGCATTCCCGTCAACGACATGGTGAAGGTGAAACGCGCCATGCAGGGCAGCAAGACGCGCCTCATCGGTCCGAACTGCCCCGGCATCGTGACGCCCGGCACCGGCCCGGATTCGCACGGCGGCTGCCGCATCGGCATCGCGCCCGGCTACATTCACAAGAAGGGCAACATCGGCGTCGTCTCGCGCAGCGGCACCTTGACCTACGAGGCGGTCTGGCAACTCACTTCGCGCGGCGTTGGCCAATCGACCTGCGTCGGCATCGGCGGCGATCCGGTTAACGGTACCTCGCACCTCGATGTCATCAAGCTTTTCAACGACGACCCGGAAACGCACGGCATTATCATGATTGGCGAAATCGGCGGCAGCGCCGAAGAGGAGGCCGCCGCGTGGATCAAGGCGAACTGCAAGAAACCCGTGGCCGGATTCATCGCGGGCGCAACCGCGCCGCCAGGCCGCCGCATGGGCCACGCCGGCGCCATCGTCAGCGGCGGCAAGGGCACAGCGGCCGCGAAGATCGCCGCCTTCCAGGACGCCGGCATCGGCATCGCGCAAACTCCGAGCGAGATGGCCGACACGCTTTTGAAGATGATGTGAGCGTGGTGCGTAGTGGTTCGATGGTCACGCACCAAGAACCACGCTCCACGCCCCCCAATCCCCATGGCCCTGCTCAACTTCATCCTGAATCTCGCCGCGCTGCTGCTCTGGCTCGGTTGGCGTTCCCGGAGCGTTGATTCGCCGGCCCGACCCGCCGGCATTGCGCTGATCTCCACCTTGAAGAAGGCCGGACCGGCCGGCGGACGGATTTGGATGTTTGCGCTGGCGCTCGGCGCACTGCTGTTCCTGCGCGCGCTTCTCTATTGGCAGATCGGCCCGGCGCTGCACTGGACTCCCGTCCTGTCGCTGGGAGCGGCCTCGCTTTCGTTCAAGAGCATGATCTTCGCGCGAATGCTGCTTTTCTCGTTCCTCAGTTTCGGCGCGTTCCTCGCCGGCTTTTATTTCTGGCTGCTGCTGCTCTCGGCGGTGAACCAGCAGACGGCGGACACTGATCCCTGGCAAAGCCTGGTGCGTGCCCATCTCGGACGACTGGACCGCCAGCCCGCCGCGCTGAAATTTTTTCTGCCCGTGCTGCTCACGGCGCTGCTCTGGCTGGGCCTCGGTCCGTTGCTGACGTGGCTGGACATCAACGCGCCGGCGAAATCTTTTGGCCACGTCGCGCAACAATCCGTCGTCATCGGCCTGGGAGCGATGCTGGCCTGGAAACCTCTGCTCGCCGCCGTGCTGCTGCTGCACACGCTGGCCAGCTACGTTTACCTCGGCAACACGCCGTTCTGGAGCTTCATCAGCGTCACGGCACGGCAGTTGTTGCGTCCGCTCCACCGGCTGCCGCTCCGTGCGGGCAAGGTGGATTTCGCGCCGTTGGCCGGGATCGCGCTGGTGTTCTTGATTGCGGAACTGGCCGATCGCGCGCTGCCGTGTCTTTACCGCCGGCTGCCGTTTTAATCCCCGCCAATCCCCTTCCCTCCGCCGCTTTCGCGGCAGTTTCCCGACGTTTTTCAGGAGCCAAACTTTCCATTTTGTCAGACGGCCTTTGTCCCACCCCGCCGCGTAGACTGGATCACAAATGAAAGGCTCATTATGAACAAAGAACAATTAGAACTCGGCTTCAACGCGACGCAGAACCTCCCCCTGCCTGCCCGCCCGCCGCGCCGCCTGACCCGCGCCCGCTGGTGGTTCGAGCAGATGCACTCGGTGGTGGACCGGGCGTTCGACTGGTCAGCAGCCCCCGCCCCGATCCCGGAACAGATCTACCTCACGCTCGCGCGGGGCCGCTGATTGGCCGCGTGGTCAGCCGGGTTTTGGACTTTGCATCATGCCGCCGGTAGCGTAGAAATTCCGCTCCGCTGCGGCGGATGACATGAAAACCGAAGTCGAAATCTACGATACGACCCTGCGCGACGGCAGCCAGGGCGAAGGCATTAATTTCTCAGTCGCGGACAAGCTCCGCATCGCCGAGAAGCTCGATGCCTTCGGAGTTCATTACATCGAAGGCGGTTGGCCAGGCAGCAACCCGAAGGACATCGAGTTCTTCGCCCAGGCCAAACGGAAAAAATTCAAGAACGCCCGGCTTGCGGCCTTCGGCTCGACGCGGAAGAAGGCCACGCCTGTCGAGCAGGACGATCAGGTGCGCCTGCTCATCGAAGCGACCACGCCCGTGGTGACGATTTACGGCAAGACTTCGCTCCTGCATGTGAAGGAGGTTCTGCGCTGCACGCCCGATGAAAATCTGGCGATGATCGGCGACACTGTGCGTTACCTGAAAGATCACGGGAAGTTTGTCATCTACGACGCCGAACATGCTTTCGACGGCTACAAGCTCGACGCGGAATACGCGCTCACCACCTGGCAGGCGGCGGAAAAAGCGGGCGCGGATCTTGTCGTGCTTTGCGATACGAACGGCGGTTGTCTGCCCTCGGAAATCACCGCCATCACGAAGGCCGCCATCGGTATATTAAATTGCAAAGTGGGCATTCACACGCACGACGACATCGGTCTCGGCGTCGCAAATGCACTGGCATCATTGGATGCCGGTGCGGTGCATGTGCAGGGCACCATCAACGGCTACGGCGAGCGCACCGGTAATTGCAATCTCACGAGCGTCATCCCCTGCGTTGCGCTCAAGCAGAAAAAATCCTGCGTGCCGGCGAAGTCCCTGGCAAAGCTCAAGGAGCTTTCCATGTTCGTGGACGAAGTGGCGAACCTGCGTCATAACCCGCGTCTGCCGTGGGTCGGTGCTTCCGCGTTCGCGCATAAGGGTGGCGCGCACGTCAACGCCGTGCAGAAACTCGCGTCGAGCTACGAGCACATCAATCCCGAACTCGTCGGCAACGAGCGCAACATTCTCATCAGCGATCTTTCCGGCCGCAGCAACATCGTCATCAAGGCGCAGGAACTTGGTTTTAAGATTACAAACGATACGCCGGAGTTGCGTCAAATTCTTGACACCATCAAGCAGCGTGAGCACGAAGGTTTCGAGTTTGAGGCCGCCGAAGCTTCGATGGCGCTCATCATCCGTGGTATCCTTGATCACAATCCGGCATTGATGTTCACGGTGGAGAAATATCACGTCTCCATGATTCGCGATGCGAAGCAATCAGTTTGCAAAGCCACCGTGCGCGTGCGCGTCGGCAAAAAAGTTCACGATGAAGCCGCCCAAGGCGACGGCCCGGTGAATGCACTCGACTCCGCGCTGCGCGCCGCGCTGGCGAAATCGTTTCCGAAGCTTAAAAAAATCACGCTTACGGATTACAAGGTGCGCATCCTCGACGGCGTGGCTGGCACGGCGGCCAAGACCCGCGTGCTCATCGAATCCAGCGACGGTCAACGCGAATGGGGCACCGTCGGCGTGAGCGAGAACATCATCGAGGCCAGCCTGCAGGCGCTGGTGGATTCGATGGAATACGCGCTGTTGAAGAAATGATTTTCAATCATCGAACATTCAACGCCCAACATCCAACTCTGCGGCCATCATTGTGTGTTCAATGCTGAATGTTGAGCGTTGAATATTTCCCCTTTGATTATGTCTGAAATTCCCAAAGCCTACGAGCCGCAGTCTGTGGAGGACAAATGGTATGACTTCTGGGTGAAGCAGAATTGCTTCACTGCCGATCCCGCGCGCGTCTCCGAGCAGCGCCCGGCCTTTTCCATCGTTATCCCGCCGCCGAACGTCACCGGCATGCTTCACATGGGGCACGTGCTCAACAACACCATCCAGGACATCCTCAGTCGCAAGGCGCGCATGGACGGCAAGGAAGTTCTCTGGCTGCCCGGCACCGACCACGCGGGCATCGCCACGCAGGTGCAGGTCGAGAAGGCGTTGAAGAAAGAAGAGCGCCTGACCAAATACGATCTCGGGCGCGAGAAATTTCTCGAGCGCGTCTGGCAATGGAAGGAAAAGCACGGCGGCATCATCACCAACCAGCTCAAGAAGCTCGGGTGCTCATGCGATTGGACGCGCGAACGCTTCACGATGGATCCGGAGTATTCGCGTTGCGTGCAAAAGGTCTTCGTCGAACTGTATAACAAGGGCCTCATCTATCGCGGCAAACGCATGGTGAACTGGTGTCCGGTGTCGCAGACAGCGCTCTCGGACGAGGAAGTGGAAATGAAACCGCAGAAAGGTTTCATGTATCACTTCAAGGTCGAGGTGGCGGAGTCTGGGAGCGCTGGCTTCCAGCGGGCCAGTTCTCCAGCAGCAACACAACACGCCGGCGGGACGGCAGCGCTCCCAGGGCCGGACGGAAAAATCTGGCTCACCATTGCCACCACTCGCCCCGAGACGATTCCCGGCGACACTGCGGTAGCCGTGAATCCGAAGGATCCGCGTTACGCGCATCTCATCGGGCAGCACATCATCCGTCCCCTGCCCATCCAGTTGCCGCGCGAGCAGAAGCTCATCCCGATCATTGGCGACGAGCATGTAGACTTCGAGTTCGGCACCGGCGTGCTCAAGGTGACGCCCGCGCACGACAAGGCGGACTTCGAGATCGGCCAGCGCCACAAGCTGCCCATCGTGGACATCATGAACGCGAACGGCACGATGAACGACCTCGCGGGAGAAAGCCTCGCGGGGCTGGACCGTTTCGAGGCGCGCAAGGTGGCCGTGGAACGGTTGAAGGAACTCGCCGTCATGGTCGAGGAAAAACCTTACGAGAACAACGTGGGCTTCAGCCAGCGCGCGGACGTGCCCATCGAGCCGCGTCTGAGCGAGCAATGGTTCCTCAAGTATCCGAGCGTGGAGCAGGCCAAGGCGTGTGTGGAGCAAGTGGAAGAAAGAAGCGCGGAGCATTGCTCCGCCCCAACAGATGCGGTGAACTTGCGGAGTAATGCTCCGCGCTCCGCCAAAATGCGGTTCTATCCCGACCGCTGGGCGAAGGTTTATGACCACTGGCTGACGAACATCCAGGACTGGTGCATCAGCCGCCAGCTTTGGTGGGGACATCGGATTCCGGTGTGGAGTAAATCATTCCAAGACGCGCCAGATGGGCCAACCACTCCAGATTTTGTCTGCAATGACTTGCTCTCGAAAGGACGTGGCAATATGGGGCGTTCTGACTTGGAACGAGGAACCAACGAGGACCCCGTTTACTTTTACTGCAAGCTTCTTTCCGAAGTAACGGAAGTGTCTTACACAACAACCAACCAGCGGGTTATTTCTAAATTGGAGGCAGCCGGCTTCACCCAAGACCCCGACGTGCTCGACACTTGGTTCAGTTCCTGGCTCTGGCCGTTTGCCACGATGGGCTGGACGGGCGACAAATCCCAAGACTCCAACAACCCAACACTCCGCACCTTCTATCCGACCACTGACCTCGTCACCGGGCCGGACATCATCTTCTTCTGGGTCGCGCGCATGATCATGGCGGGCTATGAGTTTATGGGCGACCTACCGTTCCAGAATGTCTATTTCACCGGAATCATCCGCGACAAGCAGGGTCGCAAGATGTCCAAGACGCTCGGCAATTCACCTGATCCGCTCGTGCTCATCGCCCAGTATGGCGCGGACGCCCTCCGTTTCGGCACCATGCGCAGCGCGCCGCTCGGCCAGGACGTGCTCTTTGACGAGAAGGACGTGGAGCTGGGCCGCAACTTCTGCAACAAGCTCTGGAACGCCTGTCGGTTCCGACAAATGCAGGGGAGCGCGCCCGCCCCGGGCGCAAGCGAGGGCGCCCCTCCCGAGCAGTTCGAAATCCAAGGCGAAATCGATGTAACGCTGCTCACGAGCGATGACAAATGGATTTTGCTCAAGCTGGACATCGCCATCCGCGAAGTCACCACAGCGTTGGCCGAATACAAATTCAGCGAGGCGACCGGCGCGCTCTACCGTTTCTTCTGGAGCGAGTATTGCGACTGGTATGTGGAGGCGAGCAAGGCCGTCTTCTTCGGCACCGACGAGAAGCAGAAGGCGAACACGCTGGCGGTGATTGATTTTGTTTTGTCGCACACGCTGCGGATGTTCCATCCGTTCCTGCCGTTCATCACGGAGGAGTTGTGGCACGGAATGGGATTCAGCGCCGATCTTCCAGAAGATCAGGGCGGCAAAACCATCATGACGGCGCGCTGGCCCAAGCCGCTGGACGAGCAGTTCAAGGAGCACTACGTGCTGGATGAAACGGACGAACAGTTCGTGAACACGAAGTACGAGTTGGTGACGCAGGGCCGCAATCTGCGCCGCGAGGGCAACATCCAGTCGGGCCGCAAGGTGAAGTTTGTTTTCAAACCGGCCGGCCAACTGGCGCCCCATGAGATGGAGGTTTTGAAAATACTGCTCAACGCGGAGAGCCTGGAAATAGACGCGAGTTACATCCCCAAGAAAGGGACGCCGACGGTCCATTCAGTGCTGGGTGATCTTTATCTGCCCATGGACGGATTGATCGACGTGGCGGCGGAACGGGCGCGGCGGTCGAAGGAGCGGGAAACGATTCTCGGGGAAATTGCCAAGGTGGAGCAGAAGCTCGCCAATCCGGCGTTCACTCAGAAAGTCCCGGCCTCCGTTTTACTGGAACATCAGAAGCGTCTCGCCGACTGGCAGGAGAAGCTGCGGCATGTGGAGTCGGCCTTGGACGCGTTGAACGGTTAAGCCCGGAGCTACGGCGTGACCACGCGGTAGTAGCGGTCTGCCTTCTGCCAGGCTTTGGGATCGTCCACACTCACAGTACGATTGGTCGGGGCGGCCGCGACGTTGGAAAGAGACTGCCAGTTCAGCACGGAGAGGTTGTTGCGGTATTCCACTGAGTAGGTTCTGTTCAAGGCCGCAGAAAAACGGACAACCAAAGGAACGTTGCTGCCGACGAAGGGGATGATCTGGGAAATGACCAACTTGCTGGCGGCGTTGGTCGGGTTGGTGCCGGCGATGTATTCCTGCAAATTGGTCAGGCCGTCTCCGTCCGGATCGAGTGCGGCATCAGCGGGGCTGTTGGGGTTCCGGCCGTAGAGGGTTTCCCAGGAGTCGGGAATGCCGTCCCCGTCCGTGTCGGTGATGCCGCTGGGATTGGCGCGGCCCGCGGTGGGCAACTGGGTCGTATCCCAGTTGATCGGGTCGTTGCCGAAGAGGACCGGATTTTTTCTCTGCAAGGGCCGGCCCGTGCCGTCCGCTCCGGCCAGCCATTGCGGCAGCGAGAGGTAATTCACCTTGTCCACGCGGATGTAGGGGACGAAGCCCGCGTCCGGATGGGGCGGCAACTGCACGGGGTCGGGGCGGTAGAGTTCGATGGCGTCACCGGAATTTTTCAGTTTCCCGGACCAGGGGCCGTAAATGGGAACGGTGTTCGAAACGCCGAAGCGGGTGCGGAAATTAGCGAGGGCGGAAGCGTTGGTTTGCGGATTGAAGTTAACGATCAGACAAAAGCCATTGGCCGGCAAGGTGGCGTTGGTAAAAACGTAAGCAATGGCTTTTTGCAACAGCCAATGATTTGTCGGATAGGCGGGGTCATACAACGGGACGGCAACGCTGGTGATGTTGTGCAGTTCGATGTATTCCTCGTCGGGATTTTCCGTGAGCACCAGGTTGGTGCCGAAGATGGTGTTGCTGGGATGAAACATGATCTCATTGATCACCACGGGACCGACTTTCGGATAGGCGTTGGTCAGACCGGTGCCGGTCCGAAATTGCGGAATACTGACCGGGTCATCCTGCCCAAAAGTGGTGCTGCTCATGGCCACGAATTTATAATCATTCGTCACGCTGGTTCGATAGCGTCCGAAGGAAACGCCGTTCGCGGAAGATTCAATGATCTCGCGGGACTGATAGCCGGTGAGGTCGCCTGAGCCGTTGATTTGAGAAAGCACGATATCATCACCGTGAGCTGAGTTGAAGGTGAAGGGCCGGACGGCGTTGGTCCCCGAACTGGCGTTAAACTGGTATTCGTAGATGACGCGGAAACCGCCTGGCGGAATGGCCGGCCCGTTGGTAATGCGATAGCGCTTCGAGTCGGAATTAAGATTGCTCAACCACCAACCGCTGATGTCCACCGAGGTGTTGCCGATGTTCTGTATTTCAATCGCGTCCTCCAGCGGCGGGTCGGTGTGGGCGAGCACTTCACTGATGATCACGTTCGTCATGAAGACGTAATTCATCGCTGCCGGGGAAACGGAGTTCGTGAAAATCACGATGGTGGCCCCGCCGTCCGGCAGACGCCCTTGTGACACGCCGTCGGTTAGCGCGGGAAAGGTAATGGTGTCGATCCTGGCGGTGTTGGTGCCAACCGAGGCCACGTTTGTGTTGTAGAGGCCGATAAACTCGCCGGAGCCGGAAAGTTTGAAAACCACCTGGTCAGAGGGCACGTTGGTTCCGCTGGCGAAGAATTGAACATAAGCAGAATTCGAGGGAGATGGCCCGATGAATGAAAGACTGTCGATGCGCGATTGGATGGCGTTGGTCGAGGTGTCCGTCAGGTAAAGCCCCCCAAGAGCGACGGGTTTGGTGGTGGTGTTGTATAGTTCAAACCAGTCCGGGCTGCCGGTGGAAAGCCATTCGTTGATTCTCAGCGCGGAGGACGGCCCCATGACCGCCGCCACGTTGGTCGCGCCGAACGTCGGGGTCATCAACGCCCAATTCGTGGAAGGCGGAAACCGGCCGATGGAATAATCCTCTACCTGAAGGCCGTAAACGACCGAGTCAATAAGACGGCCGCCATTCGCGACTGAGTTGTAAAAATAAACCCCCGCGGCGCTGGATTTCAGCCCAAAGCCCGTGGTGGTGGAGTTGGTGACACTCGAATCACATTTCATCACCAGGTAGCCGTGGGACGGAATCAAGACCGACTGGAAGACATAGCGCCGGGGACTGGCCGCCGAATCGCTGAGGCTGCAGTCCAGCAAATTTACAGATGATCCGGTGGAATTATAGAGTTCAAGCAGGTCGGTCATGGT
>SIBH01000001.1 GCA_009695285.1 Pedosphaera sp.
AAACCTCCACGATGCTTTTGCCGCCATCGGCACTCCGCAAGATGCGGATCTTATCTTCAGTAGTGTAGCGTTTCCCTTTCATAGTCTGGTTCCTTTTATGGGCTCCAGACTAACGCTTCAAGTGGCTTGATTTGGCGGGGTCACGTCACTGTTGATCATCACCATCAGACTGCCGCCTTGGTGTACAAATCTTGTTAGACTTTCGATCTCTTCGTCGCTAATCACGGGAACGTTCGGAACCAGTGCAGGACTGTCTGGATTTACAATGACGACTGCATCGGTCGCAGCGAGAGCCTCAGCTGCAAATGGGGCTTCGTGAATAGTAATCGCGAACTCTTTCTCGAGTGCGACAAACACAGGATCGAAGCTGTTTGTATGCGAGAAGTCGTCCCACCCGTATCGACCCACGTTATCCGCCCATCCGCCGGTAACAAGATGGTCACCGACTTTTGTTGATGGTTTGACGTGATGATAGTAGTCGAATAGCAATTTCGGTCTAGGCGCCGGTTCAGGGCTGAATAAAGTTTGTGCAGCTTCAGGTTTACCCGATAAATGGAGCGGTGAGAGCACTAGCAAGATGCTAGCGGGAAACACACGGAGGAATAAGGCTGCGCGATATTTAGTAGTGGTTATTTTCATTTTTATTTAAGGAAGTGCTTTTACGGTGCTCACACATGGCAACAAATCACTTGACATGAATTTAAATGTATAGGATTATATACATCGTCAAATAGTAAAAGTCCCAAGCAAGTGAAACATTCCACCCCAATAACCCAATGATCTCGACCTGCCGTAATATTGCGTGCCTGCAGCGAAAGTTAGTAACGAGCGCGGTATTTCTCGCCGTTTCTGTTTTAGTCACCGCCCAAACCACTGCAGAAAAACCGTCCAATACATCAGACGACCCAAAAATCATCGAACTCAACCCCTTTGTGGTTTCCTCGAAAAATGAGTCAGGTTATCGCTCCCGGCAAACCCTTGTCGGCAGTCGCACGGCCAAGGAACTGATACAGATTCCTTCGAGTATCTCGATCATCAACAAGGCACTAATCGATGATCTCAATGCGACGACGGTCGGCCAAGTTATCCAGGTTGGCGCTGCCGGAGTCACGATGAACGAGACGATCAGAGATGCGTTCAGTTTTCGTGGATTTAATACAAACCACCAACTGCGCAATGGTGTGCTGAAGACCAGCTTCAAGCACAATCCAATGTATGATGTGGAGCGCGTTGAGGTAATCAAGGGTCCTGGCGCAATGCTGTTGGGCAACAATACTTTCCTGGGAGGCGGCGTGAATTTCGTGTCCGCAGTGCCTACACGTAACAAGTCAGGGGATGCCCAGGTGACCATTGGCTCGAACAATTCCGTCAGATTTGCGGCCAATGTGATGGGACCGCTGAACGAATCCAAAGGATTCGTTGCAGATTACCGCGTGACCGTGGGTGCTCTGAAAGGTGACACGGACAAGGATATTGAAGAAGAGGACCAGCTGTTCCTCGGCGGCGGACTGGCTTTGTATTTCGGTGATAGTAGCCGATTGTTCGCCAACGCCTACAATTTCCGGGATAACGGATATGTCTACTGGGAAGACTTCCTGGATTATAACTCAACCCTGGGCACGGCCTCGGCCCCGATGAATGCTGTGTTGAACAAGTATTCCGGGAAGTCCTTCTCCCCCGCCTTGAGCAAGGATGCATTCTGGGAAAACGAGGACACATTCGTTGATGTCACATTCTTGACGACTCTGACCGACAACTTGAATGTGAGGCTTTATTACTTTGGCGGTCTGTTGAATGACGTCCGCCGCCACGTTCGTGGCATCACGATCATGTCGGACAACAAAACCCTGGTGCGTCAGGATATTCCGCTTACCATCAAAAATTACACCAACAACATCCAGGCAGACGTGAACCACAAGTTCAAGATATCAAAGTTCACGTTTGATTCGACCTTTGGTTTTGACTGGTCGTCAGCATTTAACCATCAGAATCAGTCGGTTAACACCAACATAGCTAGTCTCAATACGGAGACCATGGACTTTTCGGCTGACGCCACCTACTTCGGGGCTGCCCGACCCGGCGCGGGGCTGCCAAATAGTTCCCAGAGCAGCAGTAGAGTCAGAAACTTCTCCTATTACTTACAGGAGAATATTTCCCTGTTCGATGATAAGCTTATTTTGGTGGGCGGTTTGCGTTGGTTTGAGATAGGAGGATTCAATCGTAACTACGTTTCAAATCTCACTACCAAGCGTCCTGACAATTCATTCCGCACGCACAAATACGGCATCGTGTTCCGTCCGGTTGCGTCTGTTTCGATCTACGCCACGGATGCAGCCAACATCTATCCCGGAACTGGTTTCACAGATCGTTTTGCGTCGCGCGACGATCTCGGTGGTCCTCGGCCCGACCAGCAAGGCAAGATGAAGGAATATGGCATCAAGGTCGACCACAAGTTCTCGGACAATTTATCCTGCTATGGCTCGCTGACCTACTACGACATGGCGCTGACGAATGTCGCCACGTTCGGTGTCCTTCCTGAGGCCACTATTCCCGGCACCCTTGGGAATGTGCTTTCCGCGGGTGATATGTCCACTGGCTGGGAACTGGAATATGGCCTGCGGCGCGGTAACGATAACGGCTCCTTTGACTTGATCGGAACCTACACAAACAGTGACTCTGAGACCGCGGCTGACCGAAATATGTCGGCGGCTGACTTTGTTTCGTCCAAGATCAGTCTCATGGGCAGATATGCTTGGAAGAGAGGCTCGTTGAAAGGGTTGGTTCTAGGCGCCACGTATTTCGATCAGGGCCGGAAGCGTAATGCCAACTGGTGGATTGATTTCCCGACAACCTACAATCTTTTCGGTAGTTATTCATTCAAGAAGAATTGGAGCCTACAGCTCAACCTGAACAATATCACCGACAAGCGGTATATCGTAGCCGTTGGCGCCACCGGATTGGTGCAAACCGTGCCCGGTTTTGACCCTAGGCTATCCGTCAAATATAAGTGGTAAGTTGCCCCAGCGTGTATCTTAAAACGGCCCGGAGTATCAAACCGCAATTAATTCAAAACTCGACCATCAAACCAATGCCTCAATTCCCGCTTGCAAAATGAAATGGCTCGGCTGTCTCCTGGCATTAAGCTTGTCGGGCTCAGGCAGCGGTCTAGCCGAGGACGGGCCGGTTCCCTTTGGCACACTGATGTTGCGCCCTGGCGTGCGGCAGCTGTTTCTCGACGATTTCGTCATCGGTGATCTCAACCAGGTCAGCCGGGTCATCCATCAGCCGACGAAATATGCAGGAAATCCTGTGGTTCGTGCCGATGTGCCGACGGACGGAAACTTCATCCAGATTCGCGATGCCCCCTGTTGGGAAGAGCAGGAGCAGGTGTGGAAGATGTGGTATCTGCGCTTTGGTGATGACGGCAATGGTGCCGGTGGTGCGGGCTACGCGCGGTCGAAGGACGGGCTGCACTGGGAAAAACCAGTGCTCGGCGTTGTCGAGAGCCATGGCAGCCGGAACAACAATCTGGTCACGGTCAAAGACGAGCCCCGCGCCTTTATCCATCATGTTTTCCTCGATCCCCATGCGCAGCCGGCGCAGCGGTACAAGGGCATGATCGAGTCACGCGGCCTTCAACCGCTGGTCTCAGCCGATGGTTTTGTATTCACGAAACTCGCGGTGCCAGTGATTCCGAGCGGGGATGAATCGCACGTGAACTGGGACGAACGCCAGCAGCAATATATCCTCACGGTCAAACACAACGGCCCGTTCGGGCGTTCGATCTACCTTTCGTTGAGCAAGGATTACGAACATTGGTCGGTGCCGGAGCTGATTTACCACGCGGATGCGCAGGATCAGATCCTGGGCGAGCGCTACCTGCGCGAGGTGGCTGAAAACCCGCGGATGTGGCGACCCACGATCAACCAGCCGGGAGAGTATAACGTCGAGATCTACAACATGCCGGTGTTCGCCTACGAGGGGCTGTATATCGGACTGCCCACTTATTTTGAGAGCAGCGGACGCATTCCCCGGCCGCGCGGCAATCAGGACGGCGTCAGCTCACCGAAGCTGGTGAGCAGCCGCGACCTGCGGGTGTGGAACCGCATCGCCGATCGCGCCCATTTCATTCCTGTGTCTGAGATGGGATCGGGGGCCCTCGATACGGGGCAGATCCTTGCTTCTTCCCATCCGGTCCAAATCGGCGATGAACTGTGGTTTTATTACTCGGGGCTGGATGTGCGGTACCGACCCAATGTCCCCAAGGCCGACGGATATCGCGGAGGCATCCACCTAGCCAAACTCCGGCTCGACGGCTTTGTTTCGTTGCGGGCGGGAGACCAGGGCGGGTTTGTGGACACGCGCCCAGCCCGGATCGATGGCAAACGTCTTTTGGTCAACGTGACGGCAGAAGGCGGTCAGCTCACCGCCGAGATCACCGATGCGGAAGGTCGGAACGTTCTCCCTGGTTGGGAACGCAACCGCTGCACCGTGGTGACGGGTGACCAGCTTAGGACCGAGCTGACTTGGCCGGGGCGCATGCTGGCCGAGCTGAAAGGCAAGCAAGTGCGCATACGCTTTCATCTCAAGAATGCAGACCTCTATTCCTTTTGGCTGGAGCCGTAAGGCCTGCCCGGCGGCTGCCATGCGGAATTACTGAAACCTCCGGCGCGAGCCCACGCCTGTCCCTGCCTTGCCGTCACTTCCCATAATCATGGGAATCACCGCTGTGCGCAGAGTACTCCTCACCGGACCGTGCACCAATGATCCGATTCTGCGGGAAGCGCGCAAACTCCGCAGCGCGGCGTTCATCGAGGTGATCACCGACGGCCGGCATACCGGTCTGGGTGAGACCTATGCCGGCAATTTTTGCCCGGAGGCCGTCCCTGCCATCGTGGAATTTTTCAATCACATCCTGATCGGCCAAAACGTGGACGACATTTCCGAGCTGTGGCGGCTCATGTATCAATGCGCCGCCTGCCGGACCGCGTCTTTGGTACCGCCGCAACGCTGGAACGGACTGGATTTCCTCGTCATTTCGATGCCGCTAACATCCGCCACCGAGGGGCTGATCGGCTAGCGCGAGTTGCAGGCGCTGCCCCGCCATACCTTTGTGCTCAACCCGGCGCGGGGCCACCATCAAGGAAGCCGCGTTGCTGCGAGCGCTCGGGGAAAAATGGATCGCCGGGGCCGCGCTGGACACGCATTATGCCTATCCGCTGCCGGCCAGCCATCCGCTGTGGCGGTTCCCCCCACGTGCTCTTCACGCCGCATATCTCCGGTTCGAGTCTCCGCCCTCGCTTCAAAGAAAGGCTCTGGGTATCTTCGGACAGAATGTCGTGGCTTCAGCCGGGGTGAGCCGATCCTCAGCTTGCTGACCGCATCTCAACTAAGCGATAAGTGGGACGATGAGGTCGTCGAGACGATGGACCACACCAGACGAAGGCTGAACCGGGCGGAGTAGCTGGCCGACAATCCGGTGATCAAACGGGACAAGCCGGGGGAGGGGCCCGACATGCGGACCTCCTGGGTCGACTACGATCACCGGCTGGGAAAGTTCCGATGCGCTATTCCGCCGGGGCGTTCCTGTCAGGCGAGCGCAACGAGAGAGGGGAGGTGATCGTGCTGGGAGAAAATGACACCCATACGGCCCAGCGCGTGATCTGCGAGGCGTTTTCCACGGACGGGGTGAATTGGGAAAACCGAATCTCGGCCTGGTCGAATACCAAGGATCCAAGGCCGGGCAGATAGCTAGAAAAGTGAACAGGCAGGCCGAGCTTCCGCCTTGGGATTAGGCGCGAGGTCAAGCGCTCGATATAGTCGCGCGATTGTCGGTAGGTGCAGAAGCGGTTTTGGAACGGCATGTCCATGCCCCAGAGCAACCAGTCAGGGCCGATCTGCTTCAGTATGGCTTCCACCACCGGCCAGCATTCCCGATACGGGTAGTCGAAAAGGTCGCCGATCCGGAACGGGAAACCAACTTCCATGCAAATATTCGAAGCGACAAGCGGCGCCCACATGGCATCGGGCAGGTTGAAGTGGACCCCGAAAGTTGGACAGCGGGGGACGGTCCCACTAAACAAAGAAGGAACCGTTACCTATGTCCAACAAACGACGCCAGCATAGTGCCGCGCTGAAGGCCCAGGTGGGGCTGGAAGCGCTCAAGAACATCGAGCCGGTGCACGCCATTGCGGCCAAGCACCAGGTGCATCCCACGCAGGTAAACATCTGGAAGAAGGAGGTGGCCGCACGGCTGCCGGAGCTCTTCACCAAGTCGGTGGACGCCGACGCGGTGGCCGCGAAGGAGCGGGAGCAGGAACTCTACGCTGAAATCGGGAAGCTGAGGATGCAGCTCGAATGGCTCAAAAAAAAACTTGGCCCGCTTGGGGACTGAGGAACGCCGCCGCATGATCGAGACCACCCATCCGAAACTGCCGGTGACCGAGCAATGCGCCCTGCTGGGGCTGCCGCGCTCGAGTTACTATCACCGGCCGCAGCCTGCGTCGGCCGAGAACCACCGGCTGATGCGGGTGATCGACGAGACGTATCTGGCCTATCCGTTCTTCGGCAGCCGCCAGATGACGAACTGGCTGCGGGCGCAGGGCGAAGAAGTGAACCGCAAACGCGTGCGCCGCCTGATGCGGATCATGGGGTTGGAGTCGCTCGCACCGAAGCCCCGGCTCTCGGTGGCGGATCGGACGCACCCGGTCTACCCGTATCTGCTGCGCGATCTGGCGGTCACCCGGCCCAACCAAGTGTGGGCGACCGACATCACCTATCTGTCGCTGCCCGGCGGCCACGTCTACCTGTGCGCCGTGCTCGATTGGCACAGCCGCTACGTGCTCAGTTGGGAGCTGTCGAACACCCTTGATGCGAGCTTCTGCGTGCGAGCGGTGCAGCGGGCCATGGCGCAGCACGGCCAGCCGGAGATCTTCAACACCGACCAAGGCTGCCAGTTTACCTCGGCGGAGTTTACCCAGCCCCTGCTGGCCGCCGGCATCAAGCTGTCGATGGATGGCAAGGGCCGGTGTCTGGACAACGTCTTCGTCGAGCGGCTGTGGCGCACGGTCAAATACGAGGAGGTCTACCTCAAAAGCTATTGCTCGCTGGTCGATGCCCACGCCCAGCTCGAAACCTACTTCCGGTTCTACAACGAACGCCGCCCGCACCAAGCCCACGACGGCGGCACCCCGGGTGGCGCCTACCGCGCCAGCCAACCGGAGGCCATCAACCAATGATCACCCCCGCGGACTGGTCGCTCCCTGCGGCAAGCTTGAGCGCTCCTGTCCTCGGGAGCGACCAATCCGCTTGTCCTGCAGGCGAACATTATATCTTAATCGGCCGTTCCTCCTGTCCAACCAACGGGGTCCACTTCAGGTCATAACGACCGCCCGTAAGAAACTCGCGCCAGGATAACCATGGGTCACGCTCGCCGTCACGTGGGGGTATCGGTCCTGCCACCGGCGCAGCTTCCAAAGCTCCTGGACGAACCATGCCTGGGATCGGTGATGCCGGGACTCGCCCCGAGCGTGAAGAATACCGGCACGCCGAGTTGGGCGACCACGTCCCAGAAGGGACGCCAAGAGGGCTCATCGAAGCCCACTGATTGGGTTCGCTGGTAGGCGTAGGCCGGATGATCTTCAAGGCATGCAGGCCGTGCTGCTTGATGACGATGACGGCCTGTTTGATGGCGTCATCGGCTCTGGTGGGAATCAGCCATGCGTCGATCGGGGCCATTCGTTGGGGGAAAGGCCGCGACGCACGAACTTATGTAGGCCGGAACTTTCGTGAGCGTAGCGTCCACGTGGATCCGCGCCCAATCCACTCCGGCATGGTCCATTTCCGCGATGATAGCCCGGACAGCGAACTCGATCACATTCGGCGGCAGCTGCTGCTTGGTGTAGTCTTCACCCGCCACCGTCCACACTAGCCGGCTGCACATCTGGTCCACCCTGAAATTGCGGTCCTGAGCCGGGATCATGCAGTTGCCTTGGGTGGAACGCGGCCTCCGGACGCGTTTTTCCCCTGCGCGCATTCGTCCAACCCGTCCGGAGGCCGGGTTCCACCATTCGGTGCTAACGTTTCAACTGTATAGCAGACACTCAACTGCATGATCCCGGCTGAGCCAGACGCAGGGGTTCGGCCGGGGTGGGGGCGAGAAGCAGGTGACAGTCGCCTGGCATCTGGTCTCGCACGCGGAACGCTGGCTGAGGATGGAGGGCATACTGCCTTTGCCAGAATTCCATGTGCGCGGCGGCCGATGCATGGCCCGCGACAGTGTCAGGCGCCCGAAAACAATAAACATGGCTGTCGATGATCATGTTTGGATGCAAGGATCAGGATGTTCCACCGCGGAGCGAGTGCCGTGGACGACACAATATTTCAGGATGGACATTGACACTGATAAAAACAAATACACATGTATACAAGAATGTATGCTTCTGGCTGCATGCTGTAATTCCCAAAGTTCACTTTCCGAGGGGAAGCCCAGCGACGGGTTTATTTCCGCATGAACTACAGTAATATTCAAGCAATCGACGCTCACGGCCATTACGGCCGTTACGTGCATGAAAATACGCTTGTCGAGGAGTTCTCCAGCGGCAATGCGGAGCTGGTCGCCCGGCGCGCCCAGTTATGTGGGGTGGAGTGGTCTGTGCTGTCGCCATTGGCCGGCTTGCTCCCGCGGGGACGGATCACAGACGTCGTCCCGGCTAACGAGGCGGCGTTTCGCGAAGTGCCCGCGATCAGGGGGTTGCTGCAATATGTCATTGTGAATCCGCTGCAGCCGAAAACCTATGAGCAGGCGCGGCGGATGCTCCAGGCCCCTTGGTGCGTCGGCATCAAGATTCATCCTGAGGAGCATGACTATCAGATCGAAGATCATGGCGAGGAGCTGTTCTCCTTTTTTGAGGAAATAGGTGCGCCGGTGATGACGCACAGCGGCTGTCCCAACAGCCGGCCTGCGGATTTCGTTCCGTTCGCCAACCGCCATCCCGGTGCCCGTGTGTTGCTAGCGCACTTGGGTAATGGGGCTGGAGACAACGGGCGCGTGGATCTTCAGGTGAGGGCGATCCAAGCGGCCAAGCACGGCAACCTGTGGGTCGACACGTCGAGCGCGCGCAGCATCCTGCCCGGCCTGGTCGAGTGGGCGGTGAAGGAGATTGGCGCTGAGCGCCTCCTGTTCGGCAGCGACACGCCGCTCTATCATGTGGCGATGCAGCGCACACGCATCGAAGCCGCGGAAATCACACCCATGGCAAAACGACTGATTTTCCGGGATAATGCCCGCAAATTTTTCAACCTCGACCGTCTTCCGGCCGGAGGGGTCTTCTCACCCTAGCCTTGCTGTAGCCCGAACACATTGCCCGTCCCTGCCTGTTTCTGTTGCCCCCGTCCGCATGACAACCCGAATCAAACCGCTGACACGTAAAACCCTCACGGGCGTTTGGAGCGCCCTGATTTTGCCTTGGAACGATCGCGACGAACTGGATGCGCGCCGTTTCAAACAGGAGGTCCGCTCGTATGGTGGGACCGGCGTCAATGGCATCTACACAGGTGGCACGACCGGCGAATTCTACGCCCAGGACGACGCCACGTTCGAACGCGTCACGCAGATTGCCTGCGAGCAGGCGCACGCCGTCGGGCTGCCGGTGCAAATCGGCGTTTCGGCCCTGAGCACGCGGACGGTCCGGCAACGCATCCGCGTCGCCATCAAGGCCAAGGCAGATGCCTTGCAGGTTGCGCTGCCTTTCTGGCTCGAACTGAAGGACGATGAGGTCAAGCGATTCATCCATGAAATCGCAGCCGAGGCTGGTCGGACACCCCTAATCGTCTACGTTACGGGACGGTCAAAACGAAAGATCGTTCCCCAACTGCTGGGCGAGATTGCGGATGAGGTGCCGACATTCATCGGAACCAAGGACACGGGACTGGACGTCAAGGCGCTCAAGGCGGTGCTCAAGGAAGCGCCGGATCTGGCGGTTTTTGGCGGCGAGGATTTCTTCGAGAAGATACCTGCTGGCGGACGCGGCGGATATTGCTCCATTACCGGGTTCAACGTCGCCAAGGTCGTTGAGCTTTACCAACTCTGTGACGCTGGTCGGATGAAGGAGGCCAAACCGCTGGCGGAGGCCTTGCACCGCTACCTCTATGAGGCGTTGGTCAATCCGCTCGTCAAGGAGGCCGGCCTCTGGGATTCCGCCATCGACCGCATCCAGCGCGTCGCCGGCGGCGGCGTTGTCGGTCTACGCTGCCAGTCGCCCTATCGGAGCGGAACGGATGCGCATGTGAAGCGCTTGATTGCGTGGTGTCGGAAAAACACGCCCGAACTGTTGCCACCGCATCTCGTCTGAGGAGGGGTGGGCTTCAACCCTTGTGCCCGACCCCACCGCATGAGATCACCCGCGGCAGCCAATGTCCGCCAAGCGACGTGGGGCAGTCCCCATCTTTCCCGTTTCAAGCCCTTTTCATGGCCGGCCCGCCTTGAGGGCCGACCCTGAAGGATGGGCGCGCCGCTGCTCGCCGGAGGGATCCGGCTCGCTGCGGCGGAGGCCGAGCAGCCGCTGACAATGCCGTTTCAGGCGGCAACATTCGTGTCCGACGCCGACTCGGCGGCGGCACGGGGCGGTTTCGCCGAGTTTTCGGCGAGACTGCTGTATTGGACCGACACGCCGCGCGGCGCGGTGTTACTCGCGGGACAGATGCTCAAGCCCGCCCTGCTGCCCTTTATCGAGGAATGGCGCGGGCTCGCCGGAACCAGGACGCGCTGGCCGGGCCCCGGCGTCGGCGAGCGAGTCCGCGTCGGCTACCGCAGCCTCGAAGGAGCGCGCTTGGCGCACCGCAACTTCGGGGTCGAAGTGTTGCTCATCCCGCCACCCGCGGTCGATGCGATCGCGGGCGACACCGTGGATGTGCCAGTCATCGTCGAGAATATCCGGAATATCCCAGTGCGAGTGGACATTGCCGGGGCGGGGAAGGCAACCGAAGCCGGTTCGCCCTGAACCTGGTGCTTCCCGCCGGTCATTCGCTCGGCACCTTTCTCCATCTGCAATTGCCGCGCGAGGGTCACGCCGCACTGACCGTTCAGGTGGATGGCCATCAGCGGGATTTCGGTCTGGTGGTTCGGCAGCACAGGCGCGGGGCGCTGGTCGTGGAAAATTTGGATGAAGCTGGGCAGGCGACGGCGGCGCGCGTCTACCTTACTGCGACCGACCATCGTGCGCACGCACCGGCCGGCGTGATGCACCGGCTGGAGAGCGGAGAGGCCAATCAGCCGTTCGCGGGCGGCGCAGATTTTCTCGCTGCGGGTAAATTTTCCGTCGATCTGCCGGTCGGTCCGGCAGTATTGGAGATCGTCAAGGGGCTGGAATACGAGCCCGTGCGCCTGCCGGTGCAGATCCGGGCTGGCCCGCCGGCAAACGTGACGGTCCGGTTCAAGCGACGTTGGATCCTGCAGCAGGCGGGCTGGTATTCGGGGAATGTTCATGTTCATGCGAATCTTTTTACGCAGGACGTGATCAAACCTGCCGACGTGCTGCTCGTGGCGCAGGCGGAAGACCTCAACGTTGTGAGCATTATACCGTGCAACGATCCCCGTACAGCCACCATCAACGACGGGAAGTATTTCACGGGCGGACCCGATGCGGTCTCGACGCCCGACCGCGTCGTCGTCTTTTGCGAGGAGATGCGGAATGACATCTTCGGCCATGTCGGATTTCTCAACCTGAAATCCTTTGTGGAGCTGGCTTTTTTTGGCTGGCCGAACTCACCTCATCACCACGATTATCCGGGCAATTATCCTCAGGCTGCACAAGCTCGGGTGCAGGGGGGGGTATGTCCATCCCGGTTTGTGCAGCGAGTTGCCTGTCGACATCGCTCTGGGCGTGGCGGACACGATCGACGTGATGAGCCAGAACGCCTAGGACCAGCCGACGGCTTGGTGGTATCGGTTGCTGAACTGCGGCTTCCGATGTCCGATTTCCGCCGGCATCGATTCCTTCCTTAACTTCCCGTTGCATCTGATCCCGGGCGGCGGGCGGGTTTACGTTAAAGTCGGGGCCGCCTTCGACTACGCGCGCTGGATCGAAGCCTATCGCGCAGGCCGGAGCTTCGCCACTAACGGTCCGCTGCTGCGCTTTACCGCCGGTGGGCGCGAGCCGGGGGACGAGATCGTCGCAGCCGGCCCGCTGGAAATTGATGTCGTCGGGGAGGCACAGTCGCATGTGCCAATGGAGGCTCTTGAAATTGGGGTAAACGGTGAGATCGTGCACCGGCAGCAGACCGGAGTGAATACCCTTTCGATCCGCATTGCGAAGAAGGTGTGGCTTGAGCGAAGCGGCTGGGTCGCCCTGCGGGCCAAGGGTCCGGGACACCGGCTGGCGCCCAACGACCGCGAGGTCATTGCAAATACCTCGCCGGTGTATTACACACAGGGCGGGCGCAAGCCGGCCTCACGGGTCGACCGCTCATTTTTCCGAGCAGATCGACGAGCTATATCGCCAAGATGGTCTCCCGTGGCGTCTTTGCCGGGCGCCAGCAGCGCGATCAGGGCCGTATTGGCTTTCATCCTGCTTTTGAGGATCGATGGGAGTCCTGCTCGGGAAAAGTCGGCGGGAACATCGAATTGATCATCGCCCAACGACTATGGGTGGCATCGTCATACCGTTACAGGAGGGAGTGATCCAGGGGATATATTGAGCTTGGGGATTGTTCAGGCCCAGCCAGGGGCAAGCTACGCGCAGGGGATCTGTCGCTACAGAGGGGGAAATGATTATTGACGTATTACTATTTGTATATTCACGTGTATACAAGTATGTAGCATGAGAAAAATCCTTGACGAGTAGTCCGGTATACTTCACGCAACCGGTAGGTGAAAAATCGATATCTCATTTATGCCAGCAAGGCATGTTTTTCTTTGGCCATCCTCGGGCAGTCGTCGATAGTAGCAGCAGCGGCGAGGGAGGCCAACCCTCTAACAATTGGATCACAAAAGCAGCTCTTTATTGACGAGCGATTCATCGGCTCAAGCAACTCTGTTCGGCTAGTTTTCAATCCACCAGAGGTTCCGGTCGAGAACCTGCTGCCCAGCGATCAGGTTTGGGAGCGCGGCGGCCACAGCGTTTACAGCTCCGTTCTGCAGGATGGGAATGTCTACCGGATGTATTATTCGACCTATCCGGCAGGCGACGCCACGCAGTACCTCTGTCTGGCATTTTCCACAGATGGGGTGAATTGGACCAAACCCGACCTCGGATTGATTGAGTTCAATGGCTCAAAGCACAACAATATCGTTGGCATAAATATATCTGGAACAGTTTTCATCGATCCCTTCGACGAACCGACCAGGCGGTACAAGATGTGGGCTATCACGCGCAAGGTTGATCCGGGCTGGGCGATCTCGGTTGACTGGGTCGAGCGCTCCCAGTACCTGATGCAATCAGCAGACGGTGCACGCTGGGAGCGCGGCGCCGAACCGACCATGCCGTTTTACCTCGGCGCGCCGGCGCCGGTATTTTGGGACGATTCGATCGAGAAGTGGGTCGTCTATCCACGCTGCTACGAACCCGGAGAAATTCGAACCTATACGCGATACACCTTGGGCAAGCACAATCTCGCGGCGTCGCATTCTGCGCTGGAGCTTAAGCTTGAAGCCACGCGCAAACGCTCAGATCCGCTGCCTTTGGACAAGTTCCCAATCATTTTCCGGCCAGACAAGAAGGATCCCATTGGAACGCAGATATACACCCTCGGCGCCGAGAAATATTCGTACGCCCAAGACGTCTACGTCGCGTTTCCGAGCCTGTGGTACTCTCAGCGGAAATGGTATGGAGACCAGATTGATCCGAATGCCTCGAACGACTTGGAGATGCATTTTGCGGTTTCACGCGATGGAATCAATTGGTGGCGGCCGTTTCAGGCAGCCATTGTTCCCAAAGGACTCCCGGGTTCCGGCCGAGACGGCGATGTGTATGTCAGCGGGATGGTCCGTCACGGCGATCAACTTTACGTCTACTACGCTGGCTGGTCTATCCAGCATCACACGGCCCGGAATCCCCGCACTACTGCGGTGGGCCGGGCGATTTTCCGGCTCGATGGCTTTGCCTCGGTCGATACTCCCCTGGAGGGGGGGGAACTGATCACGACTCCATTGATCTTTGAAGGGAATACCCTTCAACTGAATGCGCTCGCAACCGGCGCTGGATCCATCCGAGTCGAGATTCTCGATGCCGAAGGGAACCCTGTTCCCGGTCGTGGCATGGATGATAGTATGGTGGTGCGGGGAAACTCGGTTCGTCACACGGTGAGATGGAAGGATGGCTCCGACGTTAGTACTTGGGCGGGCAAGCCGATCCGGCTGCGTTTCGTCATGCGCCAGAGTAAGCTCTTCGCTTTTCAGTTTCTGCCCTGAATCGGCGAGGCCGAACACCATCCCCACGAGTTGAAAGAAGTGGTCTCCTTGTCCACGACTCTCACGATTCGCGCTTCCCGCAGCATGGCAGGGCGCCCACCCCGCAATCAAGGTGAGCGGGAGTCAATTCAATGACGGCAAACCCAACCAATCTGATCCACGACTACCGATGCGATTCGGGCGCGATGTAGCCATGCTCGTCGGCATTCGTCCATGTTATACCAATCTCCCTTAGCTATTACACCTTAGGGTAGAACGCCACAGCTTACTTTATCCTTGAGCCAGCCGTGCATGAGCCCCGCCACCGCAGCGGGCGTGGACCAAGGTCGGGTGGCGGCGATGATATGGTCTTCGAGCCGGCGCAAGCTGGGGTAGAGGCGGTTGGCGACCGCCGCCTTGATCAAGCCGCCGTAGCGCTCGACTGGGTTCAGTTCCGGGCAGTAGGGCGGCAGGGCAGGAGCCGGAGGTTGCTCAGCAGGCGTGGATCATCGAGCTGCAGATGGAAGTCGGCCTGGTCGGCGATGACCACATGCAGGGCCTGCGGATCGGAATCGGCGATCTGTTGAAGGAACAGCGCGTGGATATCGCGATCAATGGCCGGGGTGAAAAGCAATTCGGTGGCATGCGCCCCGTCGACCTCCAAGGCCTCGTGGAGGTAGCCCCATTGATACCGCGTGGCGTAAGGGGCATGCACGCGCACGCCCCGCCGGGCCCAGACACGGCGGATCACCGGCAGCAGCCCATAACGATGCTCGTCGAGCACCCACAACCGGACCGGTCGCGCTGGCGCCGGGCCCACCACCTCCTGCAGCCGGACCGGCAACTCCGCTTTGAACTTCGCGGACTTGGCCGGATGCTTTTTCGCGTGTGCTTTGCGCGGCACCTTCAACTTGCCGCCCAAGCGGCGCAAAACCTTCCGCACCCCGCTCGCGCTGAGCGTTTTGCGGGTGCGTTTCTTAATCCACGCTTTCGCGTCCCGCACCTGCCGGAACTGACCGGCCTCCAGTCGCTGGATAAATTCCTCCGCCACCGCCCCGCGCACCACTGGCGTCGGCCCCCCCCGCCCAATCCCGCTTCAGCAACGCCGGGACCCCGCCCGTCACCACCAGATCACGGTAGTTGAACACGCTCTTGCGACTCACGCCCGCCACCTGTGCAATTTGTTCGGTCGTCATCTGGTGCTGGGCGATCAGCCGCACCACCAACAGGCGCTTGCGCGCCCAGTCCTCCTGGGGCTGCGCCCAGGCGGCTTCAATTTCTTTCACCAACGCTTCGCCCAAGGGCGGGATTGTTCGTGCCATTACTCCAGCCGGTCGGTCTTCACTTCCATTGAAAGCGTAAAAGCTTGGGGCGTTTGGTATTAAACGTATGCAGCTAACGGCAGTTGACCCGGGCGCGGTTGAGCAACGAGGCAAGCTTGGCGTAGCCGGGCCATGGGTTTGGCATTATCGCCACGAATTGCTGACCGGCATCCATGGCGGTCTTGATCCGGAAGAACATGTCCGTGATCCAGTGGAACTCGAATTCAGCATCCGGCATTACCGTGATGCGGAAGTCGGGGTTGCGGTGCTTCGCGATGTCCACTCGTTTGATCCGGCGCACCCGGGCGATAGCCTTGGTGTCGCGAAAGGGGATGAAACTCGCCGGAGCGAACGTGAATTCAGTTGTCTTGGTTTTCATAGGTAGAATGGCCACCGACCCAGGTGCGGGCGGCGGTGCGGTCGTCGTTCCAGAGAACCAGGTCTGCGTCGGCGCCGGGTTCGAGCCGGCCTTTGCGGTCGAGGCCGAGGAGGCGCGCTGGGTTCAGGGTGCCCATGGCCCAGATCTCCTCTGGCGGGAGCTTGAGCCAGCGCAGGAGGTTGGCCATGCCCTGGTCCATCGTGAGCGCGCTACCCGCCAAGAAGTTCTTGGTCTCGTGGCGCGCGGCGTTTTCCGGGGAGACCTTGATGCGGTAACCCTACGGCGTGTCGTAGATGCCCGCGGGCAGACCGGCGCCGATGTTCGAGTCGGTGATGAGGATCACGCCGGCCCAGGTCTTGACCGCGACGGCGGCGCGGGTGGCCTCGACGGCGCCGACCGGGCGCACGCCGGGATCCTTTTCGCCCGGTGGATAGAAGAGGTCACAAAAATGCGTGGCATGCACCGCTCCCGCGTTCAATCGCGGCCTCGGTCTGTTCGACATTCGCCCGCGTGCCGCCGCGGTTAGGTTGCGGCTTTCCGGGGCAGGAGATGGGCGCCTACGATGGTGAAGGCACTGGAGACAGGGGCCACCCAGATGAACGAAACGGGGCAGGCGATGACCGCCCAGCCGGCGGCAGTGCCAAGGGCCATGCCGGTGAGCACGCCGGCCGTGCTAATGCGGTTCTTGGTCACCACCAGCACCATGCAGCCGAGCATGGGGCCGAGAAAGACGCCGAGGACGGTTTGCGAGACCTGGAATAGCGAGTCGAGCTGGGCGGTGAAGCCGCCGGCGAGGGTGGAGAGCACGCCGATGGTGATACTGACCTTCTGGCCGTAGCGGAAGAGCTCGGCGGAGGTGCGGTGACGGCCGAAGCGTGTGGTCCAGTCGTTGGTGATGGTGCCGGCGATGGCGATGATGCCACTGGTCATGCTACTCATGGTGGCCGCCATGATGGCGGCGATGAGCAGGCCAGACACGCCGGCGGGCAGTTCGCGGGCGATGAAGTAGGCGAGGACCTGGTCGTTCTTGAGCGGAATTAAGGGATTGGGGTGGTGTTGATACCAAACCCACAGGAGCAGGCCGACGGTGACCAAGGAGATGATCACAATGACTGCGCCCCACATGTTGACGGCGAAGGCGCGGGCGGCGGCCTGCGGCGAATCGGCGGCGAGGTAGCGTTGCAACATCATCATGTCGGCGAGGTAGGTGCCGAGGCCGCTGATGGTCAAGCCGACGAGCACGCCCCAGAAGGTGTAGGTCTCGGTGAAGTTGAAGCTGAAATCGAGGATGTGCAGCCGCCCGGCGTCATGGAGTTCGCCGAGGATGGCGAGGGGCGAGAGGTCGAGCCGGAGAAGAATGAACCCGATGATGAAAAGCAGACTGAGAATGATGATGAGAAACTGGATGGCGTCGGTAATGATGACGCTCCGGATGCCGCCGATGGTGGTGTAGAAGGTGCAGGCAATGCCGGTGGTGAGCACGATGGGCCAGAACCAGGCCGGGCCGAGATTGGCGGAACCCATCACCACGAGGGTCGGGGCGGCCAGCATGGCGCCCATCCAGCCGATGCGCATTAAGATGAACATGGCGGAAACAGTGAGTCGGACCGCCGGGCCGAAGCGTTGCTCGATGATGTCGTAGGGGTGCGCGCCGTTGGCCGCTAGGTAGCGGGGGAGGAACCAGAATCTCAGCACCGCCCAGGCGATGGGGATGCCGACTGCGCCGAGGATGATTTTTGCGCCGTAACCATAGGCGGTGCTGGTGTAGATGACGAAGCTGAGTCCGCTGAAGAGAGTAGCGGCGATGCTGAGGCCGACCAGGACGGTGCCGAGTTTGCTACTGAAGCCGCCTTTGCCGGTGAAGAACTCGGCAGAGTTGCTTTTCTTGCCGCGGCAGGCCAGGCCGGCCCAGACAACGGCGACGAGGTAGACGCAGATTACGAGGATATCGAGAGATCTCATGAAGGAGGGGGAGATGCGGCGCCGGTTGGGTCAGGAAGAGGCTTGGGGCGCGGTCGGGAAGCCGCCGGGCACGTGGATGGAGGACTACTCTTGTTGGCGATGGAAGTTCGGTCGGGTGAAGTGGGTGCTGGAGGAGAGGGTGAACCGACCGGCGATATCGTAATCGTAGCGGCAAAACGCGAGCCGCCAGTTTTCTCTGATGGGCTCTAGCGAAAAGGCGAGCAGGTGGGCGACGGGCAGGCGCAGGACCACGCGCCAGCCACCGTTGCGTTGTCGGACCCGGAAATCGATGAGCCGGCGAGCGTGCATGATATAACTCTCGATGCCGAATTTGCGCGGATCGCTATCGAGTGGTGGCGCAGTTGCGGCAGGGAGCCTTTGGGGGCGATTTGAAACTCGAAGTATCTCTCGCACCCGGCGGATTGCAGGAAGAAACAAAAAGTGTCGCCAAGATCCCACATAGGCTGGTTGGCCGCGTAGGCGAAGGTGCGGACGCAGTCATCGGTCAGATCGGCGCAAACCATCAGCGTGTTGTCTGTCGCGGCAAGCCAGACGGTGCCGGGACGAAAGGCCGGTTCCCGACTCGGCAACCATGATTGTCCGAGTTGAAACCCCATCGTCTTGGGCTGGGGGCCAGACGGGGCCTGCATGAGGTTGTCTAGGCAGATGTCGTCAACCCGCGGGATCACGGGGGCGGGAAGTTTCCGCGGGTGGTTTCGTTCGGCGACTGGGACTTGAGCGAGCGCATTCATGGTGTTGGCGGGGTTAATAGCCCTTGTCCCAGCGGGTTTTGATATTGGCGGCGATGGACTCGGAAACCCAGACATCGGTGCGCAGGGTCTGCAGGATGGATTCGGGCACGCGGGGTGTGACCGGGCCGTGCAGCACAAGGCGGGAGGTGAGCCTCTGCCAGGAGGCGAATGAGCCGTCGACGGTAATCGCGTGTATGTCGATGCGATGCTTGGCGGCGATGACTTCGGCTGGACCAATCGTGGCGGCCTTAGGCGGCACCGCGCAAAGATCACCGCTCATGCCGAAGCAGCCGTGTAGGGAATTCTGCGCAATCGTGAAGGGGCTGAGCGTGCAAACCCGCGGACCCATTTTTTTCCATTCCGCTAGTGAGCCGGCAAACTCGGGGGCGTCGGGCTCGATGAAGGCTAGGTGGCCGGTCCAGCCCGGGCCGCTGTAGCAGATGTCGGCGCCGCCGAGATCGGCGAGCATCCGGCCATAGTCCTTCAGGTTCTTGTCCGTGAAAATGCGCACCTGCTTTTCCGCCGGACGCAGCTTGGGCTCAAGTTCGGCCCAGAAGTATTTCTTAAAGGCGTGGCCGAAGCCGAATTCCCACGACTCGGGGGCGATGCGGCCGTTCTCGTCGGCGTATTCGTCCATGTTAAAAGTGTGCAGCTTCCGGCAGTTGACGCGTGCCCGGTTGAGCAGGGAGGCAAGTTTGGCATAGCCCGGCCAAGGGTTGGGCATGATTGCCACGAACGACCGGCCGGCCTCCATGGCCGTCTTGATCCGGAAAAACATGTCCGTGATCCAGAGAAATTCCAGCTGGGCATCGGGGTGGACCGAGATGCGAAAATCAGGGTTGCGGTGCTTCGTGATGTCTTCCCGCTTGATCCGGCGGACCCGGGCAACGGCCTTGGTGTCGCGGAAGGGAACAAAGCTTGCCGGGGCAAAGGTGAATTTAGGTGGATTTTTTTTCATAGATGGAGACTCCATTGACCCAGGTGCGGGCCGCGGTCAGGTCCTCGTCCCAGAGCACGAGGTCGGCGTCGGCGCCAGGCGCGAGCCGTCCCTTGCGATCGAGGCCGAGCAGGCGGGCGGGATTGAGTGTGCCCATCCCCCAGATCTGCTCCGGCGGGAGCTTGAGCCAGCGCAGCAGGTTCGCCATGCCCCGGTCCATCGTGAGCGCGCTGCCGGCGAGGAAGTTTTTGGTCGCGTGGCGCGCGGCATCCTGGGGCGAAACTTTCACCTGATAGCCCCAGGGAGTGTCGTAGATGCCGGCGGGCAGGCCGGCGCCGATGTTCGAGTCGGTGATTAAAATAACCCCGGCCCAGGTCTTGGCCGCCACCGCGGCGCGGATGGCGGTGGGGTGGACATGCACGCCGTCGGCGATGAAATCCACGCTGGCCCGCGGGTCGGCCAGAATGGCCTCAACGGCGCCAACCGGACGGGCGCCGGGCTCCGTCTCGGCGGGCGCATAGAAGACGTCGTAGAAATGCGTGGCATGCACGGCGCCGGCATCGAGGGCGGCCTCCGTCTGTTCGACGCCTGCGCGGGTGTGCGTCAGAAAGACGGTGACCTTTTCCTGCCGGAGACGGCGGATGACAGGCACGATGTTCGGCGCATCAGGACTCACCGACATGACGGCGAGCCGGCCGGCACAGGCAAAGAGAATCCGCTCCAGCAATTCAAGGTCGCCCGGCAGCGTCGGACAGGCGGCACCACCGACGGCCATGAACGGTCCCTCTAAATGCAGTCCGGGGATGTTGACTTCGCGCACTGTCGGGATCGCGGCGGCGATTTCACCGAGGCGATCAAGCCAGTCGTCGCGGATTTGCGGGACGATGGTGGGTAGAACGGTCGTCACTCCGAAGCGGCCGAGTTCACGGGCCGCGGCCCGCAGGCCGTCGGGACCTGACTCGTAAAGGCTGTGCATGATCCCGTGAGTGTGCACGTCGATCAAACCGGGCGTCAGCAGCCGGCCCAGGCCGTCGATGACCTCGGCCCCGGCCGCGGACTTGGCCTCGATCCGTCCGGTGGCCACGATGCGGCCGCTGCTCACGAGCACGTCACCGGAGCGAATGGCCTCAGCCGGTTCGACGAAGCGGACGTTGCGGATCAGCAGTGGGGGCATGAGGGGAGGGAGCGGCAACCGGGCCGGAGAGATCAGCCTTTGGACAGCACCTTCATGGCCGCCTCAACTGACAGGCCGTTGTGCACGACGCCCATGAGTGCCCTGATAATCGCGCCCGGCTTGGGATGCTGGATGATATTCCGTCCGTAGACGATGCCCGAGGCTCCTTCCTTGAGGAGGGCGACGGTGCGTTCGAGAATCTCGCGGTCGCCAACTTTGCCGCCACCGCGGACGAGCACCGGGACGCGGCCGGCGACCGCAATCACCTGGTGATAAAGTTTTACGTCGTTGGTCGGGTCGGCCTTGATGATATGGGCGCCGAGTTCGGCCGCCTGGCGAACGAGCGGGATGATCTTTTTTTCGTCACCATCCACCATGTAGCCGCCGGCTTGCTCATTGGGGCGAAAGACCAGCGGCTCGATCATGAGCGGCATGCCGTAGCGCTCGCAGGCGGGCTTGAGTCGAAGGATGTTCTCCACGCATTGCTCGCCGACCTCGGGTTCCCCGGGAATCTGGAAGAGGTTCACGCACATGCAGGCCGCGTCGAGCCGAAGCGCCTGCTCCACGGGATCGTCGATCATGCGGCTGTAGAGACGGCGCGGCAGTTTCTTGCCGTAGACGTTGGCGACGTCGATGCGGAGCACAAGGGACGGCTTGAGCCGGCCCGGGAGCTCCTGCAAATGGGCGGCCTGGCCGACGGTCAGCTGGATCGCATCGGGCGCCGCGCCTGCGACGGTGGCGACGGCCGCACTCATGCTCTCAATGCCGGAGAGGAAGCCGTATTCGTTGAAAAATCCGTGATCGATCGCGACGTCGAAGCAGCGGCGGGAAACGGGATGAAAAAGGCGGTTCAGCCGGTAGGCGGTCATGGCGAGGTGGGGGAAGGGGATCAGGCGTAGCCAAGTTCCTGGGCGGTTTCACCAATGGCTTCGTCGATAAGATCGAGGCCCTTGCGCAGCGTGGCTTCATCCATGACGATGGGCGGGCTCATGCGCAGGATATGGCCGGCGGGGATCCAAGCGAGGCCCTTGCGGAAGGCCTTTTGGTAAACGAGGGTGCCGGCCTGATCGAAGGGCTCCTTGGTGGTCCGGTCCTTCACGAGTTCGATGCCCATCAGGCAGCCCTTGGCGCGGACATCGCCGACGATCTTGTGGCGGGCCTTCATTTGCTCCATGCGCTTCAGCGCGATCGCACCCAGATGCGTGGCGTGGGCCAGGAGGTTCTCCTCCTCAATGACCTGGGTGGAGATAAGCGCCGCGGCGCACGCCATGGGGTTGCCGCCGTAGCTGCTGGAGGCGGAGATGCTTTCGAAGCTTTCCTTGAATTTTTCGCGCACCGCCACGCAGGTGACGGGGAAGCCGTTGCCGAAGCCCTTGCCCATCGTGACGATGTCCGGCACGACGCCCCAGTGTTCCATGGCGAGCCACTTGCCGGTGCGGCCCCAACTGGTGAGCACCTCGTCGGCCATGAGGAGGATTTTGCGATCGTCGCAGAACTTGCGCAGTTTCGGGAAGAAATCGTCCGGGGGCATAATGGAGCCGCCCCAGCCCTGAATGGGCTCGAGGACGAAACCGGCGACGGAGCCGACGGTGGCCTTGTCGAGGTATTCGCCGTAGAACTTGATATAGGCGTTGGTGTCGATCGTGCCATCCGGCTTGGTCCACGTCGGGCGATAGGCGTCGGGGCGCGGCACCATGTGGGCACCCGGGGCGCGGACGGCGCCGTAGACGGACGAGCGGATCTGGCCGAGGGAGACGGCCCCGTAGGTCTTGCCGTGAAAATCATTGAAGCAGCTCACCGTCTCGTGCTTGCCGGTGGCGGCGCGGAGCACGCGAATCCCGGCCTCGACCGCGGCGGTGCCGCAGTCGTAGAGCTGGAAGCCGTTGAGGTCCCCCGGGAGGATGGAGGCAAGTTTTTCCATCAGCTCGGTTTTGATGGGCGTCGTGAAGTCATGCGCGTTCATCAGCTGGCCGGCGGCCTTCGCGATGCCCTCGCTGATCTTCGGATGGCAGTGGCCCAGGGTGGTGACGTAGATGCCCGAGGAGAAATCGATGTATTCGTTGCCATCGACATCGCGCAGGACGCAGCCGGCCCCGGAGGCGAAGGAGACGGGGAACAGCTTCACCTGGCTGCTCAGGCCCTTGAAGTGTTTCGTGCAGCGGTCATGCCAGTGCTTGGACTGCGGCCCCGGGGGCGGCACCGGCAGGTGGGGGACGCGCTGCAGATCGACGCGGCCCCAGTCGAGGGTGGAGAAAGATGCGGTGGCGGAGGTGTTCATAGGAAGAGAGAGGTTCAGGGTTTAACCGTAATGATCTGGGGCCCCAGTATGGCGAAGCGCTTCAGCGTGGCGGCGGGGGCACCGGTATCGGTGATGAAGATGTCCACGTCGGCCAAGGTGCCGGAGCGAACCAGGGCCGTGGCGCCGATCTTGGAGTGATCGGCCAGCAGGCAGGACTTGTTCGCCACGCGCCGCATGATCTTGTCGACCCGGGCCAGGCGGAGGTCGGTATTATAGATGGCACCGTCATGGCCGATGCCGTCGGCGCCTTGAAAGGCGAAGTCGGCGGCAAAAAGCTCAAGGCAATTCTCCGTCACGGGGCCGGTGAGATCGGGGCTGCCGCGGCGAATGACACCACCGAGGAGGATCACCTCGACGCCCGGGGTGTGCTGCAATTCGGAGGCGACGGCGAGGCTGGGCGTGATGACGGTCAGGTGCTGCCCATCTTTGAGCAGGGCGGCGAGTTCGAGGGAAGTGGTGCCGTTATCGAGGATCAGGCGCTGCCCGGGTTGGATCAGTTTGCGGGCGGCCGCAGCGATGGCCTGCTTCTGCTTGCGATGGAGTTCCCGGCGGTCGCGGTAGTCGAATTCCAGCATCATGCGCTGGGTCAGCATGGCGCCCCCGTGCGTGCGCTGGATGTGCGATTGGCCCTCGAGGGCGGCGAGATCGCGGCGGATGGTCATCTCACTAACGCCGAATTCCCGCGCCAGTTCCGATACCGACACCCCAGGGCCCCCTGCAAAGCGCTCACGGATCTGGGCCTGGCGGGCGGCGGACGGGAGATTTTTCACGGGGCCATTGGCGGAGATATGTGCGAATATGTCAAAGATATAAGAATTCGAACAAATAAAAACATTTACACACAACGCCAGAACGACAGGATGCTCCCTCGTCACATGCAGCCTACCTCTCAGTCGATGGCCTCCGCCTTGCATGCGGGCGCTGCCACCGCAGATCTCACCCCGCAGGACCGGGTCTTTCTTTTCGGTTATCCGCATGTGGAACGACTGAGCACCGGGGTGCATGACCGGCTGGAAGCGGCCGCGCTCTTTCTGCGCCAGGAGGAGGACGAGGTGCTCTTCATCGCCAGCGACCTCATTTTTGTCAGCAAGCAGCTGAGCGGCGATGTGCGCCGGCGGATCAGCATCAAGACCGGCGTGTCGGCGATCGCGATCGCGATCACGGCGACCCACACGCATTCGGGCCCAGTGACCGTCGATTACCTCAGCAACAGCGCCGACCCGGTGGTGCCCAAGGCCGATCCCAGTTACCTGAAGTGGGTGGCCGACAGCATGGTGGAGGCGGGCTGCGCGGCGGTTCGGTCCGCCTGTCCGGCCGAGGCGGGTCTCGCACTGGCGTGCGCAGAGGGCGTGGGCACAAACCGCCACGATCCGGCCGGTCCGGCGGATCCCCAGGTGCCCGTCCTGGTCGTGCGGGCGCTGGCCGACCAGCGGCCGCTCGGCTGCATGATTGCCTATGCGATGCACCCCACGGTCCTGCACGAGGACTCCACGCTGATCAGCGGCGACTTCCCCCATTTCACCCGTCACTATCTGCGCACGAAGGGCGTGCTGCCGGAACACTGCCCGGTGCTCTACCACAACGGCGCCTCGGGCAACCAGAGTCCGCGGCACGTCACGCAGGCCAACACCTTTGCCGAGGCGCGCCGACTGGGCGAAAAACTCGGCGCGGCGGTGGCCGGGGCGATCCGGGGAGCCACTTACCTGAAGGACTGCCCCCTCCGGGCACGCCGGGATAAGGTACCGCTCCTGATGCGGACGATGCCCCCGGTCGAACAAGCCGTGGCCGCGGCCACAGCAGCTCTGGCGCGGTTTGAATCGTTGCGTGCCGCCCAGGCACCGCGGACGGCGGTGCGGACGGCCGAGTGCGACTGGTTCGGCGCGGAGGAGTCGGTGGCGTTGGCCCGGGCGGCGGCGGCCGGCCGGCTCCAGATCGCGGCGGACCTCTGCGGACCGGCCGAGATCCAGGTCTTCGAGATCGGGCCTTGGAAATTCGTGTTCTGGCCCGGGGAATTTTTCGTGGAGTATGCCCTCGAGGTCAAGGTCCGGAGCCCGCATACGTTTGTCATCACCTTGGCCAACGGCGAACTCCAGGGTTACATCGTGACGCCCGAGGCGGCGGCCCGCGGCGGGTATGAGGCGACGAACGCACTGTTCAGTCCGGACAACGGCCGGCGAATCGTCGCCGCCACACTCGGCTTACTGGCGGCCAAGTAACAAGCTCCTTCTCCTCCATGGCCCTCCTGCTCGGCATCGATTTCGGCACCTCCTACTTTAAGGTGGGGCTGTTCGATGCGACTGGCGCGCTGCAAGGGCTCGGTCGCGTGGCGGTGACGAAGGAGTCGCCCATGCCCGGACGGAGCGAGCTGCCGGTCCCGCAATTCTGGCGTTTGCTACGGAAGGGGCTTGCCGAGGCGATGGCACGCGCGGGAGCGAAGGCGGATGACATCACCGGCCTGTCGTATTCTTCGCAGGCCAACACCTTTGTCCTGCTCGACTGTCACGACGAGCCGCTCACCCCGTTGGTGATCTGGAACGACCGGCGGGCGCATCCGGTGGAGCGGGCGGTGGCTGAGTTCGGCGACACGGAAAAGTTCCGGCGCACGACGGGCTTCGCCGGATTGGCGGCGGAGTTTGCTGCGGTCAAGTTGCGCTGGTTCCAGCGGCTCGAGCCGGCCGTGTGGGCGCGGACGACCAGGGTGATGACGTTGCCCGAGTATTTCACCTTCGCGCTTACGGGCGAAATGGCGGGCGATGCCAGCACCGCAGCTTTGACGGGATTGTGTTCAGCGGCCAAGGGCGGGTGGTGGCCCGAAGCGCTGGAGTTTTTCCGGGTGGCACCGGATGTCCTGTCCAACCTGCTGCGGCCGGGCTCGCCTTGCGGAGTAACCGTGTCGCGGGCGCGGGATTTGCTGGGACTGCCAGCGGGGATCCATTTTGCGGTTGGCGGATTGGATCACTACATGGCGGCGATCGGGTCAGGCATCGGAAGGCTAGGGGAGGCGAGCATCTCCACCGGCACCGTGCTGGCCGCGCTCCAACTCGTGGACAAGATCGAGCCGGTTCGGGACTGCTTCCACGGGCCGCACTTTGGCGGAGGATTCTACCGAGTGGCCGTCGATCCTGCGGGGGCGGGGCAGTTGGAGGACTACCAAAGGCAATCCGCCCCGCACCTGACACTTGCTCAACTGACGGCATGGGCTGCCACGGTCCCACCGGGTGCCTCGGAGGAAACCGGGCGGCGCGAGCAAGGAGACATGTGGCACGCGATCATGGTGCGAGGCATGATGGAGCGCATCAGCGCTACTCACCGGCGGTTGCTGCTGCGTCTGCAGACGGACTGGCCGGCGGCGCGGGTGATTGCCACTGGTGGAGGCGCGCGCAGCAGCGAGTGGCTGCAGATCAACGCGGACATGCTCGGAGCCACCGTCGTGGCCCCACGGTGTCACGAGCGCGCCTGCCTGGGGGCGGCCGCCTTCGCCGCGGTCGCGGCGGAATTCTTTCCCGATATTCAGCAGGCGCTCCTCGGAATGGTGCACAGCGATAGGATTGTGGAGCCCCAGGCGCCAAACGTGGCGATATACGCCGGGAAGAGGTCCGCCAGTCTGACCGGCCAGAATGGATAAGATCCACCATGAATCAATCCCCAACTGCAATCTACCCAACACGAATACGAAGCCCTGGGGATTTCCGAACTTTAAGGCTACCCCCACTGCCCGCCGGGGTAAACCTGGGCGGTCACCAGATCCGGATGAGTGACGGTCCCGAGGGTGGGCAATGGCACGTCATCTCGCACGCAGCCGGGCAGAAGATCGTGGTCTGGGGGAGGATTGATGCCGTGCCAAGGCCCCAAAAAAATTCGAGACTCTCCGCACCTCCACGCCCAAGGCGGATGCTCCCGCCGGTCTTGGCGCCGATCGGCGCGACTATTGTCGAACAACCACCCTGCTAATGAAAATCCTTCGCCTGCTCCCCTTCATACTCGCCTTGTGGGCGACCTTCGTGGTCTCGGCCGTCGACGCCGCGGCGTATGCCGGTCCCAAGCGCATCAACAAGGCCATCGAGCTCCTCGAGTCCGGACAACCGGTCTACTACACCTACGGGCGCGGTGGCTACGAGTCAGGCAGAACGGCGGCTAAGACTTGGGCCGACGTCTTCATGTATGACATGGAGGGGGCGGCGCTCGACTTCACGCAGCTCCGCGAATTCATGCGCGGGCTAGCTGACGGCGGGCCGACCATAAGCGGCCACGCCACACCGGCCGTCATTGTCATGCTGCCGCTCTACGGTCTCAGCGAGCAGGTGGTCGTGGCCAATCATTGGATGATCCAGCAGGCGCTGGCCAGTTGCATCCACGGGCTGCACATCTGTCATGCCCGTGATGCGGGGGCTGTGCGCGCCTATATCCGCGCGGCGCGCTACGAAATCCATCGCCAGGCGATCGGCACCGGACTCGAAGACGGCGTGCGTGCCTTCGGCGCCCATGAATTTGCCTCCAAAATCTGGGGCGTGACCCCCAAGGCTTATTACGGTCGGGCCGATGCCTGGCCGCTCAATCCCAAGGGCGAGCTCATGATCGGCGTGAAGATCGAGGACAAACCCGGCCAGGCCAACACCGAGAGCATCGCGCAGGTGCCCGGTCTCAGTTTCGCCGAGTGGGGTCCGCGTGACACTTGTTACGCCGCCGGTCATCTCGACGCCGCCTTCGACTACGGTCGCAAGCCGGACTTCGTCGCGCCGCCGGAACTCACCGCCGCCGCCGACCGCGTGATCAAGGCTGCCAAGGCCGCGCGTCTCCACACCCTCGACAACGCCCAGACCCACGACGTGATCGCGCAGCTGGCCGCCGGCATGGATATCATCGCCGGAGGCTACGCCGAGGTCGCCGAAATCGGCCGCAAACACACCGGCCGCACCATGCCCTGGTGAGAACCTAACCACATATTCCCACCTCCATGAGCCTTTCCACCCTAGACCTCGTCGTCCTGGTCGCCTATTTTGTGCTGATTGCCGGCATCGGCGTCTACGTCTCGCGCGGCCAGAACACGGCCGCCAAGTTTTTCATCGCCGGCCGCGGCATCCCCGGCTGGGTGATCGCCTTCACGATGATGGGCACAATCATCGGTACCGGCACCTTTGTCGGCCACCCGGGCACGTCCTACCAAAAGGGTCTGATCCTGCTGACGCCCCACATGCTGTTGCCCATCGTGCTGATCTTCGTGGCGAAGTTCATCGTGCCGTTCTACCGCCGCGTGGTGCAGATGAGTGCCTATGAATACATCGGGCAGCGATTCGGTCTGGGCGGGCGCTTCTACACTTCCTTCGGCTTTCTTGCCGACCGCACCTTTGACATCGGCGTGACCCTGCTCACGACCGCACTGGCGGTGAACATCATCACGGGATGGGAGATGAAAACGGTGATCATTTGCACCGCCCTGTTTACGGCCACCTATACCATGCTGGGCGGCATCAAGGCTGTGGTCTGGACCGATGTGGCCCAGGGCACGGTCCTGATTCTGGGCGGCTCATTTGTGCTTCTTCGCCTGCTGTTCGCGCCCGAGGCGGGGGAACCGTTCGCGGTGGTCGGTGAAGCCTGGCGTGGGGGACGCCTGACGCTCGGCTCGACCGAGTTCACCTGGGCCAGCTTTGTCGACCAGCAGAACTCCACGCTGTGGCTCTTTTGTCTGGCCTATGGCGTGCAGTGGATGCGGCGTTACATCACGGACCAGCACATGGTGCAGCGCTACCTGATCGCCCGCACGGACCAGGAGGCCAGCCGCGCGACCTTCACCGGCGCGCTGATCTGTGTGCCGGTGTTCTTCACGTTCATGTTCATCGGCTCGTGCCTCTATGGTTTCTTCCGGCTGGCCAACGTGCCGGGCCCCGAATTGGGCGACTCGGTCATGCCCTTCTTCATGATTCACTATCTGCCGCACGGTATACTCGGCCTGGTGGTCGCGGCCATCATGGCGGCCGCCATGTCCACCGTGAGTTCGGACCTCAACAGCGTGGCGACAATCGCCACCACCGATTACTTCAACTATTTCTTCCCGAAGTCATCGGACAAGACGCGGCTGCTGTGCGGTCGCATCATGGTGATTGTCGGCGGGCTCCTGGCGGCCCTGTGCGCCACCTTCCTCATCCCGGAAAAGGGCAGCACCCCGGTCATGGAGCGCGCCATCACGATCGCCACCATCCTCTCGGGTGGCACGCTGGGTTTGTTCACCCTAGGCTTCGCCACCCGCACGGCGACCCGCCGGGGTTCCTACATCGGCATGGCCTGCTGTCTGATCTACATGTCGTGGGCCATCCTGACTGAGCCGGGCAACCGCATCATCAACGTGGGTTTCAACTTTGAGCTGAACCCGATCCTGATCGGCGTCCTCGGGCATCTCGTGCTCTTCGGCACGGGCTGGATCTCAAGCCAGATCTTCGGTGGCTACCGTCCCGCGAACGTGGAGGACCTGACCTTCTGGAGCCACAAGATCAAATACGCTCCCACGAACAGCCAGGCCGAGTGAGATGAGCGAGCGGCCCAACATCCTTTTGGTGATCGTGGACGACATGGGCGTCCACCAGCTGGGCTCTTACGGCAATAGGTTCTTCGAGACGCCCAATCTGGACCGGCTTGCCGCCGAGGGCGTGCGTTTCACTTCGGCCTACACCGCCAGCCCGATCTGCTCGCCGGCCCGTGCGGCCCTCTACGCCGGCATTCATCCGGCCCGTTGGCACCTTACCAATTATATCCTCGGCACGGTGCCGGATAATCCGCGGTTGCTCCCGCCCCCCTGGCGCCCCTACCTGCCGGTCGAGGCCGACACGCTCGGCGATGTGTTCAAGGCCGCCGGTTACGCGACCGGTCATTTCGGCAAATGGCACCTGGCCCACGATTACAAGTATCATCCGGGTCGGCCGACCGATCCTGAATCGCAGGGCTTCGATGAGGTCGTCGTCACGCACAAGCCGCCCGCCGATGCCGATCCGGAGGGTGATCCGCACCATGTGGAGCAACTGGCCTCGGCGGCGATCCGGTTCATGGGACAGCCCCGCGCGGAACCGTTCCTTTGTGTTGTGGCCCACAACGCCCTGCACCGTCCCGAGCTGGCTCCGGCCGCATTGGTGAAAAAGTATGCGGAGAAAGCCGGCGCCAACACGGATGTCAATCGTCCGGTGCTGGCGGCGATGGCCGAGCTCATGGATCGAAGCGTCGGACGCATGTTGGAACATTTGCGGGTCAGCGGCCAGGAACGGAAAACCCTGGTGGTCTTCACCACCGATCACGGTGCCTTCGGTCGCAGCGCGACGCGCAAGCCTTTGCGCGGGGCCAAGGCAGATGTCTACGAGGGTGGGGTGCGCGTGCCGCTGATCTATCGTTGGCCGGGCCGGCTGATGCCCGGCGAGCGGGCCGGGCCGGTGATCGGCACTGACCTCTTCCCGACGCTGCTCGATTTTTGCGGTGTCCGCATTCCCGCGAAACTGGATGGGCTGAGCCTGAAGGCCGCCTTGGAGGTTCCGCAGCATCCCGTGCCCGCGCGGAACGAATTCTGCTGGCAATATCCCCACTATCATCATCTCGGGCTGGCCCCCAGTGGGGCGATCCGCGCCGGCAACTGGAAGTTGATCGAGTGGTTCGAGCGCACGATCGGTGACGTCAACGACGGCCCCCCTATGAGCTCTACGACCTGGAATCGGATCCCACCGAGTCCCGCAACATGGCGGAACTCGAACCGGTGCTGCGCGGAACTGGCCCGCCGGTTGCAGGAGTGCCGTCACGGTGTCGGGGCGCAGGAAATGACCTCCAATCTCCATTACAACCCGGCGGATCTGCCCCATGTGGCGCCGCCGCCACCGGGCGACCTGGCCAACCCTTTCGCAAAATGAACACCCTGATCCTTCTGCAACCCAAGCGTATCATCTTTGGCGACGGCACCAGTCGCACCGCCCCCGAGGAATTCCTGCGACAGGGCTGGAAGCGGCTCTTCGTCATCACCAGCCCGCAGGTGGCCGGCGCGCAGGCCGCGCTGGTCGGCAGCTGGCGCTCCGCCGGGATTGAGGTCACGGTCTGCCAGCTCGTCGATCGCGAGCCCGAGATCGCGCTCTTTGATCAGGTCATGACCGCCGCCCGGGCCGCGAGCCCGGATGTGATCGTGGGCTTCGGGGGTGGCAGCGCCATCGATGTCTCCAAGCTGGTCGCCGCCCTCTATGACGGTCGCGAGCAGGTCCGCGCGGTCTTTGGCATCGGGCTGCTCAAGGCCCGCGCCCTGCCGCTCGCCTGCATTGCGACGACGGCCGGCACCGGCGCCGATGTGTCACCGGCGGCCATCCTCCTGGACGAGGCCGAGCGGCTCAAGAAGGGGGTCGTCAGCCCTCACCTCGTGCCCGACCTCGCGATCTGCGATCCTGAGCTCACGTACTCGATGCCTCCGGCCGTCACGGCCGCGAGCGGCATCGACGCGCTGGTGCATTGCATGGAGGCTTACGCCAACAAGCACGCGCATCCCATCGTCGACGTCTACGCGCTGGAGGGCATCCGCCGGATCGGCCGCAGCATGGAAACCGTCGTGCGCGACGGCGCCAACCGGGCGGCCCGGGCCGATGTGATGCTGGGCGCGCTTTACGGCGGTCTCTGCCTCGGGCCGGTCAACACCGCGGCGGTGCATGCCCTGTCTTATCCGCTGGGCGGCGAATACCGCATTGCCCACGGCGTGGCGAACTCGCTGCTCATGCCGCATGTGTTCCGGTTCAACCTGCCCGCGATGCCGGAGCGCTACGCGGACATCGCCCGGGCCCTCGGCTGTCCGCCGGAAGCCTCCGCTTTGCTCACGGCGGAAGCCGGTCTGCGCCGTCTCGCCGAGATGTCCCGCCACTGCGGCATCCCGCAGCGCCTCCGCGACGTGAACGTGCCCGAGACCGACCTGACCCGCCTGGCCACCGAGGCCATGAAGGTCACCCGGCTCCTCCGGAACAATCCGCGCGATCTCACCGCCGCCGACGCCGAGCGCATCTACCGCGAGGCTTACTGATTTTCCATGAAACTGATGACCGTCAAGGGACTCACCCGCGCCCAACTCCGCGGATTTTCCATCGTGCCGCTGCTCACTCCGGTGACGGCGGACGGGCAGATCGATGAACCGGCGATCGGCCGATTGATCGAGCACATACTCGCCGGAGGCTGCCAGGGTCTCATGGTCTGCGGCACGACGGGCGAGTTTGCTTCGCTGACCGTCGAGGACCGCATCCGGCTCGTCCGCCTCGCCGTGACCACGGTCCGGGGCCGCGGCGTGGTTTTCGGCGGTATCGGCGACACCAGTCCCGCGCACTCGCTGCGGCTGGCCCGCGAGTTTCTCGCGGCCGGCGCCGACGCGGTCGTGGCCAACCTCCCGTCTTATTATCCCCTGACTCCGGAGATGATGGAAAAATATTTCTCCGGTCTCGCCGACCAGATCGCCGGGCCGGTTTATCTCTACAACATTCCACAGACGACCAAGCAGAGCATCCCGCTCGACGTCATCGAGCGGCTCAGTCACCATCCGCGCATTGTCGGCCTGAAGGACTCCGAGCCTGACGGGGCGCGCCAGGAGCAGGTTTGCCGCATGTTTGCGGGCCGACCGGACTTTTCGGTTTTCTGCGGGTCCATCATATTCACGGCCCGGGCCATGCGCGCCGGTGCCGACGGCTTCATCCCCGGCGCGGGCAATTTTGCGCCCGGGCTCACCCGCGACCTCATGGCCAAGCTCGTCGCCGGCGACACGGCGGCGGCGGACGCCCTCCAGGCGCGCATCGATGCGGTCAACGCCACTTACCAGAAGGGCCGCACCATCTCGCAGCTGTTCTGCGCGCTCAAGGCCATCCTGGAGATCCACGGTCTGGCCCGGCGCGACATGTTTCCTCCGCTGCTCCCGTGCACCGACGCCGAGGTGGAGCAAATCCGCGGCCAGCTGCGCGAACTCGGCCTGATCAAATGAGTAACTTAATCAAGCCCATCCTGGCCGTCACGCTCGGCGACCCCGCGGGCACGGGGCCGGAACTCATCACCAAGGCGTTTGCCCAGTCCGATGTCACCGCCGTGTGCCGTCCGGTCGTCATTGGGGACGCCGCGGTCGTCCGTGAGGCCGCGGCCATCACCGGCGCGAAACTGCCGGTGCGCATCATTGCCTCGCCGGCCGAAGCCGGCGAGGGGTCGACGCTGGACGTGGTCGACCTGGGGAATGTCGACCCGGCGCAATTCGCGCGCGGCCAGATCAGCGCCCACTGCGGCCAGGCGGCCTACGAGGCCATCAAGCGTTCCGTCGATTATACCCTCGCGGGCTCGGCCCACGCGGTCGTGACCTCGGCCCTCAACAAGGCCGCCCTGCATGCCGCCGGTCACCACTATGACGGGCATACCGAGTTGCTCTCCGAGCTGTGCGGCAAGCCCAAGGTCACGATGATGCTGGTGGCGGACAAGCTGCGCGTCTGCCACGTGAGCACCCATGTTTCGCTGCGCGAGGCGATCGAGCGGGTGAAGCCCGAGCGGATCGTCAGTGTGATCAGGATCGCCCGGGCCGGAGTGCAGGAACTCGGCATCGCCGATCCCCACATCGCCGTGGCGGGCGTGAACCCGCATGCGGGCGAAGGCGGCATCTTTGGCGACGAGGAGATCAGGTTCATCGCGCCCGCCATCGAGCAGGCAAAGGCCCTCGGCTTCCGCGTCAGCGGACCTTACGCCGGCGACACGGTCTTCTTCCGCACCCTGCAGGGCCAGTTCGACTGCGCCATCGCCATGTATCACGACCAAGGCCACGTCGCGGCCAAGATGCTCGGCATCTGGTTGGGCGTGAATGTGACCCTCGGCCTGCCGATCATCCGGACCTCAGTCGAGCACGGCACTGATTTTGACAACGCCGGCACCGGCCGGGGCGACCCCCGCAGTCTGGTCGCCGCCCTCAAGCTCGCCGCCACCATGGCTGGCAACCGCCTGCGCGCCTCCGGTTCCGCGCTGCGCGTTCCCGAACAAATATAACCCCTACAACCCACTTGATCATGTCTTTATCGCGTTTCATTCCTTCGTCACGGACCCTCGTCGCGTTCGCGGTCCTCGCCAACCTCGCTGCCGTCCTGCCGGCCCGGGGCGCCACGGTGGCCCTCTGGCTGTTCGATGAACAGGAGCAGCTTTATCCGAGCTCGATCCTCAACGATGCGGGCCCGCAGAACTGGTTCCTGGTGCTCGGCCGTGGCGGCGAGATCGTGCCGGGCAAATTCGGCCGCGCCCTGCGCCCGGTCGAACCTGCGCCCTTCAACCCGACCTTCAAGGGTCGCAAGAACCAGGAGGAGTTCAGCAACGCCGGCGGCTACGAGTTCGGCCTGCAGGCGCCTCCGAAAAAGCCCGGCCGCAAGGTCGAGCCGATGACCTGGTTCAATGCGACGTTTGCAGCCACCTTCGTCAATGGCGACGAGCACCTTCGCCGCCGCCCCTTCGGCAGCCCCACCCAAAGTGACCTCAACCTCGGCGCGGGAGATTTCACGGTTGAGTTCTGGCTCAAGGCCGACGCCCCCGGGGCGGGCGAGGGCGCCGTCGTCGAGGTCGGCTCCGGCCCGCGCGGCGAGAACGACGTGGACACCCGGCCCACGCTGGCGGTCAGCCCTGATGGACTGACTTGGAAGCGATACCCGCGTCCGGCCTACGTGCCTATTGGCAACTTCATGGGCTTCGAGATGCGGCGCCCCTATGTCGCCTTTGGCATGGTTCGTCGGGGCCACGAGCTGTGGCAGTACACCTATACCCGTTCGATCTATCACGATGGTTACAAGAAGGAAGGGACCGAGGGATCGCCTCCGGCCCTCGTACAACGGCTTTCCCAGCGGCTTGACGGTTTTGTCTCGGTCGATGCGCCCTACGAAAAGGAAGGTGGCTTCACGACGCACCCCCTGCGTTTTGTGGGCGGGCAGCTCGTGGTGAACGTCGATACCGGTGCCACCGGTTTCATGCAGATCGGCTTTGAAGACGAGCACGGCAAGTCCGTCCCCGGCTTCAGCGTCGATGATTGCATCTACATCAACGGCAACATGGTCGAGCCCAAGGTCTGCTGGCTGACCAAGGACAATACAATCACTCACGACGTGTCCGCCCTCGCGGGCCGGCCCGTCCGCATGGTGGTGCGCATGCGGGGGCCTCTCACTACGCCTGGCAGTTCGTGAAATGACGCAGGTCTACCTGCTCGCAGATGATCTCAGCGGCGCGCTGGAGGCCGGTGCGGCCTTCAGCGCAGTCGGCTGGAAGGTGGTGCTGCCTCTGGGAGCGACTCCCCCGGCCGCGGGAGAGGCCGGGAGTCTCGAGGTGTTTTCCACGGAAACCCGATCCATGGGCGCGGCGGAGGCTGCCGTCTCCCTACGGCGGATCCTCGCCGAACGCGAGGCGACCGGAGCTCAGCTGCTCTTCAAGAAGATTGATTCCACCCTGCGTGGACCGCTGGGTGCCGAGGTGGGCGCCTTGATCACCGAGCTGGCGCCGCCATTGGTCGTGATCTGCCCGGCGAATCCGGCGGTCGGGCGCACCGTGCGCGACGGAATTCTCTATGTGAACGGGGTCCGATTGGAAAAGACCGATTTCCGGCATGATCCGGCGTGGCCGGCCAAAACCGGCGATGTGCGGGCGCGTTTCGCCGAACAGGGGGTCATGATGACCGGTCATATCCCGCTGGCCGTGCTCGCCGCAGGCGAAGCAGCGGTCCGCGCGCATATCAGCGCCCGGCGTGGGACGGGGCAGGGGACCTCGGTCTTGGTCAGTGATGCGGAATCCTCGGCGGATATTCGCACTTTGGTGCTCGCCGTCCGTCAGGCGGATCCAGAGACCGTTTTCGTCGGCTCCGGGGCCTTGGGCTCGGTGTTGGCCGGGTTATGCCCACCGCCGCAGAAGAGGAATGTCACTGCGATGCAGGTTGTCGGGTCTATGGCTGTGCTCTGCGGCAGCCGACACCCGGCCAGTCATCGGCAGTTGAATCAGTTCGTTCGGGAATGCCACGCGGCGGTGCTGCACATCAAACCCGGGGCCCCGCTGGCCGGGCTGGTCGACGCAGCCGTGGTGAATCTGGATGCTCGGCGCCATCTGGTGGTGAAGTGTGATATCGGGGCCGTGGCCCAGACCCCGACGTCAGTATCGGATTGTTTGGCCGAGTTCGCCTTCGAGCTCGCGGAAATCCGTCTGCCTGGTGTTTTTTATCTTACTGGAGGCGAAACGGCCTATGCCGTGTGTCGACGTTTAGGTGGTAAGAGCTTGGAAATTATTCGCGAGCTGGAGGCCGGAATCATTCTCTCCCTGCTGCGTCGATTCAATCACCCGGATGTTGCTGTGATTACGAAACCCGGCGGTTACGGACGTGAGGATATCATGGTGAAACACTTTCATGAAATAACTAAGAAATGATATTACATCAGACGCATCCTATAGGGGATGCGCAGAGGAGGGCGTAGTGTTAGTCCGGGAGGGAGAACCGAGGGAGGCGTGACGGAGGCCAATGCAGGATATTTTGTGTGGTGGCGGTGTTTGCCCGTGAGATTTCACATATGCTGTCCCATGAGATGGACCGCGAAGCCGGGTAGTTCGCACTGGCGGGGCGGAGCAAGTGTGCCGCAGCGCCCGCCGGCTGTCCCATGGCGCTGGAGCAACCCGCCGATGTCGCGAGGCAGCCACAGAGCAGCCCGCAGGAGCGTGAGCAGGCGGGAGAAGCTGTGCGCCCAGCCGCTGCGCCAAGCTTGGAAGCGTTGGGAAATCACCCTTCGCACAGCCGACGAGGAATCGCAGGGCTTCGCGAGTCTTGGCGAGCGCACCGGCACAGTGTTCTTCCGTCCAACGTGAATGGTCCGGTGCAGGCTGGAACCGGGCGTCGGCGTCGATGAGGCAAAACAGCCGGTGAGCCCCTGGCCACAACTCTACCCGTTCCGTGTCTGGGGCGAAGAATCCGTCGTGGAGCGCTTTCTCCGCGATCATGCTGACATGAATGTAATTGGTGATGCGATCGGACTCGGGCCGCACGGCCGAACACACACTTCGGAGCAATTCCTGGCGTTCACGGTCCCGGTCGTTGGCGAGCGATTCAAGGTGCTCTGCCGTGACGGCCTGCTCGGCCATGCCGCTGAGTGAGCGGTAGCCGGTCTGGCTCACCGGGAAATATCCGCGCTCCACTGCGACGAGAGAAGTCCCCCACCGGCCGGCCACCAATCCCACCGGGCGATTGCGCACGGACATCACCCGCAGGATGGGGTCGTCAGACATGCGGCCGGGGCGGCTTACTTCGGCCGCGCTTCGAGTCGCTCGCGGGTCTTCTCGATTTCGCCGGCGAGCAGTTTCGGCTCCGGCAAGGCCGATTTGTATTCCCGCGCGAGCACCTTGTTCGGCAGGCCATCCAGCGCGTATTCCGCGAGCGCATCGTTGGTTTCCGAACAGAGGATGAGCCCAACGGGCGGATTCTCCCCCTCGTTGGTCCAGTGCTTCTTCGCGTAGTTCAAATAAACGTGCATCTGCCCCGCGTCAGCATGGGTGAGCTTTCCGATTTTCAGGTCGATGACGACCAGGCAGCGCAACCGCCGGTGGAAGAACAGGAGATCGACGCGATACCACACATCGCCGATGCGCAGCCGCCTTTGGCGGCCGACGAAGGTGAAGTCGCTGCCCAGCTCGAGGAGAAAATGTTCGAGGTGCAGAAGCAGGGCCTCCTCCAACTCGCTTTCGGAGTATTCGTCCTTGAGGTTCAGGAATTCTAGCACGAGCGGGTCTTTCACTTCCTCGTCGGGTGTCACCCGGTCATCGGCCCGGGGCTTCGCGCCCTTGGTCAGCATGGCCGCCTTGTTGATCGACAGGGCCGTGCGTTCAAAAAATAGCGATCCGATCTGGCGGTCGAGTTGCCGGACGGACCATCCGCCACGTAGCGCCTCAGCTCCGTAGAAATGACGGGCCGGCTCATCCTTGACCGACATTAGTCGAACGTAATGGGACCACGGCAGCGGAAAAGCCGCCTTAAGGGCTTCGTGGCGGGAGGGAGAAGATTCGGCAGACAGTGTCTGCCGAATTGGCCACTCCTCGTAAAATATCCGGAAGCTCCGCAGATTGCGCTGCGAAAAACCGCGGCCGAATTGCGCCGTTAGGTCGGTGGCGAGCTGGGCCAGAAGCTCTTCGCCATAGGCCGCTCGTTTCTTGCCGCCTTGTTCAAACTCGACGATCCGCTGACCAAACTCCCAGTAAGTCGCGGTCATGACCGAATTTACGGCCCGCGCGGACGCGCGCCGTGCCGCGTCGAGCAATCCGCTCAAGTCGGCTACCAGGCCGGCATAGCCGGAATCAACGGGTATCTTGGCAGGTTTCATGGGGCAAGTCGGGCCATTCGTCGCGTCACAAGCCGCCGTCGCTCGGCGATCGACTGAAGCGCGAATTCAGCGGGCTTCATCGCGGGCGGTTCGACCGCGAGCTTTTCGTGGATCCACTTCTGCGCCTCCGCCACCCGGGCCAGCGCCGCGCGCACGGCTTCGTGCGCGGGCGTGCCTTTAAGGCAATCGAAGTTCGACGCGACATTCAGCGCGAACTCCGCCTGGCTCAGGTGGTCGTCGAGGTGCGACCGGATGGACGGCGCGACCGGCATGGATCACGCGGCGACCTTGGCGCCGGCGGCCGGCGGCGGCGTCGCGGGCGTGGTGGCAACACCCGGATTCGCAAACTCCCGCCGGGTCTGGCGGTCCTTTTCGCGGAGTGCCTCGTTCACGAACGCCTTGTCCTTGTAGTAGGGGCTGACGCCCTCCAGGTCGCGGTCGATGCGGGCCTTGGCCTCCGGGGTCTGCGCGCCGTAGAACGCGCGGGCCTGCGGGAGCTGTTTCTCGATGAGCCGCATCTCGCTCTCATGCTTCTGCTGGTCGCGGTAGAGAAAAGTCTCGATGGCGCGTTCAGGATGCTCCCTCACGAGTCGGGTGTAATACAAGACGTCGTCTGGGTTCGCTTTCTTGTGTGCCTCGATCTTCTTCTTCACCTCGGGGTTGTCGCGGAAGACGAGCGGCTTGGGTTTATCTGCTTCGGGTTTTTGTTTTTGGTCGATGGCCATATGCGTATTTGGTTATGCAGCCTCTTTATGGGGTGCGGGCTGCGGCGGCACCGGACGGGATTCCCGCCCGAAGGGTTGGGTTAAGACAGGGTTGAACGGCGGCTCGGCCGGGCCTTGGACGAGGCGCAGGGCGAGGTCGAACTGGGCGCAGATGTCGGCGCACTCGTGGCGCGCCAGCGCGAAGGCCATGAGGCTTTTCGCCTCGATCTTCGGGCTGGCGCCGGTGAAACGCCCGTTGAGCTGGTCGGCGGCCGAGAAGAACTCGGCGGCGACCGCTTCGGGCAGTTGTAGGGTCAGGGTGATCATTTTGTTATGGGTTGGTGGGTGGGGTTAGTGGGGATGTGCCGGCCCTGGGACCCGGAGGGTCGGACCGGAACGAAGTGCTCGCCTGCCCGGGAGCCGGAGGCTCGGCGGAGGCGGACGGGCGGCGGAGCGAAGGGACGGGGCCGATCTTCCGGGGCGTGGCCGGACTTGCCGCCGGGGCGACGGGGAGCGGACCGCGGCTGGGGGCGGCCCGCTCGGCGTCGCTCAACGGTGCGTCAGCAACGGTGAACCGTAAGCCGATGGCCACTTGGGTGAACCGCCGCTGCCGCGCCCTGCCGTTGGTGTGGAATTCGACGGATTCGACCGCAACGCCGGGCTGCCGGGCCAGTTCCGTGACGAGGGCGACGTAGTGCGGCCATTCTTCCAGCCGTGGTGCGATCCGCTGGAGGAGCGCGCGGTGCGGTTGGCCGCCTGGTTCCGATTCCCAGCGCCAGTCTACGCCCAGTCTCTGCTGCAGGCCCGCGATGGCTTCGGTGCTCCACGCCTGCCGGGCGAGGACCTTCCGCTGTTCACGCAAAGTGTTTCGCCCCTGGTCGTCGTTGCCGTGAAGTCGGTCGCGCTCGGCGGTGAGCGCGGTGACTTCGGCATCGGATTCCGGCGTCATGGGCTGCCACTGATGGGTGACAAACCAGACCGCACCGCAAATGAACGCGCTGGCACTGAAGGCGAACCACGCCGCGCGAGAAACTGGGCGCGCTCGACTCATGGTCGGAACACTCCGGTCAGGGTGAAAGCGCCGCCGTGACCGGACCTGGCGGCCACGGTCCACGGGGCGTCAACGGGCGCGAGGCGCGAACGCCAGTCTTCGATCAGGGTGGCGGGCGCAGTGGGCGCCAGCCACCCGTCGAGGGTGAGGTTCCGTCCCGAGGTTCGGAGCGATGTGATGACGATTCCGGGCGGCAAGGTCGTCGAAACCTTGGCCAGAAACGCGCCGCAAGGCGGCCCGGCGGAGCCGCTGTCGAGCGCGGCCCGCAGAGTCGCGATCTCGGTCGCATTTTCCCGCAGATGCCCGACTTCGGCCCGGAGCGCGGCCAACCGGGCCTGGCGTTGATCGGTTTCCGCGCGCGCGGCCATGGACTCGCGCGCGTAGCCCGCACCGATCCAGCCGGCGAAGAGCAGAAACGCGAGGCTGGCGGCAATGACGGCGCGCTGTGCCGTGACCACGGGTAGCCGCGGCAGGAGCTGGGCGGGATGATACCGCGGCAGCACGACCGGCCGGGCGAGCGCATCGACCAGTGGCAGACGGTCCAGGCCCGGGTGACAGTCGAGGGGCGCATAGGCGCCGAGCGCCTCGGCCACTTCGTCATCAGCACAGAAAAGGAGCACCGGCTCCTCGGCGTTTTGGGCGAAGATTCCGGCGAGCCAGTGGCCCACTTCGGCCACGGTGGTATCGCCGTGCCAGAGCTGGACCGTCCGGCCGGCATCGGCGGGATGCCGATAGGCGACGGCCCGTTCCGCTTGCAGCGCCACAACCGTGACCGCCCCGGTCTCGCTCCATTCCTCCGGCAACGCGTGGAGAAAGGTGGCGAGCGGCCACGCGGAATCAACCGCAAGGCCGAGGTGCGCGAGCCGCGCGGCGAGCGTGAACAGGCCTGGCTGCCCCTCGAAGTGGAGCAGCGTGGAGAAGCCGTTGCCGGCCGGCAGCACTGGCTCGTGGCCCCAGGCGTGGTCGGGATCTGCCAGCGCGGGAAATTCCCCGGCGAGAGCGGCGGCGAGGGTCGCCCGGTCGCCGTGCGGACACGCCACGGCGACCGACTCGAACACATCCGGCTGGTAGATCAGCCGGAGCCGGACGGGCTTGGGTTCGTCCGCGTAATGTGCGGCGAGCACTTCGGCGGCGTGCGCGAGGCTCGTGAATTCGCGCGAGGCACCGGTGCCGGCGAACCACCAGCGGTCGCCCCACAAGAGCAAGGTGCGCGGGTCAGATGGCCGTGATATAAACATAAACGTCGGTGGTGCCGTTGACGGGGGCTGCATAGGCGACGACTCCGGTGTCGGAAGCGGCACCCTCGACCGGCGCCATCTGTGCGCCGTTCATCGCCAGCGCCAGTTCGTAGGCGTCTTTGGCCGGGCACCCGGGAATAACCAGATAGGCAACGACGTAGTTCGCGTTGATTCCGTTGGTCGTCCCATCGAGCCGGAAGTTGGCTCCCAGGGCAGCGGAGGGCAGCAGCGAGGGATTGGCGGTTCGCGCCTCGACGCGGGTTATGGCCGACCAGTTGCGCAAGGGAGCCGCATCCGGGGTCATCACGAACGCCTGCACTGGTTGACTCCAGGTCATTTCGTTGCCGGTGCCGGTGGAGGCAAAGACCTGCGTGCCCATGCGAAGGGACAACGATCGCTCCAGCTTGCCGACGGCGAGGAGCACCGAATCCAGCCGGCCGCCATTGCCCTTGGCCGTGTCAGTCGCACCCGAGAGGGCGGCTCCGGAGCACGGGACCCCCGTGCCCTCGGTGCGCGGCAGGCTGCCGTTGCCGCCGGGCATGGACAGGTAGTCGGTCAGGGCGGTCTTGAGCGTGTTGACCGTGCCGGCCACCTGCTGGATGCGCGCGTTGCGCAGCGCGTCGAAGCCCTTGGGCAAAAGCAGTCCGACGAGGATGCTCACGATGGCGAGCACGAGGACGAGTTCGAGCAGGGAGTAGCCCGGCGTATTGAGGAGTTTGTTTTTGGTTTGTTTCATGCGGATTATGGGTTGTGGGCCGGGTGGCCCGTGAAAAAATCAGAGAACGCGGGCGACCTGCTCGATGGTGGTGAGACCCGCGGCGGCGGCAGCGAGGCCGTGATGCCAGAGCGTCGCGCAGCCTTCTCGGTCGCGCAGGGCGGCCAGCTCGGCATGCGACGCGTCGGCTGCGATCAGCGGCAGGAATTTGCCGGCCGGGATCACCTCGTGAATTGCGAGGCGACCCCGGTAACCGCGACCGCGACAGGCCGGGCAGCCGACGGACCGGCAGAACCGGGCGTCGGGTATCCGGTGCAACTCGCGCAGCCGGGCGTTGTCCGGATGGGGCTCCTTGCATTCGGGACACAGCCGCCGCACCAGCCGCTGGGCGGCGACGAGCCGCAGGGACGCGGCCAACAGAAAACTCTCCACGCCCAGGTCGCGGAGCCGCGGTATGGCCGCCAGCGCGTCGTTGGTGTGCAGGGTCGAAAGCACCAGGTGGCCCGTCAGGGCCGCGCGCACCGCCAGTTGGGCGGTCTCGGCATCGCGGGTCTCGCCGACCAGCAGGATGTCGGGGTTCTGCCGCAGCAGCGCCCGGAGCGACGTGGCAAAGGTCAGGCCGATCTTTTCGCGGATCTCCGTCTGGCGGATGCCGGGGAACTCATATTCAACCGGATCCTCCAGGGTGTGGATCACCCGTTCGTGATGGTCGAGGGCGTGCAGCGCGGCATGGAGCGTTGTTGTCTTGCCGGAGCCGGTCGGCCCGGTGAGATAGATGATGCCGGCCGGCCCGGCGAGCGCCTCGCGCAGGGCGTCCGCCTGCGGGATGGCCAGCCCAAGTTCTGCGAAGTTCTGGTTCGGCATCGTCTGGTCGAGGAGCCGGATGACGAGGCTCTCGCCGTGGATCGTCGGCAGCGTGGAGAGACGCAGATTGAACCGCAGGTTGCGGTCGCGCAGCGTGGCCCGGCCGTCCTGCGGCAGTCGTTTTTCGGTGATGTCCATACTGCCGAAAATCTTCCCACGAGCGAGCAGCGCGTCGCGCTGGGCCACGGGCAACCGCAGGTGTTCGCGCATCTCGCCGTCGAGCCGGAAGCGGATGAGGAGGCCGTCCTCCTTGGGCTCGAAGTGAATGTCACTCGCCCCCTCGGTCGCGGCGGCGCGCAGGATGGTATCGAGAGTCCGCGTGGCATCGCCGCCCGCGTCGGACGCGGGAGTCGCGGTGCTGGGCCGGGTGCGCAGGTGCTGGAGGACTGAGAGCATCAGTTGCGGATCAGCCGGGGTGTCAGGAAAATCACCAGCTCGGTGCGGTTGCGAAGTTTCGCCTTGCTGCGAAATGCCTGACCCGCCAGCGGCACGGCCCCGAGAAACGGCACGGCGCGGGTGGACTCGCCGCTTTCCTCGGAGATCAGTCCGCCGATGACGGCGGTCTCCCCGTCTTTCAGCCGGACAATGGTGGAAGCCTGCTTCACCTCGGTGACCGGGGCCGTCTGCCGGCCGTCGGGGCTGGTCACGATGGACTGCAGTCGCGTGATGGCGGGCAGCACGTCGAGAGTGATGACCCCGTTGCCGTCGATCTGCGGCGTGACCGCGAGAATGGTGCCGATGGTGATGGTGGAAACCGAAAAACTTTCCTGCGTCTGGTTGAAGGGGGTGGTGGTGCCGCCCTGATTGAACGTCGTCGATTGCTGGAGTCTGAAAAACGGCCGGTCTTCACCCACTTTTATAAAAGCCGTCTGGTTGTTGAGCGTCCGGAGCCGCGGTTGCGCCACGGTCTTCAAGTCGCCCTGTTGCTTGAGCGCATTGATGATGGCGGTGGCGTGGCCCCAGCCGAGGTTGGCGGAGAAGGTGTTCGCGCTGAGGAGCGTGCCGCCGACGCCGGGGACGTTGACCGGCGCCCCCGCCGTGATGGTGGTGGCCTCGCCCAGCGAGACAGTGGCGAGATCCCAATCGACACCGAGCTTCTGTTCGTCGTGCAGGGTGACTTCGACCAACCGGGCCTCGATTTCGACCTGCTGGGTGATGCGGTGGTTGACGAGAGCGAGGAACGCCCGAACCACCTCATGCCGGGTGACGGGTGCGGTCACCTGGGCGAGCCCGCTGAACCGATTGACAACGAGACCGTCCCCGTCCTTCAGCATCGTGCGGAGTTCGGCCTCCAGCGTGGTCCAGAACGTGTTCTGATTCTCCTGCGTGACGGAAATCTGCGTGGCGTCCGTCGCGAGCCCATTGACGCCGAGCGATTGGGACTGCTGTGCGGTCACGGTGTTGGTTTGTCCCGTGCCGTTGCCGCCATTGTTGGCGCCGCCGAGGGTAATCGAGGCGCTGCCGGAGCCGCTGCGGGTGAGTTGGGGATAGTCGATCGGATAGAGGACGGTCTTGAGCCGACGCACCATGATGGCTCCCGTCTGTTCCTCGAAATAAAACCCGAGCGGTGCGGTAAGACCGGAGAGCGCGGCGCGCAGTGTTCCGGCGGGCAGCTCGACGGTGACTTTGCCCGTGAGGTCGGGCTCGGCCGCGATGTTGGCCTGGGTCGAACGAGCGAGGACGCGTAGCGCTGCGGGCAGCGTCGCATTCTCGAAGCGGAGCGGCGGCACGGGGTGATCGAGCGGTGACTCGACGGCGAGTGCCACGCAGACAAGGAGGAGGAAGAATAGGATTCTCATGCGTTGGTTGGATCAGGGTTTTTCCAGCACGAAGGGCGTGGTGCCCGTGGTGGCGCTGGTTTGAAGCAGGGTGCGGCTGGTCGGGCGGTATTTGACGAATGCCGCGGCGACGGCGTTGAAGGTCTGGATGACGTTCGCGGCGGGGAGATAGGTTGCGTCGCCGGGCTGGCTGACCTGCACCGTGACTGAACCTGGCCCGGTGAGCTGGAGTTGGTTGCCGGTGATTGTGGCTGGTCCGCTCAGGACCACGTAGGTGACTGGAAGGCCGGATGAAGCCGAGCCGCCCAAGGTGAACACCGGAGCCCCGACCGGTTGATTGCCGGGAGAGGCAAATGCGATAGTCTGGGCCGTCTTGCTGGTAAAGACGGCCTGGACATTCTGGGAGCCCGTGAGGGTCACGAGAATGCTTAGCGCGGTGCCGGAGGCGTCGCCGGCCCAGCCGATAAAGCGATGCGTGGCATCCGGTGCCGCCGAGACGGTTACGCTGGTGCCGTAGACATAGCTGCCGCCGGGGGTGACGTTCCCGCCTGCAGTTGCGCTGGTGGTGAGTGCGTAGAGTTTGGGGGTGAAGCTGGCCTGCACCGATTTGTTGCGATCAAGAGCGATACTAATCGGATTGCCGGTGCCCGCCGCATCACCGCTCCAACCGGCAAAATCGTGGGTGGTATCCGGGGTTGCGGTGACGGTCACGATTGCCCCGGCGCTGTAGTTTCCGCCGGGTGAGACGGCCCCACCCGAGCTCGCGCTCGTGATCAGCACATACTCCACCGGCGGTGGGGCGACGACCGTGATGGCGACCGTGACCGATTGCACCCAGCCGCTGCCGTCATTCGCCGCGCTGCGCACATAGTAGGTGCCGGCTTCGCTGAAGGTGAAACCGGCGGTGCGCGTCGAATCCGCGCCGCTGCCCACGGGACCGCCCTGATACGGTGCGCCGGTGGCGAACCCGCCTTGGAAATTCCAGTCACCCGCTGGCCGCTGGATGTCCAGATTGTGCGCCGTGATATTGCCGTCGGGGTCGGTGGTGTGACTCGTGATGGTCAGCGTGGTGCCGGCGGTGATGGTCTGCGCGCCGGGCGCGACCAGCGTCACAGTCGGCGGCGTATTGGGAATCGGCTGGAAGACGGCCGTGACGCTCATGTCCGCATCCAAGGTGATCGTCGCCGGATTTACGGCACCGCTGAGCTCACCTTGCCAGCCGGCGAAGTAATACCCGGCGCCCGGCGTGGCTGATACGGTCACCGTCTTGCCCGCTGGGTAAGTCCCACCGCCATTTACCGAACCGGATCCGTTGGCGGAGGCGGTAAGCGTGTAGCTCAAAGGCGATGCCACGTTCACATACACCAAGAGCGTGTCCAGATACCCCCAGCTCCCGTCCTCGCTCACCGACACCCAGTAGTAAAGCGTGGCGACGTGGGTGCTGCCGGAGATCCCGCTGAAGTTGACGTATTCACTGCCAGGCCCGGTCTGGATCCATGCGCCGTTGGCGCCGGTCATGTAACTGTAGTTGCGACCTCCCGTGCCGCCGCCGGTGGAGACCGGATCAAGCAGCAACCGGCCGGTGTCAGTCAAAACCTCGAAGGTCACTGACCCGCCGTTCGGCCCGACTTGGAACGGCCCGTAGTCTTGCGCCTCCGTGCCGGAAAGCAGACTCAGAAAAGCAATGAGGAAGGGGAGGGTTTTCATTGGACGGTGATGGTGGCGTTTTCGCGGAGCCGGAACCGGAGCGCCTCGACGCCCGGCAGGCTGGTCCCGCGGTGGATGGTGATGAGGCGCCCGCCGAGGATTTCGGGCGTCACGTTCGCCCCGGAATTCGCGGCGGCGGTGAAGGAGGGCGAGACGTTGTTGAATGAAACGAAGGCCGAGTCGGTCGCGTGATTGTCGTTCACCGTGACGGTGAACTTCGGCAGCACGATGCGGCGGACGCAGAGCCGGTAAATCTGGGTCAGCCCGCCGCTGCCCTGCGTCCAGGCGTCAAGCTGCGTCGGAGTCAGTTTGCCTGTCCAATAGGCCGGTGGCTGGGCGGTCCGGCTTTCCCAGTCACTGTTCCACAGTGCGTCGAACCAGGCGGCGGATGTCTCGTAGGCGGGCAGCGCGAGCTGTTCCGACCGTGCGGTCAGACTGACGAGCAGAAAGCGCTGCCGTCCGGCCTCGGACGGTCCCGCGAAGAGCAGCCGCGGATTCCCCGTTTGATTGTAGGTGATCTGCCCCAAGGCCGGCTGTGCGGTGGTGGTGGGTGCCACGCCAATCTGCGGGGATACACCCCGGGCACGGGCGATCTTCGCAAACCAGTCGGCGGCGGCGGTCGTGGCGGAGGTGGCGTTCGTGGACGAGGAAAACCGGGTCGCGGTATCGCTCGTTCCGATGGTGCCGGGGAGTGCCGCGACGTTGTCGTTCGTGAGGTCGGTCGCGTCGAAGGTGGAGGCGATGGCGACGGCCAGCTCATCCAGTGACTTGGCCTCGGCGTCACGTCTGCCGCGTTCGATTACCTCCCGGAGCGAGGGCGCAATGGTGGCGGCGAGCAGGCCGAGGACAAAGAGGACGAGGACGATTTCGAGCAGCGAGAAACCACGCAGCGCACGGAGCCCGTGGGTCCGCAACGCGGAGTTTCCGGTCAGGTAAGAATGGAGCATCATGGTCAGCGGGTGTTGATCCCGCCCAGGAGCGAGAAGAGCGGGAGGAAGAACGAGAGGGCCATGAGCCCCACGATGGCGGTGAGTCCGGCGAGGAGCATCGGCTCCAGGAGCGCCAGTGCGGTGGCGAGGCGCTCGCGCGCCCGACGCGCGGCGTAGGCTTCGATGTGACGCAGCGCGAGGCCGAGCTGCCCGGTCGTCTCGCCCGACTTGAGCGCCGGAATGATGAATCCGGGGAAGGCGTGGTCCTTCGGCAGCGAGGCGTAGAGCGGCTGGCCGACCGCGACGCCTTCGCGGGCGGCGAGCAGGTCCCGCGCGAGCACGGCGTGGTTCATCAACTCGGCGCCGGTGGCCAGGGTGTCGAGGAGCGCCACCCCCGCCTCGTGCAGCAGCCGGCAGTGCGAGGCGAACCGCGCCGTGGCGAGGCAACGGATCGTCTCGCCCAGGACCGGGACGCGCAGGAGCGCCGCATCGCGCAGGTAGCGGAGCTTGGGGGTGCGCGCGGCGAACGCGGCAAACACCGCCAGTCCGGCCGCTGCGACGGTCAGCCCCGGCCAGCCGGTCCGCACGATTTCGCTGACGCGAATGAGCCCCATGGTGAGGGCCGGCAGGGTCAGGTGCATTGACAGGAAAATCTCCGCGAACTTCGGCACCACGCCGCCGAGCAGGAAAACAATGAGACCCGACACGGCGACGAGCACGATCAGGGGATAGATCAGCGCCCGCTTGGCCGTCCGGCGGATATCTTCGGCGTTGGTGAGATGTTCAGCGAGGGCCTTGAGCGACTCCGGCAGTTGCGCCGAGGCTTCTCCGGCGGCAATGACTGCGGCCAGATGAGGCGGGAACTGCCGGACAAAGAACCGGCACGCCTCGTGGATCGGCCGGCCCTGCGCCACTTGGTCATGGATGTGGGTGAGCATGGTCTGCATCGGCCCCTTCGGTGAGTCCTCGGCCAGTTGCGCGAGCGCCACGTCGGCCGTCACGCCCGCGCGGAGCTGCATCTCCAACTGGTGGAGGAGCGGCACAAAATCTCCGGTGGCCAGCTTGAGCCGGGCGAGTTTTCGGCCGGATGACACCGGGCGGATTCGGACGGGCCAAAGGTCTTGGGCGCGCAGTTTTGCGCGCAGCTGCGCCTCGTCGGGAGCGGCCTCCCGGAGCGAGCGGCGGACTCCCGCCCGGTCGATGATGTTGACGGCGAAGGCGGGCATGTCAGAGCGGGAGTCGCACGCGGGCGGGTTTTTCCGAGGCCGGCAGACGCAGCCGGTGTCCGGCGAAGCGCAGCCAGACGGCGTCGGGTTCGATTCGTTCGAGCAGCAGCGACTCGACTGTCTCCCCGGCTTGCACAGGCCGGTCGTTGATGATCGCGCATGGCACCGCGCCGGCCAGGATGCCGGATACGTGCAACGTGACCTCGCGGACCGACTCCGCTGACGCGATGCGAACGGCAAACGGATTTACCGGCTCGCCCGGCTTGGTATCGGCCGTGACTGCGGCGAGGTCGATGACGCCGTCCGCATTCGGCATCAGGGTTGGCTCGACAGAGGCAGCTTGGGCCGGCGGGGGCACGGGCGGAGGATTGGGCGGGGGTGACGGCTCCGGTGCCATGACGGCGACGGCCGGCCCGGCCGGTGTGGCTGGGGATGCGATGAACTTGGCCGCAAGCGCGTCATTCTGGCTGAGGAGCGCCTCGATATACTGCGCCTGTTGGCGGATCTTCAGTTCCAGCGCAGGGTTCAGCGGTGCGAGTGGCATGGTTGTCACGGGCCGGGGGTTCGGTGTGGGCTTCGCTGGCACCGGCAACGCGGGGGCGGGGGTGACGGCTTGGCAGCCGGCGAGTCCGAGAGTGAGCAAGATAAGCAGGTGTTTCATGGGCGGGAGGGAGCGGTGGTTTGCGCGACGGCGGCGCTGCGCCGGGCCTGGCTCCGGTCGAGGGTTTCGGTGAGGTAGAGGTAGAAGGGTTTCCCGGCGGGCACGCGGAGGTAGAAGCCGTCGCGGGCGATTGATTCGCGGATCGCCTGTGCATACTCGCGGAGGACCGCCCCCGTGCCGGCGAGGACCGCGTTGCGCGCGGTCGTCGTGGGCACTGACGATTCGCCGAGCAGACCGGCGGTGGGACGCGTGTCCTGCAAAGCGGCGGTGGCGGTCACGAGAAATGTGGCGGCAAAAAGCTTCAGCTCGCGGTCACTGTCCGTCCTGACCACCTGGCCGCGCAGGCCGGCGGAGCCGTCGTGTTCGCCCCAGCTTTTTGTCGCCGCGTCGAATTCCCGATCGAGCACGATGCCGTCCGTTAGAAGCTCGGTGCCGTTGTCGCCGTCGGGCGTGCGCCAGACGATCCGCCAGGCGCCCTGGGCGGCGATCCGTTCGCGCGCGCGGTCGAGCGAGGCGCGACCGTGGACCTCTGCGCCCGCCGGGATCACGAGCCGGCCATTGTGCCAGACATCCTCGGTCACGAGCCCGATGATCGGGGTTTCGAGCCGGTTGGACTCGAGGGCGACGATCGTTTCGCAAGGGATGAGCCGGCCGTAGGGGGCGGACGGTAGCACGGAGATTTGCGAAGCTTCACGCAGGGCGGAAAAGAGCATCAGGGGCAGCTCGCGCGGCGTTTGGGCCGCGCCGGGAGCGCCTGTTGCCCCAGTCGGGAGAGTGGCCGGCGCGATGGCGGGCGGCTTGGTAAACCGCGCGACATCACGGGTGAGCGTTCTGGGCAGCGTCACCGCTGGCATCGGTTTCGCGGCGGGCAGCGCCGGGACCGGTTGCGGCTGGTGCTGCCAGCGCACCGCGAGGACCCCGAGCAGGAGCACCGCGCCGACCAGCAGCACCTGGCCGGTGGGTGACGTGAAGAAATCGCGATCGAATTTCATGGGTGGGGCACGATGACGCTGAACTTTTCTCGCACGGAGAGATTGGCCCGGCCGCCGCCCGGACCGCCCGCGATCACCAGATAGATGCAGGTGGTTGCCTTGGGGGGAATGGAGCCGGACGCATCCGCAAGTGCCGCCGGGAAGAATTCCCGGCCGAGTCGGATGGCGAGACCCTCCGGGTCATACGGCACGGCCACATCGAGCGTGCTCTCCAGCCGCACGCGCAATACGAGCACATCCTCGGCATCGAAGCGGACGACTGATTCGACGGTGGCGGTGAATGCGCGGTAGAGTGTCGAATTACCCGGCTGGGCGCGTTCCAGCGAAGAACTCATGCCGGGATACTGCACCGCCTGACGGTCGAGCTGCTTCGCGCGCTCCAAACACCCGCGGAGCGTCTCGAGCGTGGGCGGGCGGCCCTTCACGCCGGTCACGGGTTCATCGAGGAAGACGACAGCCCGGTCGGGTTCGGCTCCGGTGGTGAATGCGAGGGCAAAGACCCGGCCACGGAAGACGATGTTCAACGCTCCCGTCGCGCCTTCCTTGAGCGACCGCAGTGAGAAATATTCCGTGCCGGCCTCGTGCGAGAGCAGGATGCCGGGATGGTCCTCCGCCTTGGCAGAAACGTTTGCGCCGACCAGCGCTTTGAGTCCACCGGGAAAGACACAGGTGGTCGGTTCGTCCTGGCTCAAACGGACGGTATAAACCGAGCGCTCATCGAGCGGGTAACACTTGATTTCGGCTCCGTCGACACCCGCTATCAGGAGGGCCTGCACCATGATCATTGCGATACGTCGAAGGTCCATACTGCGAGGGGGTATCGGCCGTTGGCCGCCAGGTTGGGGTTGCGCGCGAATTGGAAACGCACGGTGAAAGTGGGTGCTTCGCCAAAAGTCTGACCGCCGACGATGCCGGTGCGGATCAACTGGCCCTCGGCCTGCACGAGGATCATGTTCTCGCGGGTTTCGAGCACGGTGAGCTTCAGTACCTCCGGCTTCTGGTGGAGCGACTTCGCGGCGAACTCCTCCGCGCTTGTGGCCGCATCGGCGCGGGCCTTCTTGGCGGCCTCCGGCAGGAAGAGCCGGTCGAGGAGTTCCGGGAAATCGAAACCGGCCGGGTTGCGCTGGAACAAGGCGAGACACGCCAGCAGCGCCTGCTGCTCGTGGAGCTTGGTCGCTTCCTCGAAGCCGAGCAGCGGGCTGATATGGAAGGTGCCGCTCGGGTCGAGCACCACCACCCGCTCGCGTTCGCGGTAGGCGCGGATGACGAGGAAGGGCTGCACCACGCAAAAACCCACAGCGATGATCGCTACCATGCACCACAGGCGTGCGGCCATCGCATGGTCGGCAAAAAGTTCGAGGGGCCGCCACGGGCGACGGGGCCGGCTGGCGGGATCGGGCCGAACGTGGGGAGCAACGGTTTCGCGAAGAGTGGTCATGGCTGGTCAGATTGAGGTTTGCGGGGCGGGTAGCTGCGCCATGGCGAGGGCGGCGGACGCGCGCTGGTCCCCGGCGGGATCGGAAGGCGCGGCCGGAGCTGGGGCCGGCGGCGGCGGGGCTGGAGGCGCGGGTGGCGGCATCCCCCCAACGCCGCCGGAACTACCCGCGGCCTTCGCGGCGGTCGAAGCGGCCAGCGCGGGCGCGGCAAGTCCGGCTGACTTCACGGTCTTCACCATGTAGGCGACTTGCTGGAGGGTGTAGAGCTGTTGGAGTGCGGCCCCGCCGCCGCCGGATACGGGTGAACCGGAGCAAATGAGACCCTGCATGAGGAAGGGCGTGGCGATGGTGCCGATGATGAGCCAAAGTGCTGCGAGCAACCCGCCGAGCAGGCTCGCGAATGACGCCGCGTCGATTTCGCCGGGAGTGAGGTCATAGGCCACGGCGAGGTTGTTCGTGTAGGCGGTGAGCAGGTGGTAGGCGACCAGCTCGGTCACCGCGAAGCCGACCGGCCACGCCAGGACGGCCAGGGTCTGCTGGATATAGCGCGTTGCGAGCTGCGCCTGCGACGGGATCATGTAGAGCGAAAGCGCGACCGGCAGAAACAGGTAGCAGAGAAGCTTGAAAATATACTGGAGGATCAGGAAAGGGACCTGCAGGACGCTCGCGATGAGAACGACGAGTTGCATCGAGGCGTGGAGAAACGCCTGGTAGAGCGATTCGCCGATCCTCCGCAGGCTGAACTCGGTGCCGCTGCCGCTTGCCGTGCTGCGCAGCTTGGCGGCGGTCTGCATCGGGTGGTCGGTATAACCCTCCTGCACCGTATTCGCGACCGAGAGGAACACCTTCTCGGTAAAACCGAACCAATATGGCAGGGTTGCCACCAGCCCGACCACGACCATCGCCCGGATGATCGGCCGGGCCAGACCTTCGATGTCCGCACGCGCCTGCTGAATTTGCAGCACGAGTCCGGCGACGCACACGAAATACACGATCACGCGCAGCGTGTTGGTCAGCGAGAGGATGCTCTCGCGCAGTCCTGGAGCGAAGTTTTCCATTTAGTTGCGTCCCTCCAGCGGACGTTGCCGCAGTTCCTCCTGCCGGAGCTTCACCATCAGGCGTTCCGTCGCCGCCGGGTCCGGCTGGTAATCGGTGCGGGTATCGACCCCGATGCCGCCCTGCCAGCGGTCGACCGGTTGCAGGTGGCGCGGCGGCGGGGCCGGCAGGTCAGAAGTCGGCGGCATCAAAGGAGCGGTCCGGCAGGCGTGCCGGAGCACGAGCAGCCCGCACACCGTCAGGCCCGCGACAGAAACTAGGATATAGAGAATCATCCGCTTCATGGCCGGGTGTAGGTGGTCGGCGTCACCTTCACGGACTGTTGCCAGGCCCCGACGACCGCCAGGGTCTGCTGCTCTTCCGCGATCTGCTTTTCCAAAAAATCCTGCCGCTCCTTGGCCGCCTGGTTCTCATTGAGGATCTGCTGTGCACGGAGTTTGTCGGCCTCATCGCGCCGCTGCGCATCGACGTGGGCGAGCTGGCCGTTCAGCGCCGCGATTTTCGCGTTCAGCTTGTCCACTTCGGCCTGTGTGCCGGCGGAGCGGAGCTGTTCCAAAGTGGCGCCCAGGTCGGCCTGCAAGGCCGCGCCCCGCATGCCGGTTTCCGCGTGGACCGCCGCCAGATTGTCGGCCTGCCGTTCAACGGCCGCGTAACGCCGGTAGAGCGGCTCCTGCCGGACGAAGTCGCGTCCGAGCACCGTGCGGTCGTCGAGCTGGCGGTAGATTCCGTCCGAGGTGCGGCGCAACGAGTCGATGGCGTTGGAAAGCCGGCGCACGGCCGACAGCGTCTCCCCATAACTGCGGGCGAGGTTGTCGGCGCCGAGGCCGCGCAGCACCATGCCGGCGCCGGCGGCGCTCGGGTCGCCCATGACATCGCGGATGCGTTGCTGCACGGTGAGCTGTTCCTCGAGCTGGCGGAGCTGCCGGTTCAGTTTCTCGATCTGCTCCGCCCATTGCTTCAGAATCGCGATATGGTTGGCGACCTGACCCGCCTGCACCGCGGAATTCACCGCCGTGTTGACGGGGTCGTTGACGATCCACTGGGCGCACAGAGGCGCGGTAAGAATGACGAAAAGAATCAGGAGTCTCATGGGGTTTTGGGGTTGGGCGCTTCCGGTGGCACCGGCCGGCGCTGCTGGTTTTGGATGATCCAATACTGCTCCTTCACCGCCTGCCGGTAGCCGCGCTCGTAGCCGCGCGCCTCGGCCGCAGCCTCACGGCCGGCGGGCGTGGCGCAGCCGGTGAGCGTCAGGCAGAGAGCAACGATCAGGCAGCGGGGGCGCATGGCTCCTCCTGGAAGTGGCGCAGGGTGCCGCATTGCGGCGGCTGCGCGGTGGGGGTGAAGTAGCAAAGGGATGAGTGGCGCCGGTCCGCCGGCAGTTGCTCCGGCATCGGATAACGCTGGATGGCGTCGAGGGCCGTCTCCGGCAGCGGCAGATCGCGGGCGATGTCGGCCAGGTCTCCCCGGTCGCTCTGACGCATGAGGAAAAACTGTTTTGCGTTGCCGATGACAGCCGACCGGACGCGCGAAGCCTTGAACCGCGCGTATTGCTGGATGACGGACACGGCCCAGCAGTTGTGCTTGCGGAGCTGGGCGTAGCTTTCGGCGACGATTTGCTCGCCGCCTGGGGTGTCGAGGAACCGGGCGAGCTCCTCGAACAGGATCCGTTTCCGCTGCTTACGCGGGAGGGCCAGGATATGTTGGCGACCGAGCCCGCTGATGAGCAACCCCGCCGCCGTTTTCAGTTCCACGGCCTGCTCGGGGATGAGGCCAAGCTCGAAATGCGCGATCTTCCGCTGGAGCGACACGTTGGTGACGCCGTCGAAGAGCCGGCCGTATTGCCCCTCGGCAGTCCATGCCCGGAGGAGGGTCGCCAGCCGGTCAATCTCCTCCTTGCCGTGCTCCGGCAGCCGCGCGTAGGCGAGCAATTCCACGAGCGCGCTGTGTGTCGGGAAATCTTCCGGTGCATAAAAGGCGCACGCGGTCTGCGCCACGAGCCGTTCGGTGGTCGGGTCCTGCGCGAAGCGCGTGATTGCCTCCTCGGTCAGGCCCGCCACGAGTGCAAGGGCTTCGTCCTGCTTTGCGGCCCGGCGGTCCCGCAGATCGACGAACGCCTCCAGGGGCGTTGCGCCGCTCGGCATCTTGGCCCGCCAGCCGTGGACGGCGCAGGCCAGCCGGCGCATTTCGTCGGCCTGAACCGGATTGCGGCGCGCCCAATCGGTGAAGGTGTCCCGGTAGAGCTGGTGGAGGTATTGGGTGAGCTGGGCCTGCCGCAACGCCAGTTGCTCGGGATTATCAGGGACGCCGATCATCCGCGCCAACAGGGCGACGGCGGTGGCGAGGTGGAGTTGGGTCAGCGGCAGCCGCTGGGTGTCGAGGTAGTTGAGCGTGAGCGCCGCATCCGGGTGGATCACGATGGGGGTCTCGCCCTGCGACTCGGTGAAACGCTTGTAGGAAAAACCCTCCTCGATGAGCAGGGTGTGGGCGAAATGATCCGCCGTCTGATAGAGCAGGTCCTCGATGAACGCCGACTTGCCGGCCCCGGTCATGCCGAGGAGCACGGTATGCTGGGGCGAACCGCCGACCTCTGTGCTAACCCCGACCAGGTTGCCGTGGCTGCCGTCATAGAGTGCTTCGGCATTGGCCAAGGCCCCGGTAAAGGTCGCCGAAAAGGGGAGGACATCCGCCAGGTAGGTGTCCTCGGCATACAGTTCCCGGTGATGATAGGACGAATGCATCCAGCCGGGCCACGAGGCGAAGAAGAGCTTCTTGGCGGTGGTGGGCAGCGCGCACTCGAAATACTGCGCGCCGTCCATCGCGTTGACCGCCGCCTGCACCGCGGCGACCTTTTCGCGCAGCGCCTCCGGTGTCGGCGCCCACACCCGCACGAGGTAGGTCACATGGAACGGCCGGGCGAACCCGCCGGAGAGCGCCTCCACCTTGCGCTCCTTTTTCCTCAACGCGACCAAGAGCGAGGCGCGCGGTTTTTCGGCGTATTCGCCGCGGAGTCGCTCGGCCGCCTGCTCCTCCCGGTTAATCTCCTGCCGGCCGGCGATGGGCGTGACATTGACGGTGAGGCAGTAGTCGAGGAACGGCAGCCCGGTCAGATGGGTGACGATTCCGGGTCTGGTGCGTTGGGGCCAACGGCTGAGTGCCAGCACGGCATGGTAGTGTCCGTCGAGCACGAAGCCGCCGCCGGGCTGGCCGACGCCTTCGCTGTGCCAGCAGTTCTCCTGGATCGTCAGCGCCGGGTCGAACAGGTCGGCGGGGTCGGCGGCCGTCCGGCGGGCGAGGCTCGGGTTGAGAAAGCGGCGCAAGCAGGCGCGGTGTTCGAGGTCATCCATCGGATGCACCGGCGTCTCCGGTCCGAAGGCGGTGCGCAGCGTGCCCGCGAATTCCTCGAACTGCCCCGCCAGTTCCTGCAGCACGGCACCGTAGTGGTCGCCGAGGCTGTCCGTGGTGCGGAAGTTGCCGGCGTAGGCGTCGACCTCGATGGAGAGAAACACGGCCAGATGCTCGCGGCGGAGGCCGCCGTTCAGGACCCGCGGCCAATAGCGGGTGAAACGCCCGTTGCGCACCGCGCGGACGACCGGGTCGGTCACTTCCTGGGTTCGCGCGTGGTAGTCGAGCAGCGCCTGCCGGTAGTCTGAATCCGGCCACCACTGGACCTGCAGCCGCCGGCCGGGAGACACCAAGGCGAGCAGCGCTCGCACTTGGTCCTGGAAGACGTTCAGGCGCTCGAAGCTGGCCCCCCGGAGATCGGGCGGTTCCAGGCGGAAGCCTTTCGCGACCGCACCGCCGCGTTCGGGCGACCCGAAGACCAGCATTCCCTCGACGAAACGCCCGTCGGGGGCCGTGGCGTGCGTTTTCGTATGGGTGATAGAAGAGGCTTCTTTCGAGAAGTCGGCCCCGCCAAGAAGTTGGTCCAGCTTGTCCCGGTCATAGCCCGCCGGCTTGCCTTGGCGCAGTCCTAAAACCCATACTAATGATCCGCCCGCCGGGATTGCGGCCACCGCCCCGGCCAGCGGGTAACCGGCTCCGGCAAACCCGAGGCCGGCAAACATCAGGACGCCCGCCACCAGCCCGAAGACCACGGGCAGATAGAGGTTTCCGTCCAGTCCGAAGACTCGTCCGGCGGAGTCGTCCGCCGCATTGGTGTCGGTGAAACGCAGGTCGCTCATGGCTAGAATCGGGGGGTGATCACCGCATCCTGCATCCCGAAGATGGTAAACAGGGCGCCCATGATAGCTGCGGCCGCCGCGATAATGATCCCCGCCAGGATGCCGGCCTTGCCCTCGCTATCCCCCTTGGAGATCGCGTTCGCTCCGGACCAGATTTTCATGACACCCCAGAAAAATCCGATCATGAAAATCAGCACCAGGGCGGTGCCAAAACCCTCCTTGAGTTGCTGGAGTTGGGCGATGACCGGCCGGCCCTGCGAGAGCGCGGTGAGGGCGGAAAGGCGAAAGAGGAGAGGAGTCATTTTCTAAAACCCATACGAATATTGGCGCTTGTCAAAACAAAACGTATGGGATTTAGAAAAGCATGGACGAAACGAAGCCGATCAAGGTGAGCTTTTCCTTTTATGCCGCGGACATGACCACGCTCGCCGACCGCGTGTCGGCACTGAAGAAGGCCGGCGTCAAAGTGCGCAGCGCCACGGTGCTCCGCGCGCTGATCCACCTCACCCCGCCCGGCGAAATGATTGCCCGCGCCGTGGGCCTCGCCGGCGAATACGCGCTGGGGCACGCCGCGCCCGAGAAGGAATCAATCTGCGACCACCCGACGGTTGATTTGCCCAGGGATGATGTGCGGAAACTCGATGGGGTGGTGGCCCATCTCGCCAAGGCCAGGATCATCGCCACCCGCGCCTTCGTGGTTCGGGCCATTCTCCGGGCCGCACCCGCCGGGAAGGCGCTGGAACCGGCCGTTAGGAAATTCCTTGCGGACTTCCCCAACAAGCCCCGTGGCCTGTCCAAAATCCGGCTGGCCCGAAAGGCCGGAGCCCATGGCTGACCCGGCCCGCATCGCCCACCTGCGCGGCCTCGAAGCGCACCTGCGCCATCACATCATCGCGCAGGATCATGTTCTGCCCCGGGTCGCCGCCGCGTTTGCCCGCGGCGAACTCGGGGTCACCGACCCCACCCGTCCGCGGGGCTCGTTTCTGCTGGTCGGCCCGACCGGGTCCGGCAAGACCGAGACTTTCACCTGCGCAATCGATCACACCTTCGGTCCCGGTCATCTCACCGTCTTCGACATGTCGGAGTATCAGGACAAGTCTGCCGTCACCAAGCTGATTGGCGCTGATCGGGATGATGCGGGACTGCTGGGCCGGGCGCTCCGGACCCGTCCACGCGGCGGACTTCTGTTCGATGAACTGGAGAAAGCCTATCCGCTCGTGATGGATCTGTTCCTGCAGATCCTCTGGAACGGTCGGGTCACTCTGGCCACCGGGGAGACGGTCTCTTTCCACGATCACTATGTCGGTTTCGCCTCCAACATCGGCGGCGCGGAGGCGATGCGAATGGGGCGGTCCAAGTTTGCGAGTGTCGAGCAGGCCGTGTTGCGCCGGGTGGTGCAAAACCTCCGGCCGGAATTTGTCGCCCGCATTGACGAGACACTCGTCTTCGCTTTGCTTTCGCCCGACGCGCAGCGGGAGATTTGCGGCTTGGTCGTGCGGAATGAGACGGACCGCCTGCGCGGGCTGGGCTATGACCTCCAGGTTTCCCGTGAGGCTTTGGAGTTTCTGGTGCGGGAGGGATTCCACCCGCAGCTTGGCGCGCGTCCCCTGCGCAAGACGGTCGAGCGTCAGCTGCAGGACGCCGTGGTGCGCGAACTGTTCCGCTGCGGAGGCGCGGGCGGCGAAGTGGTCATGGACCTGGGCGCGCGTCGCCTTGTGATCGAGCGAAAATGAACCCACGCGCCAAGCATAGCGGGGCGCGGGCCAGGAGACCAACAGCGCGGCTTGTTTTGGAAAATCGTCACTGGGCAGCTTCTCGGTTATCGAACCTTCACTGATCGAAGAAGTTTTCGCCTACGCCCGCTGAGCACCCCAATGCCTTGCCCGTTCTGTTGGAGCGGTTGCAGGGCCTTCCAGACGTTCAGAAAATCGAATTGGCCGAGAGTCTGTGATTGCCTGCACTGCGAAACGCCTGCCGGACCAGACGTTGTTCACTGACTGACACCATGCTGCAAACCACGAGCCATGTTTGCCGGTCGAACCATCGCCGCCCTTCCATCGCAGGGTGCGGCTGTCGGCTAGGCGCTTCTTCAGAAAACCTGACCACCCGACTGGGCGTTTCGCTCCGCCCGGCGGGACCGGTCATTTTCAAAACGTCTCCAGCCGATTTTTTAACGGTCGCAGCCGATACAGGCGACGGTTCCGTTCGGTATTGTATCTAAAATGCCCGCGCTGGGCCGCGCTGGCATTTGCAAACCGAATGACCGACGCTCCTACCCACTGGTGCGCGAATCAACCCGCGCCCACTCCCCTCATTTTGCCTCCGGCCGCCAACGGGTATCGCCGCAGCCTGTTCCCCGGACGCGGCGTCAGCGTCTACTACGACCGCCACCCGCCCAACGAATGGGGCGAGCACACGCACGAACAGACGCAGGTTTCTGGTATCCTGGAGGCGGTGGAGTGCCTGATCAAATGGCAGACACCGGACGGGTTGTGGCACAACCTGCCGATGAAGGGTCCGGCGGTCTGGGTCATCCCGGCACTGATGCCTCATTCCCTAAGCTATCCCGCAGAGGCGGACATGGTGACGCTCTTCATGGAACAGGCTTTCGTCCTTGAAACCCTTGGGCGGGACGTCACCGAGTTTGCCCCGATGCCCCTAGAGCAGCTGGCGAGCCGGGATACCGTGATCGGACAGTTGACGAAAACCTTCCGGCGGCTGTGCCGCGGGAAGCAGAAGGCCAACGCGCTCTACGTCGAGTCCATCGGCACGGTGCTGGGGACCCACATCCTGCAGGTGATGTTCGGTGGCGGAGCGTCCGGCAACAAACGCGGCGGTTTGCCGGACGATGCCCAGCTCCGGGTGATGCGCTACATCGAGGAGCACCTAGCGAACCTGCTCGACCTGGTCACGCTGGGCCGGGTCGCCGGATTCACCGCCTGCCATTTCGGGCGGCTGTTCAAGAAAAGCCTGGGCCGGACCCCCCACGACTATGTGATGCGCCGTCGGGTGGCGAAGGCCGAGGAGCTGCTGGAGACCACGGACCGGAAGCAAGTGGAAATAGCCGAGTTGTGCGGATTTTCCGACGACACCCACATGGCGCGGAGGTTACGCCGGCTGCTGGGGTGTTCGCCCAGCGAGGTCAGGTCGCAGCGCCGAAAGTGAATCTGGCCGGATTTTTCGCGGTTCCGTCCGATACAGGCAAAACGCCATCGAGTAGGCTTGGCTGTTCCTGCCAAAACCTCCGCGCCACCTCCGACGCGGCCCCGAAACCCCACCCCATGATACCCCATGCACCCCCTCCCCTGTCACATTCAACTGACCTTGCCCCTGCCGAGGGCCGATTACCGTGTCTTTGTTACTGCTGTCCGCCTGCTGCGGCGGGTCATGGGCCGTAAGGCGCCCGACGCGCTGGCCCTGATCCAATCCAATCTGCGGGACCGCGACGCCACGGGTCTCGCCGACGACTACCTCGATTCCATCCGCTGGCCCTGCTCCGCCGGTCGCGTCGTCTCGCTCCGTCGTGCGCGCAGGTCCGTCCGCATCACCGCCGCGGCGCCGGTCCCCAAGAAAACGCCGTGCCTGTTCGTCGGCCGCAACCGGCCGCCCGCCGACCCGAGCCGCAACTAGGTGGGCAGAAGAATTCGCGCTGCGGTGTGTGGTGTGCCCAGGCGTGGAGGTCAACCCGTTGGGTCACCTGCCCGGGTTCTCGATTCCCGACCGCCCATCTTCTTGGAAAGAATCTTCGCCTCTTTTCGTCCGCCGCCCGGAAACGGACCTGCATCCGCAAGTTCGCTCTGAACACGCCGGACTTCGGCAAGCGCCCAGACGAAAATCATTTATGGTGAAATCCCGCGCCGCGGCCGGGAGACGGTCCGTGTCGGAGCGCGCGCGACCGCCAAGAGCCCCGGCTGTTTGCGCGCCACATCCGTTGCTTTCAATGAGGCCTGGGCTGCGATCTTGTGAGCGCCCACCGCCTGAGCCTCGGCCATCAGCGGATGGTCGAACGCGGTGGCATAGGCCGCCAGCGTCCCGCGTCCCAGCCGCAGCCGTTCGCCCGCTTTGCGCCAACCACTGATTGCCTGGATGACTTCGCGCAGGATGGCTTTGGCGGCCTTCCGCTCGAGGTCAAAGTGCGGCGCCGCGGCCAACGCTCCCTCGATCGAAGGCGCGGCCCCCGAGTTCTCAATGGCCGTTTGGGCGAGAGTCACGCGATCAATCGCCGGCACCGGGTTGAGATCGTAGGCTGGCGAGAGCGCCCATTTGCCGGGGGCCCGGAGGAGAAAGCCATGATTACGCATGTGGTCGTCATGATTGCTGACGAGGAGCGAAAAGACCATGCGCCGCCACAACTCCCGCAGGTCGCCGGACACGTCATGTCCGTGCTGGCGGATGCCGTCGGCCAATTGGATATAGGAACCCGCGACTCCCGGTGCCAAACTCAGCAGGGTGGACGCCGAGACAAAGGGAACCCGTTCCGCTCCCGCCCGGTCGAACCGCGTGATGACGGCGACGTGCCGGTCCGCGGCCTTCACCAATTGGTGACCGGCCGTGGTGATGCCCGCTGCGCGGGCCAGGGTGAGGGCGAGGATTTCGCCACCGACGATGTCCCGCGTGTCATCGGGTTTCGGAAACTTCGCGATCGCCAAGGTAAGGTCCGGCAGGACGATGGCGGACTTCGGGCGGGCGCCGCCGAGCGGGGAACCCACCCCCAGGAGGAAACGCAGGTCTTGCGCCGTTTCGGTCTCGTGATGGATCGCGTCCGCTGCCGCGACAAGGGCGCCCAAGCGCAGAACAGGAGGCAGCCGGCCGTCGCCCTCGGCCAGGAAATTCCCGCCACCCACCCGCCGGAAACGCAAGGCACCGATCCGGGAAAAATCTTCGAGTGCGAGCACATAGTCGAGGTCCCGGTAAGGCTTCGCCTCCAGCACGCGCTTGCGCACCGCCCGCTCGATCAGGACGCGGCCCCACCGGTCGGGACCGCAATCCTGCATGGCGCCGAACAAGGCCGGCGCATGATACTGCCCCGCCCGTAGCGGCAGCGCGATGGGATCAATGGCAAACGCTCCCGGCCGCGCCAGCCACTCCCGGTCGTATTCGAAGGTCACTGCGGCGCTCTGGTCTGCGGGATAAAGGCGCCCGGCCAAAATCGTGCGTTGCTGCCAGTCGATATGGACTTCAATGTTCATGGCCGGATTCGGTGGATGCGCTGCGGTAGCCGGCGTTCATCCAGGGCCAGCCCCAACTCGTCGCTCGCTGGCGCAGCCAGCAATGCGAGCCGCTCGTGCAGCTGCAGGATAAAAGCTGCAGTCGCGAGCGTGCCCAAGGCGACCGTCGGGTCGCCGCGTTCCAACCGCCAAAGCGTGTCGCGGCTGACGAACAGTCGCGACGCCATGTCCGCCGTCGAGATTCCCCTCTTGCGCCGGGCAAGCGCGAGGTCACGGCCCAGACGGCGCAGCGCGCTGGTGGCGGGAGCAGGAATGGTGACAGTTTTGGGCACTGGCTTAAGGTCGGTTATAGCTGACGTTATGTCAAGAGGCGTCAGATATAGCAGGCATAGTTTCGCCGGAGCGCATCGTATTGGGCAACGTGAATCCCGTATACGGCAGTTTTTTGAGCAGCGGCCGCCCCGTGCTCCGGGGATGCCGCACCACCGCCTTCCCCCCGGCCAGCGACAGAAACGCCGTTGCCTTGAACCACGGCTCGTCCGCCGGTTGCCAGTTTCGAGAAGTCCGACCGCTGCTCACCCCACCGCTGTATTTGCGGATCTCCCGGCCGCCTATCTTCTCGGAGAGAATCTTCGCGCCCTTCTCGTCGGCCGCCCGAAAATGAATCTGCGTGCGCAGGTTCGCCATGAACACATCAGCCTTCCGCTCGGTCTCGAAAGCCGCGTAAAGTGAAAGCGGCGTCTGGGTGGCGGAGATCAGGCACACGCCCGCCTCGCGCAGCTCGTCCACGGTCGCATGGTCGGAGAAACCATCCTCGGACACGAGCGTGGTTTTCTGGCCCTCGTCGAGCACCAGCACGATGACATTGCGGCGGCGCATTTCCTCCGGCTCCAGGTCGAAGCGCCGGAACGCATGCAGAAAAAAGAGCTGTTTGAAGAGAAGGTTCAGGTAGCGGCGTTCCACCTGATAGGTCTGCGGCACGGAAAGGCAGATGAGCCGGCCGGCATCGACCTCGGCCAAGGTGAAGTTGGGCGTCACCGAACAAACGACCGCGCGGATATCGGGCGGCGTGTAAGGCCGGAGGAAGTTGGCGACCGTGGAAACCGTGCCGCTTTTCTGCTCGGGCGGCTGCTCGGCGAAGTCCTTGAAATACTGTCTTTCCACGTTCGCCTCCGGGCTCGTCTGTTCGCCGAGCCGGGCCAGCAGGAGCGCCGTCTCGGTCGAGATGCAAATGGCGTCATGGACATTGGCGAGCGTCACCGGCAGTTCCGCCAGTTCGAGCGCGTGCATCGCGTGGGTGATGACATCGCGGGCCGTTTCCTTGAAAAACGCCTGGCCACCGCGCTGGCCGGCCGCGGTGGCGGTATCGACGATCATCTTGGCATATGTGCTCCACGGCACCGAGGCGTCGCCGAGAATATTGAGCTGCAGGGGTGGAGTCCATCTGGCCGGGGCAATGTGCGTCGGCCGCACCCGGATCAGCCGCAGGCTATCCTCTTGGCCCAATGCGCGGGCCATTGCCGCCAGCGGCTTCCACAGGGCACCCTTGGAGTCGACCGCCAGCACGCCGGTGTCCGGCAGCGTCGAGCGCAGACCGTGCATAATCGGGACCACCGCTCGCGCCGTCTTGCCCGTTCCCGTTGCGCCGGTGATGAAGAAATGGCAGCAGGTTTCGTCTCGGGTCCACTCCAGGCCCCACAACCGAAGCACCACGGCGCTCCTGCTTTCGCACTCAGCCACAACGGCACAGAAGGAGAGCCACACGCCTGCGCTCGCCGCCAGCACCGGCAGCCAGTAGCCCAAGGGGGCCGGAACACTGCCCCGCACCCATAAGGCGACCGCAAAGCAGGAAAAAACCAGTCCAGCCGAACGCAGGTTCACGCGAGGAGAACGATCACGGCCGAGAGCACGCCCAAGGTTACGCCCACGAGGAGTGCCGCGAGAAGTTGGCGGCGCTGCGACATCTGGAAGGTGCGGGCGAGCGGGGTCAGGGATTTCTCCAGGGCGTGAAGCTGGGCGAGCGCGTTGGCCAACGGGTGAGAGAGCTTGGCCTCAAGCTGCGCCTCCAGCTGGGCGGGCTTCTCCTCGAGCGCATCCTGCACCCCGGCGAGCGCCTCGTTGACGCCGGTCACGGTCTCAGCGGCTTCCGTGATCGCCTCAAGGCGGATGTCGAGGGCCGCCTTCAACTCCACAATGGCGGCTTTGAGCGTGTCCTCCGATTGCTTCACCCGCCGCCAATGCCAGGCCACGAGCAGATAGACCGGGTCGGTGGGATGCAGGTTGTGGTGCGCCGCCACCCACTTGAGGTCGTCGGGAAATTCCGCCGGGTCGAGCAGGTCCTCGGGCTTCATGGGATGAGCAGGGCTCCCGCCTTGCCGAATTCCTCCTGCATCCGGGCGTGGAAACGGATGCAGCGCGAGCGGTCGAGGAGGTGAAGTTCGTCCGCGCTCCGCCCGCGGCCCACGGTGAGATTGGCCGTCTGGAGCCGGTTCCGGGTGACCTCGGCCAGACAGGGCACATCGATCTCCACGGCCTGCAGTTCCGCCAGCCGTTGCCGCGCCTTGCTCTGGGCGAACAGGTCAAGGCTTTCGCCATCGCGGAGATTGCGGACCACAAGCCAGCTCACCCGCCGGCCATGCGAGTCGAGCAGCTCCGCAATCTGCGAGTTGGCGTCCTTGTCGTCGGTCGCGATCACGATGAAGACAATGGCACAGTCGAGTTCCTCCTGGAGTTCGGGCAGGCGGGTTTCATCGAGGTAGGCGAGGATCTTGCTGCCGCCGGAGGCCCGGTTGTCCGCCAACACGATGTCGGTCTCGGGCAGCGTATGAACAATCCGGTCGAGAACCCCGAGCTTGTCGGCATCCACGTCGGTGTTGATGAACTCGGTCCCGGGCACCAGCCGGTAGAAGGTGGAATTGGCGTGGTCGAGGTCGAACGCCCGCACCCGGAGGCCGGCGTCGACATAGTAGTCATGGAGCAAAGTGGCGACAAAGCTCTTGCCGATGCCGCCCTTGTCTTGGGGAAAGAGGATGATGCGCTTGGTCGGCATGGTCAGTAGTCGTCGCGGGCAACCTTTGGTCCGCGTTTGCCCGGCGTCACCGGAGCCGCCGGGTTCGCGACCGCGAAGAGCCCCCCGGAGCTCGGAGCGGTCGCGGCCGGTCCTTTGGCCGTCTCAGTTCCGAGCCGGTGACGTTCCCGCAGAATCTCCGACTTGGTCAAGGTCCGGCGGCAAAAGACGCCAATTGCGGTCGGAGAGGTCTTGAGCCCATGCGTGGTCAGCGCAGCGGCGATCTGTTCGTAGCTCATGAACTTGGCCCGCCACAGGAGTAACACGTCCCGATAGGGCGCCAAGAGGCTCCGGTTGTGGGCGGTCGGGTCATAGCGTCGGGCGTCGTCCATCAGGCGGGTGTGCAGCTCAGTAGTATCCATTTCCAATATATATATTGGCGTATGGGTTTAAGTAAAACCAAAAGTGGCGACTGCCTCAGTAATCGGTGGGTGTTCGGTGGGCGACCGGTGGGTGACCGGTGGGTGGCGGAGCGACATCCTCCTAACGGACGTTAGGGGTGGCGTGTTCCATCTTGTATAGGTAGAGGGTGCGGCTGGTGCCGCCCTGTTTCAGTCTGTGGGTTATGTTCATATTCCTGTGATTTGGTTGTGCCGGATGGATCACTCAGATTGTGGTTTGAAAGTCGGCTAAGACTTATTTTGGCGTTTAGGCTGGATAGCGTATGGGTTTAAGACAGTGTGTTGGGCATGGTCAGATTCGATAAACCCTGTGTCGTTGTGAAAGGTGCCGTGGATTATTTCCGCGAGCACATGGCTGTGGGTGATTACCTGACCCAGGAGGGTCGGGCGGAAATGACTTGGATGGGTGCCGGGGCGGAAAGGCTGGGCCTGGCGGGCTGCTGCCAGTTGGAACATTTCGAGAATCTCTGCCGGGGATTGCATCCCGTGACCGGGGAGAAGCTGATGATCCGGGACAAAGGCCCGCACCGGCGGGTTTGCTTTTTCGGGCAGGTCTCCCCGCCCAAGGATGTGTCGCTCCTCTATCTTGTGGGTGGCGACCAACGGATCGGCGGCTGGTGGCAGGAGGCCGTGAAGGACACCTTGCGGGAAATGGAAGCTACGACCGCAACCCGCGTCCGGCGGGGCGGCGCGAACAGCGACCGGACCACAGGCAACATGGTCGCTGCCATTGTCACCCACGATGCCAGCCGTTCCCTCGATCCCCAATTGCACACCCATGTGTGCATCATGAACCTGACCTATGATGAGGCGGAGGCCCGTTGGAAAGGCGTCCAGCCGTCGGCTTATTACCGGCATCAGGGGTATTTCCGCGAAGTCTGCTACAACAAGCTGGCCCAGCGGATGCTGGGCGCGGGCTACACCGTGGAGGCCGTGCGGGGCTTGGGCTTCAACCTCAAGGGAGTCCCGGCAGAGCTGCGCGAGCGGTTCAGTAAACGGAGGCGAACGATCCTCGAACGGGCCAAGGCGGTTGGAGCGACCACCCAAGACGCACTGCATGCCATCACCGGCGAAAGCCGCGAGGCGAAGACGCACGCGACCGCGGTCGACCTGCGCAAGGGGTGGCTGAAGGAGGCCGGAGCTGAATTGCCCCAATTGCGCGCGACCGTGGCCGCCGCCGCTGGGCGGCCCTCACCGTCCACTCCGGTTGCACCCTTGGATGCCGTCCTTTCGGCGGAGGCTCATGTTTTTGAGCGCAAGTCGGTCGTGGATGACCGGCTGCTCCTGCGCGAAGCCCTCATCGCGGGCCGCGCCCAAGTCACCTTGGAAGGATTGAAGCGGGCCTTGGCCTCCCGGGAACGCTCCGGCGAGCTGCTCCGCGCCGACGGCGAAATCGCCTCGCGCGCCGGCTTGGCGGCCGAGGCGGAGTTCACCGGTTGGGCCAATGGCCAACTGAAGCGCCGCGCGGCGCTGGGCAAGGTGCCCGGAGGTGTGAAGCTCGCGGCCGACCAGGCTGCCGCCGTCCGGGACATCCTCGGTTCTTTCTCCGGTGTGGTTATGCTGCAGGGTGACGCGGGGACCGGGAAGACGACCTGCCTAAAGACGGTGGTGGCCGGCATTGAAAAGGCCGGCGGACGAGTGTTTGGCTGCGCGCCTTCGTCGGGGGCCACGGAAGTGCTGCGGCAGGAACTGACGGCGGACGCGGACACGCTCCAGCAACTGCTGGTGAGCGAAGCCTTGCAGCGGTCCACCCGTGGCCGGGTCCTGCTGGTGGACGAGGCCGGACTCGTTTCAGTGCGCGAGATGCGCGAACTCTGCCGACTCGCCGCCCGCAACGACAACCGCCTCCTGCTGGTTGGCGACATCAAGCAGCACAGTTCCGTCGAGGCCGGCGATGCCCTGCGCTGCTTGCAGGAGTTTGCCCGGGTGCCGGTATTTCAATTGACCGAGATCCGGCGGCAGGTGGACCCGGCCTACCGCAAAGCGGTGGCCCGGCTGGCGCGGGGCGACGCCTTCGGCGCATTCAACCTGTTCAACCAGCTCGGCGCCGTGCGGGAGGTCCGCGACCTGCCCGCCATGTTCGCCGCCGCGGCCGATGACTACGTGCGCACGGTGCGCTCCGGCAAGTCGTGTCTGGCGATTTCGCCGGTCTGGTCGGAGATCCACCAGTTCACGGACGAGGTCCGCCGGCAATTGCGGGCGGCCGCGCTGATCGCCCGGGACGAACGCACTTACGTCACAGTCGATTCCCTGAAATGGACGCAGGAGGAGCGCCGCCGCGTCGTGAACTACCAGCCCGGTGATGTGCTCAGTTTCCACCGGGCCTACGGAGCATTTTCCAAATACGACACCGTTACAGTCGTTCGCCGCGAGGATCGGTTCCTCGTGGTGCGTGAGGCGGACGGCAACGAACGACAGATCGACCCCCGCCGAGCCAGCGGGTTCAACGTCGGGCTCGCCAAGGAAACCCCCGTCGCCGTCGGGGATCGGTTGCTCTTGCGCGCCAACCTCAAGCCGGTGGGCGTGCGGAACGGCGACTTGGTCGAGGTGGCGGGCTTTGCGTCGGATGGCGGCATCGTCCTGAAGGACGGCCGCAGTTTGCCGGACTGGTTCCGCGAGTTTTCTCATGGCTACGCGGCCACCTCGCACGCCTCACAGGGCAAGACGGTGGATCGCGGCATCCTGCTCATGGCCGACGCGGGCATCACCGGTGGCAACCTGAAGCAGGCGTATGTCAGCAATTCCCGGTTCCGCGAAAGCCAGATGATCTTCACTTCCGACAAAGAGGCCGCCCGCGACGCGATGATGCGGCCCGCCGACCGCAAGCTCGCCCTCGAAATGACGGGGCCGGATCCCGAGGCCGCTCCTTCGCCCCGGCGGTCGTGGCGCGCGCGGTGGGCCGCGCGCATCGCTCCGCTGCTCCTGGCCGCCGCCGCATGAGCATCGAACCGCATCCCGGGAAAAAGCCGCTCGTCCGGCCGTCGCCGCCGAGTTGGGGCGAAATCGCGCCCGACGGCCAGACCGCGCTTGTGGTGCGATTTGCCCTCGGGGACCGCGTGGTAACGTTTCCTGCGGCTGAATTCAAACGGTGGGAGCACGCGGCGGGCGAACCGGAGCTGCTGACGATCAGCACCGGAAAGGAACAGATCGTCATCGAGGGCCGCGAGCTGGCGGAGGTTCGCGCTGCGTTGGACCTCGGCCGGCTCTGCGAACTGCGGGTGAATTACTCGCGTTCGGCTGGCGTGCGGCCCGGTCCCCGGGTGCGACAAATCACGATTGAACCGGCATGACGCATGGCTGCACTATCCCGCCCAGACGACCAGCTCGATTTCCTGGCGCACCTTCACCATGAGCGCACTCCTTTCTTACGGCCAGATGGCGGAAAAGCACTGGCGGGAGCATTGCCCGCGTCTGGTCAAAGAACTGGAGACGGAGAACCGTCTCCAGCCGGCGCTGGTGGAGGCGCAGGAGCGGACGGCAGCGGACATGGACCGACTGATCCAGCAATTCCGGCGGCAGGGGCTGACACCGCAACAGGCGCACGATCAGGCGTGGGAGCTGATCCGGGAGAAATATATTCTGCTCCCGCCGGAGCGCTCGAAGTAGGCCCTCAGAACGCGAACAACTACCGGATCACGGACGCCGACCACATCGGTGAGGGCGGCCCGAAGCAGAAGTATCGCCAGAATCTCGCAGCCATTAGCACCCTGCGACAGATTCAGGCGGAGGCGCGGATGGCGACGCCCGATGAGAAAGCGGTCATCGCCAAGTATGTCGGCTGGGGCGGCCTGCCGCAGGTATTCGCGACTTCGGAGGACGCTCCGCAGTGGAGTGCCGAGCAGGAGGAACTGGCCGGATTTCTGGAGCCGGACGAACTCAGTTCAGCGCGCGCCACGGTGCTCAACGCGCACTACACGTCGCCCACGGTCATCCGGGCGATGTATGCGGCCCTGAGCCGCCTCGGCTTCACGCACGGCCGCGTCCTCGAGCCCGCCTGCGGTCTCGGGCACTTCTTCGGCGTGATGCCGGAGGCGATGGCAGCCCGCTCGGACCTGACCGGCATCGAGATCGACCGCCTCACGGCCCGGCTCGCCAAAACTCTCTACCCGGATGCGGATATCCACTCACAGGCGTTCGAGGACGTGACGCTCCCGACCAACCGCTTCGACCTGGTGGTTTCCAATGTCCCATTCGGCGACTACGCGCCGTTCGACCCCAAGCTCAATCCGCGAAAGTTTCATATCCACGACTACTTCTTTGTCGCGGCAGCGGAGCGGGTGCGGCCCGGCGGCCTCGTCGCCTTCATCACCTCGCGGGGCACGCTCGACAAACAGTATCCGCACATGCGCGAAGCCGTGGCCAAGTCCTGCGATTTCGTCGGCGCGATCCGGCTCCCCAATACCACCTTCAAGAAGAACGCCGGCACCGAGGTGACGACGGACATCGTGTTCCTCCGCAAGCGCGCCCCCGGCGAGAAACCTGGCGGCCAGCCGTGGCGCGAGAGCCGGCCGTTGGGCGCGCGCGAGAATCCCATTTTCCTCAACGAGTATTACCATGCGCATCCCGGAATGATGCTCGGTGAGCTGGAGCGGGTGGAACGCGGGATGTATGGCCGGGAAGAGGTGCGGCTGTCCGGCGATGGCCGCGATCTGGGCGAGGCGCTGGCCAAGGCGGTGCAGAAACTGCCGGCGGGTATCTATCAGCCGTTGACCGGGGCGCAGGCCGCCGCGATGCGGCAGACGATCCCGGCCCCACCGGGCGTGAAGCCGAATGCCTACGTCCTGACCGATGAGGGTGGCGGCGGGATCGCGGTCCGCGATGGAGATGAACTGCGGCTCCTGACGGAACTGCCTCCGCAGATGGCGCGGCGTATCCGGCGCCTGATCTATGTGCGCGACGCGGCGCGCGACTGCCTGCGCACCCAGGTTGAGAACCGGCCTGATGCCGAGGTCGAGGCCGCGCGCTTCCGGCTCAACCAGGACTACGACTATTTCACGGGACAGTTTGGGCCGATCTCGCAGTCGGCCAATGTCCGCGCGTTCGCGGGTGACCCCGACCTGCCGCTGCTCCTGTCGCTGGAGAACTACGACGACGACATGGACACCGCGACCAAGACCGCGATTTTCCGCGAGCGGACCATCCAGCGCCGCCAGCCGGTGCTGGCCGCCGGAGGTGCAAAAGAGGCTCTTGTCATCACCCTGAGCGAGAAGGGCAAGGTGGACCTGGGGCATATCGGCAAGCTGCTCGGCAAGGCGGAGGCGGATTTCCTCCCGGAATTGCAGGGGGCGCTCTTTCTCAACCCGGAAACCAAGCGCTGGGAAACCGACGATGACTATCTCTCCGGCAACGTCCGTCACAAACTGGTCACGGCGGAGAAGGCCGCAGCGAAAGACGCCAGATTCCACCTTAATGTCGAAGCCCTGCAGGACGTCCAACCGGCCGACCTGAAGGCCACGGAAATCGACGCCCGGCTCGGGGCGGCGTGGATTCCAGCGGAAGACGTGGCGGCATTCGGTCTCGAACTTCTGCGCGGCCACCATCCCGGCGATGTGCGCGTCCACCACGCGGCGCAGGTCGGCCTGTGGACGGTGGAGGTGAATGCGCACATCAAGACGGGCGTCGCCGACCGCAGCGAATGGGGCACCGCGCGCATGGCGGGCCACGCCCTGATCGAGGACGCGCTCAATCTCCGCACCCCGACGATTTTCGACTACGACAGCGAGGGGAAGGCCACGGTCAATGCGTCCGCGACCGAGGCGGCCCGCGAGAAACAGCAAAAGCTCAAGGACCGCTTCGCCGAGTGGATCTGGCAGGACGATGCCCGGCGCGAACGGCTCGTCGCCTTCTACAATCGCGAGTTCAATCACCTCCGGCTCCGCACCTTCAACGGTGACCACCTCGCGCTGCCGGGTGCCAGTCCGACGATCACGCTGCGCCCGCACCAGAAAGCGGGTGTCTGGCGCATCCTGCAAACGCCCAACACCCTGCTCGCGCATGTGGTCGGCGCGGGCAAGACCTACACGATGGCGGCGGCAGCGATGGAATTGAAGCGGCTCGGACTGGCGAGGAAGCCCATGTTTGTCGTCCCGAATCACATGCTGGGCCAGTTCAGCACGGAACTGCTCGCCCTGTATCCCGGGGCGAACATCCTGGCGGCCGGGCGGGATGATTTCGCGAGTCAGCGCCGGCGTGAACTGATGAGCCGCATCGCGACGAACAATTGGGACGCGATCATCGTGACACATTCAGGTTTCGAGCGGCTGCCCTTGTCCGCCAAAGCACGGAAAGAATTTCTCGACGGACAGCTCACCGAATTGGTCCTGTGCATTCTGGAGCACAAAAACCGGACCGGCGGGTCGGCGTCCGGCACCCGGATTGTCAAGGAACTGGAACGCGCGAAGAAGCGCTTGGAGGGCCGGGTCAAGGCGCTCGGGGCGGAGCACCGGAAGGATGATACCCTCACATTTGAAGAACTTGGCGTTGACCGGTTGTTCGTCGATGAGGCGCAGGCCTTCAAGAACCTGTTCTATATTTCCAAGATGACACGGGTGGCTGGGTTGCCGCAGACCGCGTCGGAGCGGGCCTTCGACATGTTCCTCAAGGTGCAGCACGTCCAGAAGCAGAATGGGGGCGGCGGGGTGGTCTTTGCGACCGGCACGCCGGTTACCAACACGATGGCGGAAATGTTCACGATGCAGCGCTACCTGCAGATGGACTCGCTGCGCCGTCATCATCTCCAGCATTTCGATGCCTGGGCGGGCACGTTCGGTGAGACGGTGACCGCAATGGAATTGGCCCCGGACGGTGCCGGCTACCGGCTGCACACCCGGTTTGCGCGTTTCGTGAACGTGCCGGAATTGATGCAGATGTTCCGGCAGATGGCCGACGTGCAGACGGCGGACATGCTCAAGCTTCCGATTCCCTCGCTCGATGGTGGGAAACCCCGCATCGTCCGCGCCCCCTCTACACCCGAGTTAAAGGAATTTGTGGCTTCGCTCGCGAAACGGGCCGAGAAACTCAAACGCGAGCATATCGATCCTTCGGTGGACAACATGCTCAAGATCACGGGTGAAGGGCGAAAGGCGGCGCTTGATCTGCGGCTGGTGCGCGGGCGCGCGGCCGATGCGCCGGAGGGCAAGGTCAACCAGGCAGTCCGGGAAATCTTCTCCATCTGGCAGGAGACCCGCATGGACCGGTTGACGCAGATGGTGTTCTGCGACCTGTCCACGCCCAAAGTCGAGGGCCGGGGCTTCTCGGTCTATCAGGACGTCAAGGCCAAGCTGGTGGCGCGCGGGGTGCCCCCCGAGGAAATCGCTTTCATCCAGGATCACGATGGCGATGCGGCCAAGCTCACCCTGTTCAAGGACGTGCGGGCCGGCAAGGTGCGCGTCCTTTTGGGGTCCACCCAAAAAATGGGAGCCGGCACGAACGCGCAAACCAAGCTCGTTGCGTTGCACCATCTGGATGCCCCCTGGCGGCCGGCCGACATCGAGCAGCGTGAAGGGCGCATCCTGCGGCAGGGCAACCAAAACTTGGTCGTGCGGGTAAACCGCTACGTCACGGAAGGCAGCTTTGACGCCTACATGTGGCAGACCCTCGAAACCAAGGCCAAATTCATCGGGCAGGTAATGACTGGACGGACCATGGCCCGGAAGATCGAGGACCTGGACTCGCCTGCGCTCACTTACGCCGAAATCAAAGCCATCGCGTCGGGCAACCCACTGGTCATCGAAAAAGCCAAGGTGGATGCCGAGGTCATGCGGCTGTCGCGGCTTCGTTCCGAGCACAGCGAATCGCAGTATGGCACGCGCAACCGGCTGCGGATGGCGGGGGAGGATGTGACCCGGCTGGAGCGGCAGGTGGCCGCAGTGGAAAAGGATCTGGCGGCTCGACAGGACACCCAGGGCGACAATTTCAGGATCACGCTCGAAAAAAAGACCTATACCGAACGTGCGGAGGCCGGCAATGCACTCGTCTATCTCGTGGCCGGCCACCGCGACGACCACCTGGCCGGCCGCACTGGCACGGTGATCTTGGGTGAGATGGCCGGCTTCAAACTCGAATACCGGTCAACTTGGCCGGACAAGGTCATGCTGCGCGGCGCGGCGGAGTATGTCGCCAATGTCTCGCCGTCGCCGGTGGGCTCCATCAGTTCGCTCGAACACGCGGCCCGCTGCATTGACGAGCAGGCGATGCGATGCCGGGAGGAGCTTACGCGCTGCCAGACCAATGTTGCCGAGTTAGCTGCGCTGACCGGAAAGATTTTCGAACACGAGGAGAGTTACCGCGAACTGGTCAAACGGCAGGGAGAGTTGGTGGATCTCCTCGACATCACCAAGAATCAAGCCGCCGCTCAGCAGGCGACCGAAACCAAGGACGACGTGGAGTCTATAACGGCGGATGTGTCGGCGGAGCCAACGCCTGATGAGGTCGAAGTTTCTCACGAGTATGTGCCGGCAGCTGAGAAACCGGCCATTAAGCCCGCCAAGAAGGCAAAGCCAGTGAAGCACTCGCCCACGGTGCGTCTGGCGCCGCCGAAGAGACCGGCGATGCGCCTGTCGGCCTAAGCTCATATGCGCCCATTGGCTCCCCCTTCTGAAGTGGATCACGTCCGGCTAATCGGCGACTTGGTGAGCAAGGGGATAACCTGTTCGCCGGCATTGCGGACGGGCAAGACCATGGTTGGCGACGGGCTGGTCTTGGAGGCGACGAATCCGGCTGAACGCATCCTCCACTACCTTCGCAAGCACGATGGCGCATCGCCCGCCGAATTGCGCGCGGTCCTCGGACTCTCGCGGTCAAGCGCATACCGGGCGCTCCAGAGGTTGCTGGAAGCGAGCCAAGTCGAGACCACCGGTGGTCGGACTACTGCGGCGGGCTACCGTATTTCCAACTTCGATCCGTCCCGAAATTAATGAAACCGGCCGCCGAGCAGTCATCGCCGCCCGAAGGATCGGTTCCTGTCGCGGTCTATACGCGCGTTTCCACCGACAACCAGGTCGGGGGCCGGTTTGACTCATGCGACAGCCAACTCGCGATCTGCCAGGACCACATTCGGAAGTGTGCCGCGCTCGGCTGGGCGGAAGTAGCTCACTACTCGGACCCGGCTGTTTCCGGAAGTTCGATGGATAGGCCCGCGTTGCGCAGTTTGATGCGTCATATTGAAGCCGGTGGGGTGAAAGTGATCCTCATTTTCAAGTTGGAGCGTATGTCGCGCAACGTGGATGAGTTCGGCCCGTTCCGCAGTTTTCTCAAGAAGCACGGTTGCCGATTGGAGAGTGCGACCGAGGATATTTCTGAGACCACACCCTCCGGTCGGTTGAAGAACAATCTCATGCTGAGTTTTTCTCAATACGAGCGGGAGAACACGGCCGAGAAAACGCAGGTGAAGATGCTGCAGCAGGCCAAGCGTGGCTACTGGAACGGGGGAGCGGTTCCGTTCGGTTATGCTTACGACAAGAATACCCAAAGCTTGCAGCCGCATCCCGAGGAAGCAGCTGTGGTGCGGCGAGTCTTCGAGGAGACGGCAAAGCTGGTCTCGCTCGAGAAGATCGCCGATGCGCTCAACCGGGAAGGATTGCGCACCCGGTCGCGCATCTATCGAAGCAAGGAAGGAGGCGAACGTGTTGTAGGCGTGAAACGCTTCCGCTCCGACGGACTGCGCGTGATGGTCGCCAACCCGATTTTTCGCGGCATCATTCGTTATGCCGGCCAGGAGTATCAGGGCCGGCACGAACCCATCGTTAGCGAGCGGCTTTGGGAGGAAGCCAACGCGGCCGTCGTTAAGTGTGTCCCGCGCGCGCCGGCAATGAAGCTGGATCAGGACAAGCATTTTCATCTGCTCAAGGGCCTGGTTCACTGCGGCTGCTGCAACCGAGCACTTGTGCCGCACGCGAGCGGAAACCGGGATGAGTCAGGCGGCTACTACCGCTATTATTATTGCAGCAATCTGGTCAAAGAGCGGGCGGACGCTCGGTGCACGGTTCGCCGTCTCGCGGCCGGCTCGTTGGAAAGCGCCGTCGTCCAGTTCTTGAGCCAACTCGGTCGCCATCCCGATGTCATTGCGGCTTCGGTTGGCAGCTCACAATCCCGACGAGGGGTGCGGATTGAGGGAATCAAAACCGAATTGAAGGAAGTTGACCGCGAACTGAGCGAAGTCAGCGGTCGCATTCGCAATTGTGTTGAAGCGATCACGGGGGGCGGAAAACAAATCGCGACTGAACTTGCCTCGGAAATCGCTATCCTGAAGGACCGAAAGCAGGAGCACTTGGTGAAGCGGGAGCGGATGAATCAGGAATTGGCCGCCTGTGAAGGCGGTGTGCTCGACGAGGCCCGCGTTCGCCAGGCGGTTGAGCACTTCGGCCAGATATTGCAGGGCCTGACTCCCAACGAACAGAAGACGTTGGTCGGCCTGTTCCTCGAACGCATTGAGGTGTATCCGAGCCCGGGTGCTGAGCCGAGTGCCAGTTCCGCGGCCGTGCGGCGGATGGAATTGCGGCTCAAGCTCAATGTGCCTCGCTTGGTCGAAGGCATGGAGGAGCGGATGGTTGTCGATGGCGTGGGCAAGCCACTCTTGCAGTCGGGAATGATGATCACGGTGCAGGTCGCGCTGGGGCAGCAAGGACGATCCAACCAAGCCAGGGTGCTTTCACCCTTCCGCTGCGGAGAGGAGGTGGCTGCCCCCGCGCCCATCCGGGGGCCAGCAACGCAGGTAGGGAAGGCCCAACATCCGTTGGTGCGCGCTCGGGTTTGGAAACGGATTCTCACGAAAGATCCGAAGCTTAGCTTGAGAAAATTGGCCGAAAGAGTGGGGGAGGTTGCTCCGACGCTCGTCCATTACTTCAAGCTGCTGAAGCTTGCGCCGGAGATTCAGGATGCACTCGTCCGTCTCCGTGATCCGAGGGCGGTGTATTTTTTCAGTATCCGACGCCTCAACTCACTCGCGAGCATGGATGAAAGCGAGCAACGGAGGCTATTCCGGCATATGCAGGCGGAGTATGCAGCGCAGGCCGTCCCAGTGCCGGCGAGCACGTCCGTCGCCGTGAGGCCAGCGGTGCCGGCGAAAGGAATGCGGATTACGTAGAGCGGGAAGGCTCGAAAAAACTGGGCTTGCGCCGAGGAATGATACCCCACTCTGGGATCGAAACCCATTTCTGGAGTGTTAATCACTCGCTGCCAAAATCACGTTGGAATCACCTCGAATTTGGTAAAAACAGGGGGCAAATCCGAAAAACGGCCATAGAGTGATTAACACTTAAACGCCTAAGTAGCTTTTTATAGACCGCTTCTGAAAAGTGTTAATCACCCCGCTTTTGTTCGGATCGAAAAATGAATGGCTGCCCGGGCTGGGATCGAACCAGCGACCAAGTGATTAACAGTTATTTGCTTACCTTGTTATTCCGTGTACGCATTTGTCCGCTTAAATACTCACTTAGGTCGTTGACTTCAGAGGAGAATAACAGTGTAAGTTAGGGCCACAAGAGGACACATGAAAACATTTCAGGACATCAAAAGTGGCCAAGAAGTGGCCAAGCAAAGTGGCCAAGCAGCAACTTCGCGGTACCATGTCGATTACTGGAAAGACCGCCTTTACCGCAAAACATTCACGCGCGCCGGGGTGCGGCAGGAAGTGGGGGAGTGGTCAGTCCGCCTGCAACACCTCGCCCGGCGCGAGGCATTTGCCCTTGATTCTGCCAACGCCAGTGTGGCCGCAATTAAGGCGAAGGAGATCGCCACCTATCTGGACGCGAACGGCTGGGAGTTGACGCTAGCAAAATTCAAGCCGAACCCGATGGTGAAGGCGGACATTTGCACCGTAGGTGAATTTCTCGCGGATGTCATAGAGCGTAGCCACCTCAAGCCGATGACCGTGCGCCGGTATGCCGTGAAGCTGCGCAAGATGGTCGCCGATCTTGCCAAGGTGGACGCGGGCGCAAGGGGCAAGGCAAAGCGGGCGAAATACGACTACGTCAACGGAGGGCGAAAAGTATGGTTGGCCAAGGTGGATGGCCAACCCCTTGACACGCTCACACCGGAAAATGTGAACGCTTGGCGCAACCGCTACGTCACGAAGGCGGGCAGTGATCCGGTTGCCCGTAAGTCGGCGGAACGGTCCGCTGCTTCATACATGCGGTGTGCCCGTGCGCTTTTCACCCCAGACGTAACCTCCGTATTAAAGGTTAAACTACCGGCCAATCCTTTTGCGGGCGTGAAGCTCAAGGATCCCGGCGCTGCGCGGTATCACTCTGAGATCAACCCGGAATGGCTGCTAGCCTGTGCTGCGCGCGAGTTACGGGAAGCCCGCCCACAGGAATATTTGGCCCTGTTCTTGTGTCTTTGGGCAGGGCTGCGCCGCAAGGAAGCGGACTTGCTGATGTGGGAGCAGGTCGACCTTAAGCAGAGGCACCTCAGCGTTCGTCGGACAGTCCATTTTGAGCCGAAGACCGAGGAGAGCCAGCGGACGATAGATCTTTCCGTTGAAGCAGTCGATGTGCTCCGGCGCTTCAAGAAGGAGAGCGCATCGGAGTTTGTCCTGGCCGGTGCGCAGCCCAATATCGCGGCCACGTATGATTACTACCGATGTGATCGTATCTGGCGCGACCTAAATGCTTGGTTGCGCGGCAAGGGGGTACGTCAGCAAAAAGCAATTCACGCGCTGCGGAAGGAAAGTGGCTCACTGGTTGCCTCTAACTTTGGCATCGAAGCGGCCCGCCAACACCTCGGGCACCGGGACATTCGAACCACCTCTTCCCATTACGTGGACAAGAAGAGGCGCGTGGAGGTAAGCATTCCAATGGGCGCCGCGTCGCAACTCAAAGCTGTTGAGTAAGCCATGTTCATCAAGGAATCAAAACCCGTTCCCCGCAGAACTCTGCTCACGAGCCCACCAGCAGCAGGGCTGCCTACATTGCCTCCAATGACCAATCTCTCCATTGGTCGGGCTCAGGTGAACCAACTTTATCGTGATGCCACCATTGGCAATGACGTGACCCCGCCAAATCAAGCCACTTGAAGCGTTAGTCTGGAGCCCATAAAAGGAACCAGACTATGAAAGGGAAACGCTACACTACTGAAGATAAGATCCGCATCTTGCGGAGTGCCGATGGCGGCAAAAGCATCGTGGAGGTTTG